>NZ_JBHJSJ010000001.1:181273-399739 GCF_042268845.1 Kitasatospora sp. NPDC056273 | reverse complement strand
CCCCGGGAATCGCCTCCCGGGGCGGCGGCGTAACCGGTCGGGCCCTCAGCAGATCCGCGGCAGCTGCTCGCCCATCGGCAGGTCGACCACCCGGGTGCCGCCGAAGCCGGTCCGGGCGACGACCATCCCCGGGTGCTCCTCGACGCACTCGCCGATCACCACCGCCTCCGCGCCGAGCGGGTGGGCGCGCATGGCGGCGAGCACGGCGTCCGCCGAGAGACGCGGGACGAAGGCGACCAGCCGGCCCTCGTTGGCGATGTACATCGGGTCCAGGCCCAGCACGGCGCAGGCGTTGGCCACCGGCTCCGGGACGGGGACGGCCCGTTCGCTGAGCACCACGCCCACCCCGGCCGCGACGGCGATCTCGTTGAGCGCCGCGGCCAGGCCGCCCCGGGTGGGGTCGCGCAGCACGTGCAGGTCGGCGGTGGCCGCGAGCATCGCCTCGACCAGGCCGCCGAGCGCCGCGCTGTCGCTGCGCACCTCGACCCCGAACTCCAGGCCCTCCCGGACGCTCATGATCGCGACCCCGTGCAGCCCGATCGGCCCGCTGACGATCACCACGTCGCCGGGGCGGGCACGCTGCGGCCGGATGTCGACCCCGGCCGGGACGATCCCGATGCCGGCGGTGTTCAGGTAGATACCGTCCCCGTGCCCGGCCTCGACCACCTTGGTGTCCCCGGTGGCGATCTCGACCCCGGCGGTACGGGCGGCGGCGCCGAGCGCCCGGGCGACCCGGTCCACCACGGCCATCTCCACCCCCTCCTCCAGGATGAAGCCGCAGGACAGGTAGGCCGCCCGGGCCCCGCTCATGGCGAGGTCGTTGACCGTGCCGTTGACGGCGAGGTCGCCGATGCAGCCACCGGGGAAGAACAGCGGCCGCACCACGTAGGAGTCGGTGGAGAAGGCGAGCCGGGCGCCGCCCAGCTCCAGCACCGCGGAGTCGCCGAGCCCGGCGAGCACGGGGCCGCCGAAGGCCGGCGCGAACAGGTTCTCCACCAGCTCGGCGGACATCGCCCCGCCGCCGCCGTGGCCCATCACCACCCGGGGGTGGTCGCGCAGCGGCAGCGGGCAGCTCCAGCCGGAGAAGTCGGGCCGCTCGGCGCCCGGGTCCGTGCCGGGCCCGCTGAGCAGTTCGGTGTCAGCCAACGCGACCCGCCTCCTGAGGCTCCTGAAGCTCCCGACGTTCCTGCGGTTCCTGGGCCCGGACGGACGTCCCCGGTACGCCCAGCCGCCGGTACAGGTAGTACGCCGCGCACGCCCCCTCGCTGGACACCATCGTGGCGCCGAGCGGCGTGCGCGGTGTGCAGACGGTACCGAAGGCCTCGCACTCGTGGGGCTTCAGCAGCCCCTGCAGCACCTCGCCGCTGCGGCACGCGGCGGGCTCGTGGGTCGTGATCCCGCCGACGTCGAAGCGGTGCTCGGCGTCGTGGTCGCGGTAGCGCGGGGAGAGCCGCCACCCGCTGCGCGGGATCACGCCGATGCCCCGCCAGGGACGGTCGGCGACCTCGAAGACGTCCTCCAGCATGGCGCGGGCCGCCGGGTTGCCCTCGGAGCGGACGGCCCGCGGGTAGGCGTTGTCGACGGTGTGCTCCCCGCGCTCCAACTGCCGTACGGTGCGCCGGATTCCCTCCAGGATGTCCAGCGGCTCGAAGCCGGTGACGACGATCGGCACCCGGTGGCGTTCGGCCAGCGCCGGGTACTCGGCGGTGCCCATCACGCTGCACACGTGCCCGGCGGCGAGGAAGCCCTGGACCCGGCAGTCCGGCGAGTCCATGATCGCCTCGATCGCGGGCGGCACCCGGACGTGCGAGACCAGCATGCTGAAGTTGCGCAGCCCCTGCTTCCTGGCCAGGTGGACGGCCATGGCGTTCGGCGGGGCGGTGGTCTCGAAGCCGATGCCGAAGAAGACCACCTCCCGGTCCGGGTTCTCCCGGGCGATCCGCAGGGCGTCCAGCGGCGAGTACACCACCCGGACGTCGCCGCCCTCGCCGCGGACCCGGAACAGGTCCCGGTCGGTGCCGGGCACCCGCAGCATGTCGCCGAAGGAGCAGAAGACCACCCCCGGCCGGGCCGCGATCGCCAGGGCCCGGTCGATCATCTCCAGCGGGGTGACGCACACCGGGCAGCCCGGCCCGTGGATCAACTCGACCTCCTCGGGCAGGAGTTGGTCGATGGCGTGCCGGATGATGCTGTGCGTCTGGCCGCCGCAGACCTCCATCAGCGCCCACGGCCGGGTGACCGTCGCCCTGATGTCGGCGAGCAGCCCGGCGGCCAGCTCGGGGTTGCGGAACTCCTCCAGGTACTTCACCGTCCGGCCTCCTCAACCTCGGCCCCAGAGCCCGCCGCCGCCCCGGCGGCCTCCCAGGGATCGCCGAACTCCTCCTGCAACAGCCCGAGTTCCTCGAAGAGGGCGAGGGTGCGCCGGGCCGACTCCTCGTCCAGGCGCTGCAGCGCGAAGCCCACGTGGACGATCGCGTAGTCCCCCACCGCCAGGTCCGGCAGGTACTCCAGGCACACGTCCTTGACCACGCCGCCGAAGTCCATCACCGCCATCCTCGCCCCGTCCCGCTCCCCGATCTCCGTCACCCTGCCGGGCACAGCCAGACACATCCGCTCTCACTCCTCCCGGGTGGCCGTCGACCGGGCGGCCACCATCAGCTGGCCGAGCGCCAGACCACCGTCGTTGGGCGGCACCCGGCGGTGCCGCAGTACCGTGAATCCGTCCTCCCCGAGGCCGCTCGCGCAGGCCGAGGAGAGCAGTGCGTTGGCGAAGACCCCGCCGCTGAGCGCCACCGTGGTGGTGCCGTACCGGTCCCGGACGGCCGCGCAGCTCCGCCGGACCAGGTCGGCCACCGCACGGTGGAAGCGGGCGGCGACCAGGCCCGCGGGGGCGCCCGCGGTCACGTCGGCGACCACAGCGGCCAGCACCGGCCCGGGGTCGGCGGTCCAGCCGCTGGCCCGCGCCGACAGCCCGAACGCGTAGCCGTCGTCCGCCCGCGCCGCCGACCCGGCCCCGGGGCCGTCCGCGCGGCCGAACCCGCAGGCCGCCGCCTCCAGTTCGATCGCCGCCTGGGCCTCGTACCCGGCCCGGTGGCAGACCCCGGCGAGCGAGGACACCGCGTCGAACAGCCGCCCCATGCTGGAGCTCGGCAGGCAGTTCAGTCGCCGCTCCAACTGCCGTTCCAGCAGGCCGAGTTCCGCCGCCCCGGAGGCCCGGACCGACGGCAGCTCCGGCTGCCAGGGCAGCCCGGCCGCGCGCAGGTGGGCGAGCGCCGTCCGGTACGGGCGCTCGACGGCCGCGTCCCCGCCCGGCAGCGGCACGTACCCGAGGTGGGCGAGGCGGCGGAACCCGTCGTAGTCGGCCAGCAGCACCTCGCCGCCCCAGACCGCGCCGTCCGCGCCGTAGCCGGTGCCGTCGAAGGCCACCCCGAGCACCGGGCGGCTGCCGTCCAGTCCGTGCTCGGCCATCACCGCGGCGATGTGGGCGTGGTGGTGCTGCACCCGGTGCACCGGCCGGCCGGCGGCGGTCCGCTCGGCGTGCCGGAGCGAGCGGTAGCCGGGGTGCCGGTCGGCGACCAGCAGTTCGGGCCGGACGCCGCTGACCGTGCCGAGCTGCTCGACCGCCCGGTCGAAGGCCCGCAGGGTGGCCAGGTCGTCCATGTCGCCGATGTGGCCGGACAGCCAGGCGTAGCCGTCCCGGGCCAGCGCGAAGGTGTTCTTCAGGTCGCCGCCGACCGCCAGCGCCGGGCGCACGGGCACCGGCAGCGGGATCGGCAGCGGCGCATACCCGCGCGAGCGGCGCAACGGCAGCTGCTCGCCGTCCACCACCCGCACCACCGAGTCCTCGCAGGGCACGTGGATCGGCCGGTCGTGGCCGAGCCAGCCGTCGACCAGCGGGGCGAGCCGCTCCAGCGCCTCCCGGTCCTCGGTGACGATCGGCTCGCCGGAGAGGTTGGCGCTGGTCATCACCAGCAGGTCCGGCCCGGGGGCGGCGAGCAGCAGGTGGTGCAGCGGCGTGTACGGGAGCATCACCCCGAGGTCGGGGCTGCCCGGGGCCACGCCCTCGGGCACCGGCAGGCCGGTGCGGCGCAGCAGGACGATCGGCCGGACCGGACCGGTGAGCAGTTCCCGCTCGACCGGGTCGACGGGCAGCAGGCCCTCGACGGTGGCGAGGTCGCGGGCCATCACTGCGAAGGGCTTGCGGCCGCGCCGCTTGCGCCGGCGCAGCAGGGCGACGGCCGCGGCGTCGCGCGCGTCGCAGGCGAGGTGGTAGCCGCCGATGCCCTTGACGGCGAGGACCGCGCCGTCGGCCAGCAGCCGCCGGGCCTCCGCCAGGGCCTGCTCCCCGCCGAGGTCGGGGCGTCCGGGCACGGTCAGTGCGAGCCTGGGCCCGCAGGCGTGGCAGGCGACGGGTTGGGCGTGGAACCGGCGGTCGGCGGGGTCGGCGTACTCGCGGGCGCAGTCCGGGCACAGCGGGAAGCCGGCCATGGTGGTGTTGGCCCGGTCGTACGGCAGGCCGGTGACGATGGTGTGCCGGGGGCCGCAGTTGGTGCAGCTGATGAACGGGTGCCGGTGGCGGCGGTCGGCCGGGTCCGCGAGTTCGGCCAGGCAGTCGGCGCAGACGGCGGTGTCGGGCGGGATCAGGGTGGCGCGGGCGCCGTCGGGGCGGGAGGGGACGATGCGGAAGCCGGTGGCGCCGGTGGCGGCGAGCGGCGCGTGCTCCACCGCGTGCACCTGGGCGAGCGGCGGCGCGTCGCCGGCCACCCGCCGGCAGAAGGCGTCCAGCGCGTCCGGGCTGCCCTCGACCTCGACCAGGACGCCCTCGCCGGTGTTGGTGACGGTGCCGGCCAGTCCGAGTTCACCGGCCAGGGTGTGGACGAACGGCCGGAAGCCGACCCCCTGCACCAGGCCGCGGACGGCGACCCGCCGCCGCTCGCGGTCGAGCCCGGGGTGGGCGGCCGTCACGCGTGCTCCCCCACGGCGGTGTGGCCGTGGTCGTGGCCGTGGTCGTGATCCTGAGAGTGCCCATGGTCGTGGTCGTGAGAGTGCCCGTGGTCGTGCGGCGCCGCCGCGGCCATCACCGGCCGGTGCGGCCGCGCCCCGTCCAGGACGCCGAGCGCCCGGTCCAGCAGCGCCCCGACGCCCTCGCCCGTCCGGGCCGAGGTGTTCAGCACCTCCACCCCGGGGTTGACCCGCTGGACGTTGGCCAGGAACGCCGCCTCGTCGAACTCGGCCGCCGCCGCGAGGTCCGTCTTCGTCACCAGCACCAGGTTGGCCAGCCCGAAGGCCGTCGGGTACTTGAGCGGCTTGTCCTCGCCCTCGGTCACCGAGGCCAGCACCACCCGCAGCGTCTCGCCGAGGTCGTAGGAGGCCGGGCAGACCAGGTTGCCGACGTTCTCCACGAACAGCAGCCGGCAGTCGTCCGGCAGCCAGCCGTCCAGGTGCCCGGCGAGCATCCGCGCCTCCAGGTGGCAGAGCCCGTCGGTGAGCACCTGCTTCACCAGGGCGCCCGAGCGGGCCAGCCGGCGCGCGTCGTTCTCGGTGGCGAGGTCGGCGGTCAGCGCGGCGACGGGCACTCCGCGTCGCCGGGCGAGCCCCAACTCGGCCTCCAGCAGCGCGGTCTTGCCGCTGCCGGGGCTGGAGAGCAGGTTCACCGCGACCGTCCCCCGCGCGGCCAGTGCCGCCCGCAGTCCGCGGGCGCTGTCGTCGTTGCGGGCGAGGACCGCCTGACGGAGGTCGACCGTGCGGCACATCGGCATCAGCCTTTCTGGTTCGGCCCGGACGTCAAAGCTCCTGGGCCCACTCGACGTCGAGGATCTGCAGCTCGCGGCCGGACAGCAGCTCCACGCCGCCACCGCCGGAGCAGCTCGGGCAGCCGAGGTCCGGCGGCATGCCGACCGCCCACTCGACCGCGCAGGGGGCGCAGCGGGCCCGGGCCGCGACGGACTCGGTGTCCAGCGCCGCGCCCGCCACCAGCGTTCCGGCGCAGGCGAGTTCGAAGCAGAAGTCGAGGGCCTCGGGCACCACGCCGGCCAGCTCGCCGACCCGCAGCCGCACCCGTGCCACCCCGGGGGCCCCGTGTTCGCGCGCGGCCGTGTCCACCTGCTCGACGACGGCTTCGGCGATCGACATCTCGTGCATGGGTCCCTTCCCGGATCGGGCGGCAACGCGCCCCATTACAGGGCGAGGTGGCGGCGGCGGCCCGCAGCCGCGCCGCCACCGTCCGCGGGGCTGCGCCGTTCGCAGCAGTGCGCGCCTCACATCCGGGAGATGCGCACGTACCGCTTGAGGTCCGGCAGGTTCTGCCAGACCAGTGCGCCGATCCCGGCCAGCAGGGCCGCGCAGAACAGTTTCCTCAGCATGGTGTTGTCTCCTTCTCCGGCTGCTTCTCCGGCTGCGTGGCCTCGTCCACGACCCGCAGGACCATTCGCACCGCCTCCGCCACGGCGGCGGCGACGGGCTCGCTGAGCCCGATGCCCTCCTCCAGCGAGGCCGGCTCGCAGCCGACCACCAGGACGCGTTCGGGCGGCTCGCCGCCGGTGCCGGCGGCGAGCGTGGCGAGCAGGGCCAGTACGGCGTCGGGCCCCATCCGGTGCCCGTCGAGGGCGGGCGGTTCCGGCGGCTGTTCGGCGGCCGCCTCGATCAGGTAGAGGGTCCCGGGCGCCCCGCCCCGGTGGACGGCGTCCACCAGGACGGCGGTGCGGTGGCCGTCGAGCAGCCGGTAGGCCAGGTCGACGCCGCGCACGCCGACGTCGACCACCTCGACGCCCGCCGGCAGCGGGTGGGCGGACAGCCGCCGTACGGTCTCGACCCCGAAGCCGTCGTCGCCGAGGAAGATGTTGCCCACCCCGGCGACCAGCACCGTGCGGTCCGTCATGGCCCCTCCACCGGAGCGGCTCCGTCCAGCGCAGCGCTCCCGTCCAGCGCAGCGCTCCCGTCCACCGGGGCGCTCCCGTCCAGCGGCGTGACCTCGTCGGGCTGGAAGTAGCGGAAGCGCCCCTGGGCCCGCCACAGGTCGGCGCCCGGGTCGTCCTCCACCGTGACGGCCAGGTGCACCGAGCCGTCGAGGTCGTGCAGCACCGCCTCCACGATGCCGGTCCGCCCGTCCAGGAACAGGTCCTGGGCGTCGGTGCGCCGCCGTCCGGGCCGCAGCAGCACCCGGCTGCCGGCGCCCACCTGGTGGCCGTCGACCAGCACCCGGTCCCGCTCCGGGTCGACCCCGGGGTCGTCGCCCGGGTCCCACCAGGGCTGCTCGGGACGGCCGAGGGCGGTGCCGCCGGTGGCCTCGCGCAGCCCGCGGATCGCGCCGTGCAGCCGGTCCAGCACCTCGGGCGGCATGGACTCGGCCAGGTCGATCACCGCGCCGGCCCGGTCGTCGGTGCCCCGGGCCTCGCGTTTCTCCTCCTCGGTCAGGGCCGCCGTCCGCAGCGCCAGGATCTCGTCGATCTCGGTGGCGTCGTACAGGGTGCCGAGGCTCTCCGGGGCGATCCGCGGGTGGTCCTCCAGGATGATCGGCGAGGACAGCACCACCCCGCGCTCGCCCTCCGGCCCGGCCAGCACCGGCCAGGTGCGCTCGTTGCGGCACCGCTCGACGGCCGGGCGGGCCCACTCGGGCGGGTCGGTGACGGACAGGAAGCGGCCGTGCTCCAGCCCGAGCAGCAGGTGCGCGGAGACCAGCGATCGCGGCAGCGCCTGGTCGCGGGTGGCGTGCCGGGACGGCCGCCAGGCGGAGCTGTTCTCCACCTCCACGGTCAGCCGCTGCGCCCGGTACGGGCCGGGCAGCTCCTCGGCCCGCAGCCAGAGCAGGCCGTCGACCTGCTCGCGGCGCCGTATCACCCGGCCGACGACGGCGTCGCGCTCGTGCACCAGCCCGGTCTCGCCGACGCCCGGCAGCCGGAACGGCCGCTGCACCCCCTCGCCGGCCAACTCCTCGACCGGTACCAGGAGTTCGATCCGCTCCTCGACGCCCTCGTCCCATTCGACGAGGTCCCGGTCGGCCAGCTCCAGCCGTTCCACGGACTCGAAGCCGGCGGCGGTGGCCTGTTCGACGGTGCGCCGCTGGACCCGCAGGAAGCGCAGCTCGACCGCCAGCCGGTCCCCGTCGCGCGCCTCCATCAGGCACTCGGTGCGCTGGTGGGAGTGCTCGCCGCCCTGCGCGGTGTACTCGGGCGGCACCAGGACGCCGAACTGCCAGCGCAGCCGGTTCTTGGCCGCCGAGGCGCGGTACGGGTAGAGGACGTAGCCCTCCAGCAGCACCGCGTCGGCGATCTGCCGGGCGGCCGCGAAGCCGCGTTCGATCCGCTCCGGGAGGCCGCTCACCGGGCCCCCTCCCCGATCGCCGCGGCCGTGAGCAGCTCGCGCACCGTCGCCTCCCAGGAGGGCAGGGCCCGCCGCGAGCGGTAGGCCAGCAGTTCGGCCATGGCGTCCTCCGGCAGCCGCAGCCAGCCGCTGCCGGGGAAGTGCCGGTCGATCGCCTCCCGCCAGACCCGCACCGGCATCCGCACCCGGGCCTCCCGGTCCCACGGCACCGGGCTGACCTGGAAGCCGCCGGGGCCGGCGAAGGCGGTGCCGGAGAAGAGCAGCAGCAGCGGGACCTCGCCGCCGTCCAGTGCCCGGAAGTAGCGGGCCGAGGCGACGTCCTGGTCGTAGGTGCAGGGCACCGCGAGGTCGATCTCGGTCTCGCCGGTGAAGCCGGGGACGAGCAGCGGCACGGTGGCGAACTGGATCGGGTTGAGCGTGGTCGCCCAGCGCTCCCGTCCGCCGAACAGATCGGCCAGCCGCCCGCCCTCGTCCTCGCCGTACGGCCGGCGGACCGGTTCGATCCGCAGCTGGACCTGGAGGGCGAGGGCGTGCACCCGGGTGTCGGCCGGGGCCGTGATCCGCAGCCGGAAGACCAGGGTCGGACCGGCCGCGTACGGGTCGGACCGCACGCCGGTGCAGGCGAAGCCGAGCGCCGTCACGCCGTCACCTCCGCGGGCAGCGGGCGGGCCCGGTCGGCCAGGCGCGCGAAGAACGCGTCGAGTTCGGCCCGCGCCTCGGCGCCGCCGTCGAAGCCGTGCCAGCACCGCCGCAGCCGGCCGACCAGCTCGTAGCAGATGTCGATCGGCACCAGGAAGCACGCCACGCGCTCCTCGGTGCGGCGCACCAGCAGCGCCTCCACGTCGGGTTCCAGGGCGGCGGCCAGCCGGCTGCCGCCGAGGGCGCGCTGCCAGGCCTGCTCGTCCAGTTCGCTCTCGGTGGCGCCGGCCGGGCCGGGGTAGAAGGCCAGCAGCTGGTCCATCACGGTGCTGCGGAACAGGAAGGCGGTGCCGACCGGGATGCCTAGCACCGACCAGGCCTGCTGGTCCAACTCCCGTTCCGGGTCGGCGAGGTAGCGGTCCGGCACGGTGCGGTAGCGGCCGCCGGCCGCGCCCGGCTGCTGGAACAGCAGGCCGCAGGCGGTGCAGGCGCAGGCCAGGGCGCGGTCCTCGACGTCCACCAGGTGGCGGTGGCCGCCGGGCAGGTCCCGGCCGCAGAACGCGCACTGCTCGGGGCGCGGCGGCGCCGGTTCGCGCAGCCGGTGCAGCAGGGCGGTCCCGTCGCGGGAGATCCGGCGGGTGTTCATCGCGCCTCCGCGGGCTGTGGCGGGCGGGTGCCGATCTGGAGCAGCTGCGGGGCGCGTTCCAGTTCCACGACCGTCACCTCGGGCGCGTGGCAGGCGAGGACGGCCTGCGCCTCCTGTTCGCCGCAGCCGCAGCCGCAGCCGGTGGCCGTGCGGCGCAACCGCAGGACGCCGGTGGCCGGGTCGAAGCCGGCCGCCTCGACCCGCTCGGGCAGGGCCGCGAGCGCCCGCTCGATCCGGGCGGGGAGGTCCTCGGGGTGCAGGTCGTGCAGGAGCAGCAGCCCGGCCACGACCGGGTCGTCCAGCATCCGGTCCAGGGCGGTCGGGGGCAGCGCCGGCACCAGCCGGGCCAGGCCCTGGCCGTAGAACTCCATGAGGTCGCGGACCAGTTGCTCACCGGCCCGCTCAGCGTCGGCGCCGCTGTCGGCCAGCGCATCCAGGGCCTGCTGGATCCGCAGCCCGGTCTGCTCGGCCGTCATGCGGTGAGCCCGCTCAGGCCGGTGGGCACGTGCATGGTCTGCACGGTGCGCCCGCCGCCGACGTACATGTGCACGCCGCAGGGCAGACAGGGGTCGAAGCTGCGGACCGCGCGCATGATGTCGATGCCCTTGAAGGTGTCCGGCGGGTTCTCCTCGAAGATCGGGGTGTTCTGCACCGCGTCCTCGTACGGGCCGGGCGTGCCGTAGCTGTCCCGGACGCTGGCGTTCCACGGGGTGGGCGGGTACGGGTGGTAGTTGGCGATCTTGCCGTCGCGGATCACCATGTGGTGCGAGAGCACGCCGCGCACGGCCTCGGTGAAGCCGCAGCCGATCGACTCGTCCGGCACCTCGAAGCGCTCCCAGGTCTGGCTGCGCCCGGCGCGGACCTCGTCGAGCGCCTTCTCGGCGAAGTGCAGGGCGGCGGCGGCCGCGTACGCCTGGAAGTAGGTGCGGGCGCGGTTGCGCTCGATGGCGTTGCTCCACTGCGGGATCTTCCACTCGAAGGTGACCTCGGGCTTGGTCATCGAGCGGGGCAGGTTGATCTGCACGCTGTGGCCGGTGGCCTTGACGTAGCCGATGTCGACCAGCCCGGACAGCGCGGTGGACCACAGCCGGGCGATCGGGCCGCCGCCGGTGTCGAGGGCGAGGTGGTCCTTGCCGTCGAACCAGCGCGGGGACATCACCCAGCTGTACTTGTCGTCGAAGTTGCGCTTCTGCGGCTGCGGGATGGTGTGCTGGTTCCAGGGGTGCCGGGGGTCGACGGGGTTGCCGAGCGGGTCGTGGGTGACGAACAGCTCCTTGCCCTGCCAGTCCTCGTAGTAGGAGCTGCCGAGCAGGATGCGGATGCCGAGGTTGATCTCGGTCAGGTCGTTGGTGACGAGCTTGCCGTCCACCACGACGCCGGGGGTGACGAACATCCGCCGGCCCCAGTCCGTCATGTTGCGGTACGTGAAGTCGCAGTGGTCCGGGTCGTTGAGGCTGCCCCAGCAGCCGAGCAGGACCCGGCGCCGGCCGACCTCCTCGTAGCCGGGCAGGGCCTGGTAGAAGAAGTCGAAGAGGTCGTCGTGCAGCGGCACGACCTTCTTCATGAACTCGACGTAGCGCATCAGCCGGGTCAGGTAGTCGGTGAACAGCTGCACCGTCGCGACGGTGCCGACGCCGCCCGGGTAGAGCGTGGAGGGGTGCACGTGGCGGCCCTCCATCAGGCAGAACATCTCCCGGGTGTACCGGCTGACCTGGAGCGCCTCGCGGTAGAACTCGCCCTCGATCGGGTTGAGCGAGCGCATGATGTCGGCGATGGTCTTGTAGCCGTGGTCCCCGGCGTGCGGGGACTCGGTGCGCTCGGCGAGCTCCAGCACGCCGGGGTTGGTCTCGCGGACCATCCGCTCGCAGTAGTCGACCCCGACCAGGTTCTCCTGGAAGATGTTGTGGTCGAACATGTACTCGGCGGCCTCACCGAGGTTGATGATCCACTCGCCCAGGTGCGGGGGCTTCACCCCGTACGCCATGTTCTGCGTGTAGACGGAGCAGGTGGCGTGGTTGTCGCCGCAGATCCCGCAGATCCGGCTGGTGATGAAGTGGGCGTCGCGCGGGTCCTTGCCGCGCATGAAGACGCTGTAGCCGCGGAAGACCGAGGAGGTGCTGTAGCACTCCGCGACCCGCTTCTGCTTGAAGTCGATCTTCGTGTGGATGCCCAGGCTGCCCACGATCCGGGTGATCGGGTCCCAGGACATCTCGGTCAGGCCGCTGCCGTCGCCGGCCGCCCTGGTGGTCGGTGTTGCCATCGTGTCTGTCGTGTCCTTGTCTCTGGGAGCGGGGCCTCGGCGAGCGGGGGCCGTGCGGACGGGGGCCGTGGGAGCGGGGTCCCCGCGGAGGGGATCCCGGCGGACGGGGCGGGGGAAGGCGGCGGCCGCACACCGGGCGGTGTGCGGCCCCGCGGCGTCACCAGGGCGGGCGGTAGCCCGTGGTCAGGCGGCTGCCGGTGCGGCGCCACTTGGGTTCCTTGTCGAGGGTCTTCTGGGTGATCGCGCGCAGCCGGCGGATCACCGAGCCGTACGCGCTGCTGGCGGCGGTGGAGACGTGCGAGCCGGGCGGCGGGTCCATGAAGGGCATGAACTTGTCCGGGAAGCCCGGCATGGTGCAGGCGATGCAGATGCCGCCCACGTTCGGGCAGCCGCCGATGCCGTTGGTCCAGCCGCGCTTGGTGACGTTGCACTTGACGACCGGGCCCCAGCAGCCGAGCCGGACGAGGCACTCGGGCGTGCCGTAGTCGGTGGCGAACTGCCCCTGCTCGTAGTAGCCGCCGCGGTCGCAGCCCTCGTGCACGGTGGCGCCGAACAGCCAGGCGGGCCGCAGCTTGTCGTCGAGCGGGATCATCGGCGCGGAGCCGGCCAGCTGGTACAGCAGGTAGGTGAGCGTCTCGGCGAAGTTGTCGGGCTGGATCGGGCAGCCCGGCACGCAGACGATCGGCAGTCCGGCCTTGGACTTCCAGTCCCAGCCCAGGTAGTCCGGCACGCCCATCGCGCCGGTCGGGTTGCCGGCCATCGCGTGGATGCCGCCGTACGTGGCGCAGGTGCCGATCGCCACCACGGCGGTCGCCTTCGGGGCGAGCCGGTCCAGCCACTCGCTGGTGGTGATGGGCTGGCCGGTGGCGGGGTCGTCGCCGAAGCCGCACCAGTAGCCCTCCTTCTTGATCTTCTCGTTGGGGATGGACCCCTCGACGACCAGCACGAACGGCTCGATCTCGCCGCGCTCGGCCTTGAAGAACCACTCGACGAAGTTGTCCGCGCCCTGGACCGGGCCGCACTCGAAGTCGATCAGCGGCCAGTGCACGGCGACCTTGGGCAGGCCGGGCAGCGCGCCGGTGACGATCTCCTCGATGCTCGGCTGCATCGCGGCGGTCAGCGAGACGGAGTCGCCGTCGCAGCTGAGGCCCGCGTTGATCCAGAGGATGTGCACCGCGTCGGCGTCGGGCTTCGCGGCGGCCTCGGCCGTCCCGGCCGTCGAAGCGGTTGGAGCTGTTGCAGCACCCATGAGGATGCCTCCTCGGGGATGGGAGCCGGAGGGAATGGCTCGAAGCCAGTCTTAGCAACGGTCCGGGCCGGGCGCCGGTCCGCGCGGCGGGAGCCGGCGCCCGGGGAGGCAAGCCCGGCGGGGCCGTTCGGGTCACGCTCGCGCGGCGGGCCCCGTCGGCACCGGGCGCTTGTGGACGAACGCGGAACGCAGCGCGTGATACGGCGATTCGGGTGTGAAGAACTGCCGGTGCATCACCGCGAGCTCCTCCTCCCGGTACGCGTCGAGCGGCTTCGTCCGCTCGTCGGCCTCGCGCGCGGCCTTCTTCGCCGCGATCCGCTGCTGGGCGGTCGGCGAGGCGGCGAGCAGCCCGGCCAGGTGGGCCGCGGACGGCCCGAACTCCTCCGGCCCGCAGGCCAGCACCCGGTCGACCAGGCCGATCCGCTCGGCCGTGGCCGCGGAGACCGGGAGCGCCTGGCGGGTCAGCCGCTCGGCCGCCGCCGCGCCGACCCTGCGCGGCAGGGTGTACGTCCAGTACTCCGAGCCGTGCAGCCCCATCAGCCGGTAGTGGGGGTTGAGGACGGAGCCGGCGCGGCACCACACCTCGTCCGCCGCCAGGGCCAGCATCACCCCGCCGGCCGCCGCGTTGCCGCCGACCGCGGCGACCACCAGCCGGTCGGTGGTGGTGAGCACCGCGTCGACCAGCTCGTCCATCGCGGTGATGTTGTCCCAGGACTCGACGGCCGGGTCCGGCGCGGCCTCGATCACGTTGAGGTGGATGCCGTTGGAGAAGAAGTCCCGGCCGCCGCCGAGCACCAGCACCGAGGTCGGACGGGCCGCGGCGAAGCGGTACGCGGCCAGCAGCCGGCGGCAGTGGCCGGTGGACATCGCGCCGCCCGGGAAGGAGAAGCGCAGGAAGCCCACCGGGCCGTCCTCGCGGTAGCGCAGGTCCGACCAGACCGGGCCGTCCCCCTCCCCCGGCATCAGCGGCGCCGCCACCTCCGGCAGCGCCGGCAGCAGCCCGCCGAGGGCCGTGGCCGCCGGGAGCTTGACGCCCGCCGGGCCGCCGGGGGTGCGGCGGCGGAGCTCGGGGATCCAGACCGCGCCGTCCGAGGTGGCCCGGCAGACGGCGCCGGCCCGGGTGGCGATCAGCTCGCCCGGGCGTCCGCGCAGCACCGGCTCGCGGTGCCCGCCGTGCAGGTACCAGGCGCCTCCGCACAGCTCGTCGAGCACCCCGGGGCGCGAGTCCGCCGCGCGGAGCCTGCGCAGCACCGCCTCGGTGGGGTCGGCCGCCCAGTCGATCCGGCGCTCCTCCTGGCGCAGCGCGGGCCGGGTCCGTACGGTGCCGCTCCAGCCGGGGCCGGACTGCGGCTCCGGCGCGTACCCGCCGGAGGCGAAGCGTTCGACGGCGAGCAGCGCGGCCGCCACCGCCGCGTCGGCGACCTCGTTGCGGTACAGGTCGCTCTTGCCGTACCCGGGCAGCCGGCAGGGCGCCCAGGCCCAGACCGGCCCGGCGTCCAGCTCCGCCTCGGCCTGCAGCACCGTCACGCCCCAGTCGGTGCGGCCCTCCTGGACGGCCCGGTCGAGGGAGGACGGGCCGCGGTCGCCCGGCGGGCCGGGGTGGACGACCAGGCAGGTGAGCTGTGACCAGAGCTCGCGCGGGATCGCCGTGCGCAGCATCGGCGCGAGCACCAGGTCGGGTTTCAGGCGGTGCACCGCGTCGAGCAACTCCTCGTCGTCACCGGCCAGTTGGACGTCCACGGTGTGGAGCCGGTCGCGCAGTTCGGCGTGCAGCCGCTGGCTGAGGCTGTTGAACGCGCTGGCGAGGAGAAGAATCCGCATGTACGACTCCGACGGGGTGGGGTTCCGGGAACCCGGCGATCATCGCTTCCGCCCCCGTGACGCCCCGTCCCGTCCGGTATGTCGCGCCGCGCGTTCACCCGAGCGGCCGGAGCCGGGCGGCGGGGCCGAGCGGGTAGCATGTAAGGTATGACTCCGAGCAGTGACCCTTACGAGATCCGTCCCGGCGTGCCCACCGTCGAGGTCTTCCGCCGCCTGCGCACCGACGCCGGCCTCTCCGACAAGGCCCCCGAGGCGGTCGCGCTCGCCCTCCCCAACACCTGGTACGGCGTGGTCCTCCACCACCAGGGCGAGCCCGTCGGCATGGGGCGGATCATCGGCGACGGCGGCACCGCGTTCCAGGTCACCGACATCTGCGTCCATCCCGCACACCAGGGCCACGGCCTCGGCAAGCGCATCATGGCCGCCCTCACCGAGGAACTGGAGCGCCGGGCACCCGCCACCGCGTACGTCTCGCTGATCGCGGACGGGCCCGCGCGCTTCCTCTACGAGAAGTTCGGCTTCGCGGACACCGCCGCCCACGACTCGATCGGCATGTACCGCCTGATGGGCGGGCGCTGACGGCCCGACGGCCCGGACTGTCGGTGGCGCGGTGTGTACTGGTGCCCGACCCGCCGCCCGCCCGCACGACCCCGGAGGCACCCCGATGGCCCGACTCCACGTCCGTTCCGGCCTCGACCCCGACGAGCCGGACACCCCGGCGGCCGCCCTGGTCGTCGACCCCGACGGCACCCCGGGGGAACAGGCCCTGGAACGCCTCGGCGGGCACTGCTACGAGGGCGACGAGGTCCTCTACCTGGTGCAGACCGACGGCTGGGCCGAACACAGCTACGACGGGGGCCTGCTGACCGTCGCCGTCGCCGTCCACCCGGCCGTCCTGGAACGGGCGGAGATCGACCCGGCCGGCTTCCCGCTCCGCTCGGCCGCCGACCCGACGGCCGTCCTCGTGCTGCGCGCCGAGACCGCCGTCGCCCCGGACGTGGCCGAGCGGCTCGCCGAAGGCGCCGCCGTCCTCCTCGGCCCGCCGGACGCCCCGCTCGACGACCTCCTCGGCCCCGACGGCGACTGGCCGATCATCCTCGCGGGGCCCCCGCAGCCGTAGGCGGCCGCTTCGGCCACCCGCCCGGCCGGTTTCATCCGGCCCGGAGACGGCGGAGGGCGCGCCTACGTCCTGCGGCGGCGCAGCAGAAAGGGCCCTTCCGGTGGCGACCGGCGGGGCCCTTCTCCCACGCCGAAGCGTGGGCGTGTCACTCGGAGTCGGCGACCACCTGGATCTCGTCCTCCCGAAGGATGAGGTGCTCCTCGCCTTCGATCGTGATCTCGGTGCCCGCGTACGCACCGGACGGCTTCTTGTCCGTACCGGACGCCGTCGCCTTGCTGTCCCCGGCCATGTCTCCTCCTTTCGGTCGACACGGTGTCGACCCGCGCCGATCCTGCCATGACCAACCGTCACCGGGCCATCGCCCTCGGTGGAGCAGGGCAGCCCTGCCGAGGCCAACCTGTCGATGGCATCGGCGACTTGATGTCATTTCAGAATGTCGGACGCGCCGCCGACGACGCACCCCGCTCAGGGTCAGGTCGACTGACGCCGCTCCCCGTCCGGGTCGCCGAGGAGGTCGGTGACCAGGTGGCGGGCGTAGGCGGGGGTGAGGCCGGAGGGGCGGAAGAGGATGCGGTACATCAGGGGGGCGACGAGGCGGTCCATGGCGGTCTCGACCTCGGGGGCCTCCTCGCCGCGGGCGCGGGCCCGGGCGAGGACGAGGCCGAGCTGGTCGGCGGCGTAGGCCGAGCACTGGCCGGCGTTGCCGCCGTCCGGGTCGCCGAGGAGGGCGTCGCGGACGTAGGCGCGGCCGGAGGCGGAGGCCATCTCGTCGAGGAACTGTTCGGCCCAGGCGGTGAGGTCGGCGCGCAGGCCGCCGCGGTCCTCCGGTTCGGTGTCCGGGCGCAGCCGCTCCACCGCGACGTCCGACAGCAGCTCGGCGAGGTCGCCCCAGCGGCGGTAGACCGTGGACGGGGTGACGCCGGCCCGCTGGGCGACCATCGGCACGGTGAGCGCCTCGCGGCCCACCTCCGCGAGCAGTTCGCGGACCGCGGTGTGCACCGCTTCCTGGACGCGGGCGCTGCGCCCGCCCGGGCGGGCCATCTGGCGAGGACTCATACCGTCATCTTAAAGCGTCGCCTTTGCGTTAAGGCGGGCCGGGCCCGGTCAGACCACCGGCGCCAGCGCCCGCGCGGGCTGCGTGCGCTCGTAGGCATGGCCCACCCGCAGCAGCGTGCGCTCGTCGAAGGGCCGTCCGAGCAGTTGCAGGCCGATCGGCAGGCCCGCCGCGTCCTGGCCGGCCGGGACGGTCAGGGCGGGCAGGCCGGTGACGTTGGCCGGGGCGCAGAGCCGGACGTAGGCGTCGGCGACGCCCTCGGAGGTGCCGTCCGGCCAGGTGACCGTCTCCTGGCCGGCCCGGACCGCCGTGGTCGGCACCGTCGGGGCGGCGATCACGTCGACCTCCTCCAGGACCCGTGCCCACGCGTCGCGGATCAGCGTCCGGGCCCGCTGGGCGCGCAGGTGGTCGCCCGCGTCGATCAGCTCGCCGGCCTCCAGCAGGACCCGGACGTCCGCCTGGTACAGCTCGGGGACGGTGCGCAGGGTGCGGGCGTGGTAGGCGGAGGCCTCCGGCGCCACCAGGCCCCACAGGGTGGGCAGGAGGTAGCGGGCCAGCGGGACCTCCACCTCGACGGGCCGGGCGCCGAGCGCCTCCAGCCGCGCGACGGCGCGGTCGACGGCGGCCGCCACCTCCGGGTCGACGTGGTCGACGTAGTGGTTGACCGGCACGCCGATCCGCACGCCCGTCAGGTCCGGCTCCCGCTCCGGCCGGTAGTCGACGGCGGGGGCGGCCACCGAGGCGGGGTCGCGCGGGTCGTGCCCGGCGAGGGCGGCCAGGACCAGCGCCGCGTCCTCCACGGTGCGGGTGATCGGGCCGACGTGGTCGAGCGACCAGGACAGCGGGGTGACGCCGTGGCGGGGCACCAGCCCGTAGGTCGGCTTGAGGCCGACCACCCCGTTCAGCGCGGCGGGCACCCGGATGGAGCCGCCGGTGTCGGTGCCGAGGGCGAAGGTCGCCGCCCCGGCGGCCACCGCGACGGCGGACCCGCCGCTGGAGCCTCCGGCGACCCGCTCGCGGTCCCAGGCGTTGGCGGTCTGCGGGGTGGTCAGGCCGTAGGCGAACTCGTGGGTGTGGGTCTTGCCGGCCAGGACCGCGCCGGCGGCCCGCAGCCGGGCGGCGACGGTGCTGTCGGCGGCCGCGCGGTGGCCGTCCCGGACCCGGGAGCTCGCGGTGGTGGGCGATCCGGCGACGTCGATCAGGTCCTTGAGCCCGACCGGGACGCCGTGCAGCGGCCCCCGGTACCGGCCCCGGGCGATCTCCCGCTCGGCCTCGCGTGCCGCGTCCCGGGCCTGTTCGGCGGCGACGGCGACGTACGCGCCGAGGTGCGGCTCGACCCGGTCGATGCGGCCGAGGACGGAGTCGACCAGCTCGACGGGGGACAGCCGCCGCTCCCGGATCCGCGCCGAGGCGGCGGCGATGGTCAGCTCATACGGCTGCATCGGGGCGCCCCCCTTCCGCGCGGAAGGCGGCGGCGGGCGGGGTGTCCCCGAGGTCCAGCTCCCGCAGGACGGCGACGACGGACCGGATGTGCTCGGCGGTGGCCGCCACCGCGGCGTGCCGGTCGGCCGGCAGGTCGAGCCCGGCCCGGGCGGCCCGGCGGGCCGCCTCGGGCGGGGTGAGCTCCGCATTGGACATGGATGCGCTCCTGATCGTGGGCGTGGCGGGGGTGGTGCGAGGCACCACGAGGCACCCCGCCAAAAGCTAAGAGTTTGCGTTAGCGAGACTGTAGGTTCTATGGTCGCGTTAACGCAAACGAATGGCTTTTGCAGCGGAGGAAGCGCCCCATGCCCAACACCCCTACCCCCTCCTGGACGGTCGGCGACCTCACCGTCCACCGCGTCGACGAAGTCCCGCTGCCGCCCGCCACCGGGCCGTGGCTGCTGCCCGACGCCACCCCCGAACTGGTGGCCGGCCAGGACTGGCTGCGCCCCGACTTCGCCGACGCCGACGGCGTGCTGCGCCTGGACAGCCACAGCTTCGCCGTCGTCGTGGACGGGCTGCGCGTCCTCGTCGACACCGGCATCGGCAACGGCAAGCAGCGGGCCAACCCGGCCTGGCACGACCTGCGCACCGACTACCCCGAGCGCCTGGCCGCCGCCGGCTTCCCGCCGGACTCCGTCGACCTGGTGGTCCTCACCCACCTGCACGCCGACCACGTCGGCTGGAACACCCGGCAGGTGGACGGCGCGTGGGAGCCCACCTTCCCCGGCGCGCGCTACCTCACCACCCGCGCCGAGCGGGAGTTCTGGGCCGGGTACCCCATGGACGAGGCGCGCGCGCAGCTGTTCCGCGACTCGGTGCTCCCGGTCGAGCGGGCCGGCCTGCTGGACCTGGTCGACGTCCCGGCCGAGGGCCTGCGGATCGTCCCCGGCCTGCGCCTGCTCCCCACCCCCGGCCACACCCCGGGGCACGTCGCCGTCGAACTGACCAGCCGGGGCCGGACGGCGCTGATCACCGGCGACTGCCTCCACCACCCCGTGCAGCTCGCCCACCCCGCCATCGGCGCCTGCGTCGACATCGACCCCCGGCGGTCCGCCGCCACCCGCCGGGCGCTGCTCGCCTCCCTCGCCGGTACCGACACCCTGCTGCTCGGCACCCACTTCGCCCCGCCCACCGCCGGCCGGGTCCTCGCCGACGGGGAGGCCTACCGGCTGCGGCCCGTGCCCCCGACGGCCGGGGAGAGCGGCCCGCCCGTCGGCGCCGACGGAGCGCGGTGAGTGCGCACCGGGCGGGGCCGCCGAGCCGGCGCGCCGTCGGTTCGCCTCCGCTCGACCCCCTGACCGTCAAGTCGGCCCGTCCGAGCGCCGGTCCGATCGTCTGATGAACCGTAGGCTCGACGGCACCCGCTTCGCCGAACCGGGATCGGTGCCCGCCCTCCCGGGGGCGGGCGGGACGATTGAGACGGCAGGAGGAGTTGAGGACGCTGGGAGCGTTCGTCGAGCCCTTCGGGCAAGGATGGGTCCACTTCACCGACTTCGCCATCGCCCTGGTGCTGGCCAGCGCGATCGGCCTGGAACGGGAGATCAGACAGAAGGCCGCCGGACTGCGCACCTACACCGTCGTCGGCCTCGGGGCGGCACTCTTCACCCTGGTGAGCAAGTACGGCTTCAGCGACGTGGTCCAGTCCGGCGTGGTCACCCTGGACCCGTCCAGGATGGCCGCCCAGATCGTCTCCGGGCTGGGCTTCATCGGCGCTGGGGTGATCTTCGTCCAGCGCGGCTCGATCCGGGGGCTGACCACGGCCGCCACCGTCTGGCTGACCGCCGCGATCGGCACGGCGGCGGCCGCCGGACTGCCGCTGCTCGCCACCGCGGCCACCGCCGCCTACTTCTTCGTCGGCTACGTGCTGCGGCCGCTCACCCACCGGCTGCCGAGGCTGCGCACCCGCCCCGTCAGCTGCCACGTCACCTACACCGAGGGCAACGGCCTGCTGCGGCTGCTGCTCGCCCGGATCACCGCCGCGGGGTTCGCCGTGGCCGAACTGGCGACCGTGGACCGGGCCGGGCCGCCCGACGAGGGCGGCGGCGGCGTCGACGAGCGGATCGCGGAGGTGCACATCACCGTGCACGGCCGCGGGGACCTGTCCGCCCTCACCGCCGAACTGGCCCGCCTCCCGGGCGTCCTGACCTGCGCGGTCAGTCACGCCGAGGACTGAGGCCGGCTCAGTCCGCCGACCCGGCCGGCACCGCCGGCGCCACCGGGGGCGTCCGGACGGCGAGCAGGGCGGTGTCGTCCGTCAACCGGCCGCCGGTGTGCCGGAGGACCTCGGCCGCCACCTCGTCGACCAGGCGCCCGGGGTCGACCGCCCCGGGCCGGGCGGCCAGGCGCTCCAGGTGGTCGCGCAGGGCGAAGAAGGCGCCCGTCCGGTCGCGGGCCTCGGTCACCCCGTCCGAGACGATCAGGACCGTCTCCTCCGGGCCCAGGCTCAGCCGCCGGACCTCCGGCAGCCCGCCGGCCAGCTGGGCCAGCCCGAGCGGTGCGCCGTTGCCCGGCGGCAGCTGGCGCACCCCCGCGGGGCCGAGGACGTGGGGGCTGTCGTGGCCGAAGTTGACCACCTCCACCTCCCCCGGCGCGTCGGCCGGGAACCAGACGACCACCGCCGTGGCGAACCGCTCCTCCTGCTCCCCCAGCCGCTCCGCCAGCAGGTTCTGCCGGTGCAGCCGCTCCTCCAGCCAGGACGCGACGGTGGCCAGGTCCGCCTCGTGGAAGGCGGCCTCCCGGAAGCAGCCCACCAGGGCCGCCGCCGCGGAGACCGCCGGCAGGCCCTTGCCCTGGACGTCGCCGAGGATGACCCGCGCCCCGAACGGGGTGGCCAGCACGTCGTAGAAGTCGCCGCCCACCCGGGCCTCGACGTCCGCGGCCAGGTAGCGCGCCGCCGAGTCCACCCCGCCCCAGCCCGGCGGCACCGGGCGCAGCACCACCTGCCGGGTGGTCTCGGCCGTGCCCTGGAGGTGGTGGACGTAGGCGGCGGCCCGGGCACGGAAGATGCTGATCGGCACCGAGACGGCGGCCCCCGCGATCACCAGCAGGAAGTCCTCGATCCCCTGGGACTTGCTCCAGATGCTGTCCAGGGCCGGGTAGGCGACGACGGCGAGGAGGGCGAACAGCGTGGTGGCCGCCGGCCCGCAGAGCCCGGCGGCCACCACCGGAACCATGGCCAGCCAGCTGACGGACGCGAACGTGACGGGGGTGGCCGCGTCCACGCCCACCACCGCCGCCAGCACCGCCAGCGGCACCAGCCAGGACCGGTGGCCGTACCTGATCAGCACCGGCAGCCGCGGCCCCGGCTCCTCGACGGAACGCGCCCGCAAGCCGTTCCTCCCGTTCTCGCGACGTCCCCCGCTGTTCGGGCGCCCCGCCCCGGCGCGCAGCCGCCCGGCGGAGGTTGCGCCCAAGGTACGGGGCTCGGTCACGGCAGCGGCGGTGCGGCGGCGTGGTGGGTCCGGCGGTCGCACGTTCGGCCCAGTCGGAGCACCGCTCGCGACACCCCGCCCGGGCCCGGCACCGCTCCACCGCGTGCGGCTTTCCGAGTGAGGGGGCAGGGTGGTCCCGTACGGACCTGCCCGAACCACGCGGCGCCACCGGTGACCCGGCGGCCGGCCGAAGGAGGCGCCATGCGCACCCTGAAGATCCCCCGTCGGAGCCTGGCCCTGGCCGCGGCCCTCGCCGCCCTGCCGACCGCCGCGCTCGTCGCCCCGGCCCAGGCCGCGACCGGTGCCCGGACCGCGACCGCCGCCCCGCCGGTGTCCTTCGTGGAGCTCCCCGAGACCGCGCTGCCGCGCGACCACGCGACCCGGCCGATCACCGTCACGTACCGCAACGACTCCTCGGCCGACCGGACGGTGGCCCCGCAGATCCTGGTCGAGTCGCCGGACAACGGGCCCTTCCTCAACCCGGCGAGCATCCGGATCGAGGTGCTCTCCCCCGACGGCCACTGGCGCGCCATTCCGCTCGGCAGCCAGACCGGCACGCTGTACACCCGGCTCGTCCCGGCCAAGACCGTCCTGCACGGCCACCAGACCCTCACCGCGCACTACCGGGTCACCGTGGTCGGGAAGGCACCGCTCCAGGGCACGGTCGAGCCCCGGGTGGCGCTCTACCGCTGAGTCACCGGCCCCCCGAGCCGGTGCCACGGGACACCGGCTGCCCTGGGTCACCGGTGGCTCAGGGCAGCTGCACCGGCGTGAAGGTGCCGGCCGGGGTGCCCGCCAGCGCGCCGTCCATGGCGTCGCGCCAGATCGGGCCGGCCAGGGTGCCGCCGAAGGCCTGGCCGACCACCTGGCCGCCGATCCGCTGGCCGTCCAGCGGCTTGGGGTTGTCGGTGTCGCTGACCACGGTCGCACCCGCCATCTCCGGGGTGTAGCCGACGAACCACACCTGGCGGCTGTCGTTGGTGGTGCCGGTCTTGCCCGCGCTGTCCCGGCCGGTGAGGCCGGCCGTCTGCCCGGTGCCGTCCTCGACCACGCCCTTGAGCATCGCGCTGACCGTGTCGGCGGTGCCGGCCGACATCACCGCCGAGCAGTTCGCCTGCGGCACCGCGAGCGGCTTGCCGTCCGGGCCGGTCACCGAGGCGATGGCGGTCGGCGCGCAGTAGGTGCCGTGGGCGGCGAAGGCCGCGTAGACGGCCGCCATCGTCAGCGGGGTCAGGTCGTTGCTGCCGAGCGTCATCGACGGGACCACCTGGAGCTTCTCGCCGCCCGCCTGCTGGGTGATGCCCAGCTTGTTCGTCATCCGCGCGACGTTGCACAGGCCGGTGTCGGCCTCCAGCTTCGCGAAGTAGGTGTTGACGGACTGCGCCATGGCCGACTTCATGTCGAACCGGCCGGTGAGGCTCTGGCTGTCGTTGTGCACCTGCCCGGAGGACGGGAACCTCCCGCCCGAGCAGTCCGTCATGGCCGGCCACGGGATGCTGTAGTCCGTGGTGTAGGCCTGGTCGGCCGGGATGCCGCTCTCCAGGGCCGCCGCCGCGACGACCGGCTTGAAGGTCGAGCCGGTCGGGAACCCGAGCCCGCCGCCCATGGCCTTGCCGGCGTTGTAGTTGATCTGGGTCTGGTGCTGCTTGCCGTCGACGCCGTACGGGCGGCTCTGGCCCATCGCCAGGATCCTCCCGGTGCCCGGCTGGACGATGCTCATCGCGGTCGCCGCCTGGTCGCCCGCGTCGACGTGGCCGGTGACCGAGGCCTGGAGCGCCGCCTGGGCCTTCGGGTCGAGCGTGGTGCGGATCTGCAGGCCGCCGCGCTTCCAGACCGCCTTCCGCTCGGCGGCCGAGGCGCCGAAGGCCGGGTCGGTGAGCACCGTCTCGCGCACGTAGTCGCAGAAGAAGCCCTCGCCCTGCTTGGCCAGGATGCACCCCTGCTGCGGCGCCTGGACGTTCAGCCCGAGCGGGGCGGCGATCGCCTGCCGAGCCTCCTCCTGGGTGATGTGCCCGTACCCGGCCATCTTGCGCAGCACGGTGTCGCGCCGCTCCTTCGCCGCCGTCGGGTTGACCGTCGGGTCGTAGCCGGTCGGCGACTGCACCAGGCCCGCCAGCAGCGCGGCCTGCGGCAGGGTGAGGTCCGCGGCGTGCACGCCGAAGTAGCGCTGGGAGGCCGCCTCGATGCCGTAGGCCTGCTCGCCGAAGAAGGTGATGTTCAGGTAGTTGGTGAGGATCTGGTCCTTGCTCAGGGTCTCCTCGACCTTGATCGCGTACTTCAGCTCCTGGATCTTGCGGCCGACGGTCTGCCGCTGCGCCTCGGCGACCTTCTGCGGGTCGTCGCCCGCCTCCTCGACGAAGACGTTCTTCACGTACTGCTGGGTGAGGGTGGAGGCGCCCTGGGCGGTGGTGCCCGAGGAGGCGTTCTTGTCCAGGGCGCGCAGCACGCCCTTGAGGTCGATCGCGCCGTGCTCGTAGAAGCGGTTGTCCTCGGTGTCCACCAGCGCGGTCTTCACCAGCGGGGAGATCCGGTCCGCCGGGACGACCGTGCGGTCCCGGTCGTACACGGTGGCGATCGTGCCGCCCTGGGCGTCGAGGATCGTCGTGGCCTGGGACAGCGGAGGGGTCTTGAAGTCGTCGGGCAGGCTCTGGAAGTCGTCCGCCGCCGACTGCGCGCCGAGCCCGACCGCCGCCACCGCGGGCAGCACCATCCCCGCCGCCACCACCCCGGCGACCACGCTGACCGCGACCAGCCGCGTCCCGTGTCCCAGCTTCCGTATGCCCGCCACCACCCGCAGTTCCGCCATGACGCGTGACCGTACGCGGCGCAGATGAGGAACTCCTTGGAAGCCCGGCCCGCCGCCGGGCGCGGACGGCGCACCCGGCGGCAGGCCCGTGGGGCGGGGTCAGCAGGCCTTGACGTACCAGACCGGGCCCCAGTCTGCGGTGGGGTCGCCGTAGGGGGCGCCGGGCGTGGTGTAGACGAGGTTCTTGGACTTGCCGTACATCTTCGCCTTGAGGCCGGTGGACTGGTTGTTGTACCAGGACCCGCCGCTGTTCAGGCCGTCGGGGATCTCCTGGAGGATGCCGCAGTCGCTGAAGCGGAACATGAGGTGCTGGTAGTTGCTGTACTTGTAGCCGCAGATGTAGCCCTTGGGGCAGTCGGCCGGGGCCGCCGAGACGGCCGGCTGGGCGTTCGCCACGGGGGCGAGGAGCGTGGCGGCGGCGGCGAATCCGGCCGCGAGGACGATGCCGGCCTTGTGGACGAAGCGCATGGGGGACCTCCTGGGAGCAGTGACGTCGTGGTGCGGGCCGCCGGGTCCGGCGCCCGCACCTCAGTCTCGGAGTCCGGGGCACCGCCGCTCGACGTGTTTCGGCCTGGCCCGAATCACGGACGCACCGCTCAACTCCCGTACGAACCGGGCACATCGGGAACGCCGGGCCCGTCGCCGAGCAGTCCGAGGCCGAGGGCGGTCGGGCTGTGCAGCGCGGTGTTGCGGTACCGGGAGGTGCCGATCAGCCTGGCCTCGCGCAGCACGGTGGCGTGCTCGCTGGCGCTGGAGGGGGTGATCCCGGCGAGGGCGGCGAGCTCCTTCGTCGAGCAGCCCGGGTGGTCGGCGACCACCCGCAGCACGGCGGCCCGGGTGCGCCCGAGCAGGGCGGTCACGGTGGGCCCCGACCCCGCCGGGGCCGGGTCGGGGCCGAGCAGGTCCGGCCAGCCCGCGGGGCGGCCGTCGTCGATCGGGAAGGTGACCGCGGGCTGGGGCAGGCCGTGGGAGTCGTCGCTGACCATGGCCCGCTTGGCGAACACCGAGGGGGCCAGCAGGACGCCCTGCCCCTGGAGCCGCAGGTCGTGGTCGACCCTGCTGCGGACCTCCAGCACCGGCGGCCTCCAGCGCATCCACCGGGGGCTGGCGCCGGCGAGCAGGAGCTCGACGCCCCCGCCGAGGAACTGGCGCATCCGCACCGCCCGGTCCGCGGCGTAGCAGTCGGTGATCCTCGACCAGTAGCGGCCGACCAGGTGCTCGTAGAGGAGGCCGAGGCTCTGGGCGAGTTCCTCGCGCAGCGCGCCGTCCTCGGCCAGGCGGCGGGCCCACCCGGGGACGGGCTGGTGCTCGGCGATCGCGGCCAGCTCCGCCGCGACGAGCCGGCCCGGGGTCGCCCGTACCCGCTCCAGCAGCTCCTCCGGCCGGCCTGCCACCGCGGGCATCAGGAAGGTCGGCCCCCAGCCGTCCGCCGGTGCCAGGGAGAGCGCCATCCGGGCCCGCTCGGGCAGCCGCCCCAGGACGCTCCGCCGCCACGGGTCCAGCCGCGCCGCGCGGCTCCGGTCCTGTAGGGCCCGCGCCGCGGCCAGGAGTTCGGCGAACGGCATCGGACCCGCCGGCCGGGTCCTGGCCAGGTCCTGGGAGGTGAAGTGGATCCGGTAGACCATGGGTTCCCTCCGGTGGCGGGCGACGGGGTCAGGTGCGTTTGAAGAACTCCACCTCCGCGAGCGCGATGGCGCGGCCGGGGCCGGTCCCGGCGGCCTCCCGGACGGTGAGCTTCACCTGGGTGACGTCGCTGATCCCGGTCTGGACGGTCTGCGGGCCCGGCTGGTCGTTGAGCGGGACCTGCTGGGTGTGGACCTCGCCGTCCTTCCCGGTGACCTCCAGGGTGAGGACGACGGGGCGGGCCTGCTGCTGGAACTGCTGGGGGTCCGGGGAGGCCCCGGTGTGGACGATCAGGTCCACCAGCCGGAACGGGCCGCGGAAGGAGAAGGTGACGGAGTCCCCGATCGCGGGCGCGCCCCAGTAGGTGTTGCTGAGGCCGTCGTCGGCCAGGGTGGCCGGGTGGCCCTCGACGGCGGCGCTCGCCGAGGTGGCGGCGGGGGCGATCGGCGCGGTGCCGCGGACCTTGTCCAGGACGTCCTGGAAGACCCGCTGACCGGCCGGGAAGAGCAGGACCCCGGCCACGACCACCGCGACGAGCGCGAGCAGGGCGATGGTGCGGCGCAGCGCGTTGCCCGAGCCGCCGATCCGCACCCGGCGCCGGAACGGCCAGCGGGTGCGCCACCAGGGCAGTTCGGGGACGGCTTCGGTGGGGGTCAGCGGTGCGGCGCAGCGGCGGCAGAACTTCCGCCCGGGCAGGTTGGGCGTGCCGCAGCTGGGGCAGGGCGGGCCGTCCTGGGTCTCGACGGCCTCGGTCGCCCGGCTGACGGGGCGGGGCGCGACCGGCTTGGCGGGCTGGACGGCCACCGGGTCGGCCGGGGCTGCGGGGGGCTGCGCACCGGGGACCTGCGCTGCGGGGTCGGGGGCCGGGGTCCGCACGGGGGCCGGGCGTACGGGGGTCGGCCGTACGGGGGCGGTCGCGGGGCGCGGGGGGTCGGCGGCGGCCGGGGGTTCGGCGGCCGGGGCCGGGGCAGGCGGTCGCGATGCTTCGACCCGCTCCTTCGCCTCCTGCTTCGCCTCGCCGTCCTTGGCTTCCGGTTCGGCGCGCGCCGTCCGGCGCGAGGCGCTTCGCCGTACGGGTTCGGCGGGAGCGGGGGTGGGCGTGGGCGTAGGAGCAGGCGCGGAGGCGGGCGTCGGCTCAGGCGTCGGCGCAGGCGTCGGCTTCGGCGCGGGGGCCGGCACCGGCTCGGCCTGCGCGGGCGCGGGCACGGCCGACGCGGCACCGGCGGTGCGCGACCAGCCGAGGTAGGCGCCGCAGTTGCCGCAGAAGTCGTCCCCCTCCCCGTTGGCCGTTCCGCATTCGGGGCACACCGGCATTCGTCAGCCCTCCGCTCGCCCGGGTGGGCCGGGCAGGATCTCCACCCGGCAGGTCAGATGGACCGGACAGCCGGCCCTGACGACGGACCGCACCTGGTCCTCGTCCGGTTCCGCTCCGCGCAGCGGCCAGACCCGGACCAGCAGCTCGCCGCTCGGCGCGGGCGGCAGCGGGGCGTCCGGGTCGGCGGACCAGGAGGCGCCGCCGCCGTCCACGATCTCGGCGCCGACGCCGAGCACCAGCCGCAGCCGTTCGGTGAGGCCGCGCCGGGTGCCGCGCCAGCGGTGCAGTTCCACCGCGCGCCCGACCACGGCGCGGCGCACCTCGACCGGCCAGGCCGGGTCGACCTCGACCGCGACCCAGGAGGCCAGCCAGTCGAGGAAGTCGGCGGGCGCGAGGCCGGGTCGGAAGTAGGCGGGCAGGTTGTCCAGGGTGGCGAAGACCGGGGCGAGGACGGTGTCCAGGCCGGCCGTGAACCGCTGGGCGAAGTCGTCCTCGGCGAACAGCGCGGGCAGCAGTTCGCCGATCGGGTGCGGGCTGGGCAGCCCGGGGACGGCGGCTCTGGTCATGACCGCCCGTCCTCGGCCTGCGCGGTGACCACGACCTGGTGCTGGTGGGAGAAGACCAGGGCGTCCGGCGGGACCTCGACCCGCTCGGTCGGCGCGCCCCGGCGGCCGGTGATCGGGTCGGCCGGGAACAGCCGCAGTTCGTCGACGCCCGCGACGGCGGCCACCCGCTGGAGCACCGCGAACACCTCCCCGTACTGCACCGCCCGGCCGAACGGCCAGCCCGTGCCGTCGGCGCCGCCGCGCAGCGGGTTGAGGTACCGGTAGAGCGCGGCGAGCACCTCCTCGCGGACCCGGTCGGGGTCGGCGGCGCGGGTGGTGAGCCGGGCGACCACCGTCACGCCCTGGTAGGCGGGCGGCTGGACGACCAGCCGGGTGCCGATCAGCCGCCGCTCGTCGAGGGCGGTCGCGACGGAGGCCAGCACCTGGTCGTCGGGGATCAGCTGCTCGAAGCGCAGCCGGTCGCCCTCGTCCGCGACGGCGTCGGGGACGACCAGCACCCGCACCGCGCCCGCCTCCCCGCCGGTGGCGGGCACGCAGCTGATCCGGGCGGCGGACGGCGCGGCCTGCCGGGCGATCAGCTCGAAGTCCCCGGCGGTGACGGCACGTTCCTGCAGGCGCAGCTGGTGCGGGGCGCGGGCCTTGGCGTTCTCGACGGTCTCGCCGTCGACCCCGCCGCGGGCCGCCTCCCGGTTGTCGACCCGGGCGATGTACGGGACGGAGCTGCGCAGCACCGTGATGGTGCCGCGGGCGACGTTGCCCGCGATCCCGCCGCCGGTGCGGTAGCGCGGGACGCGCAGGTGGGCGCCCTTGGGCGGGACGGCGCCGAAGGCGCGCAGGCTGCCGTCCGGTTCGCGGACCGCGGGCGGGAAGAGGAACTCGCCGGTGGTGGCGTCCAGCACCACGTGCCGGTCGGTGGGCGAGGACTCGCCGAAGTGCTCGACGACCGTCCACCGTTCCCAGCCCTCGCCGGCCGCGACCTCGACCACCGGGGGCTCGCCGTCGAGCAGCACCGGGGGCCGGGCGAGCCGGAAGCGCTGGCCCGCGACGCCCTCCGAGGTGCCGAGCGGCGCGTCGGTGACGGTCTGCGCGTGGACGGCGGTGGCGGTGCCGCCGACGGTGAACACCTCGGCCCGGCGGATGGTGGGCGACTCGGAGTAGAACGGCTGGCCCGGCTGCGGCTCGGTGACCCGGCAGCGCAGCCAGCCGGCCCGCCGTCCGGCGACCACCGAGGCGGTGTGCCCGGCGGGCACGAAGACGACCACCTCGCCGGGCCGGTTGAGGCCGCCGGTGGTGTCGCTGCCGGTCTCGCAGGCGATCCAGCGCGCGCCGTCCCAGACCTCCCAGGCCAGCGGCGGCTGGCGCGGGTCGACGCCGACGCCCTCGACCCGGCTGTCCAGCCGGACGACCAGGATGCAGCGCGGCACCACGGCCGGCAGGGCGAAGAGCATGGCGTCCCCGGCCACCGGGCGCTGCTGGAAGCACCGGACGTCCGCGCCGTCGGCCAGTCGGGCCGTGCCGTCGGACTGCTCGCCGGAGGCGGAGACGGTGACCAGCCGCTCCAGCGAGCTGGGGACGATCGGCAGGTCCTCGGCGGTGGAGAGGACGACCGCCTCGTCGGTCTCGGTGCGCAGCGTGGAGACCTCGGTGCCGGCCCGCAGCAGGACGGTCTCGGTCTGCGGGGCGGAGAGCCAGAAGTCGACCTCGGCCCGGGCGGCGGCCGGCGGGAAGAGCCGGATGCCGAGCAGGTCGAGGAAGGCGGCGTAGTTCTTCTCCGGCACCCGGTTCAGCCGGTAGAGCAGCTGGTCCACCAGGTAGGCGAAGGTCTCGATCAGGGTGACGCCCGGGTCGGAGACGTTGTGGTCGGTCCACTCGGGGGCGCGCTGCTGGACGTACCGCTTGGCCTCGTCGACGAGTTGCTGGAAGCGGCGGTCGTCCAGGTTCGGGGAGGGCAGGGCCATCAGTTCGCAGACCCCTCGGCCGAGTTCGGGTGTTCCGGGATGGTGTAGAAGGGGAAGACCAGGTTGCGGCGGTCGTTGGTGGCCCGCACGGTGTAGTGGACGTCGATGTAGAGGGTGCCCTCCTCGACGCTGTCGAAGGCGATCACCACGTCGTCCACCTCGATCCTCGGTTCCCAGCGCTCCAGCGCGATGCGCACCTCGCGGGCGATCCGCCCGGCGGTGGTGCTGTCGCCGGTGGCGAAGACGTACTCGTGGATGCCGCAGCCGAACTCGGGGCGCATCGGCCGCTCGCCGGGGGCGGTGCCGAGGATCAGCCGGATCGCCTCCGCGAGTTCGCGGTCGCGCTCCACCAGGGCGATGCCCCCGGTGGCGTTGACGCGCAGCGGGAAGGCCCAGCCGCGGCCGATGAAGCTGCCCGTCATACGGCACCGCCGATCAGCACGTTGAACGCGCCGACGGTGACGGTGGCGCCGCAGGTGGTCTTGTCCCCCACGCGCGCCGCGGGCAGGCCGCCGATCAGCACCACTCCCCCGGCGAGCGCGCCCGGGGAGGGCAGCACCACGTCGCCGGGGCCCAGCGCCAGGTGCGGGGGGACGACGCAGGCGTGGACGGTGCCGACGACGGCGGCGGGGCGGCCGCCGATCAGCACGGTCGCCACCTTGAGGGCGCCCGGCGGCGGGGTGGTGAGGGCGCCGCCGTGATCGGTCAGGTCGCCGGTCCGGGCTGCGGGGGGCATGTGCGGTCTCCGTTTCGGATGGTGCCCGCTGGTCGTGGGGCACGCGTCTACTGCCAAGTGTCTGTGACGATACGTCAGTTGATCCGGACGATGGCCCCCTTGAGCACCGCCTCGGCGCCGCCTTCCACGGTGACCGCCGTCGTGCCCCGGACGGTGACCGATCCGCCGCGCACGTCCACCGTGCCGGTGCCCGCGTCCAGGGTGATGCCGGAGGGGGAGAGCCGCACGGTGCTGCCGGCCGCGCCGCCGAGGCCGTGGACGGTCAGCACGATCTCGCCGCGCTGCTGGTCCAGCTTGACCTCCAGCTTGCCGTCGCCGCTCGCCAGCCGGACGCCGGACTTGCCGCCCGGTACGTCCAGCAGCTCCATCCGGTGGCCCGAACGGGACACCACGGAACGGCGGTTGACCTTGCCGGAGCCCGTGTCGACCAGCGGCACGTCGTGCGGGGAGGGCCGGTCCACGCCGTTGTAGAGCCCGCCCAGCACGTACGGACTGTCCAGGTCGCCCTGCTCGAAGCCGACCAGCACCTCGTCGTTGACCTCGGGGCTGACGACCCCGCCGCCCCCGGCGCCGCCCCACTGCACGGTGCGCACCCAGTCGGAGACATAGGTGTCGTCCAGCCAGGGGAACTTGAGCTTCACCCAGCCGCGCTGCCCGCCGCCCGGCTCCCGGACGTCGGTGACCACGGCGACGGCCAGGCCGGGTATCCGCGGCCCGCGCGGCGGCGCGTTGCCGCCGCTGGTCAGCCCGGCCAGCGACCGGTCGGGGGCCGCGCTGACCACCACGGTGGTGCGGTAGCCGCGGAACGGTTCGAGCAGGTGGCGCACCCCCGTGGCGGTGTAGCGACCGGAGAAGGCGGCGCCGACGTTGCCCAGGGCGACCGCGGTGCCCGCCCGCAGCCGCGGGTTGCCCTCGGCGACGACCTCCAGCTCGCCGAAGCCGGCCGCCACCGAGGCGGCCAGCGACCGGGCCACCGAGGCGGTCTCCGCCTGGGTGCGGTACGGGGTGTCGGCGACGGTCAGCCGGGCCCGGCCGGGGAAGGCGGAGGTCACCGCCGAGGGGCTCATCCCCGGCTGCACGGTCTGTGACGTCACCGCGGGCTCGGTGGCGACCAGGGCGCTCTTGGTGGTGACGTTCCAGCCGCGCGCCTCGACGGTGTCCGCCCCTCCGGCGCCGGTCAGCACGCCGCGCAGCTCCAGCAGGTTGCGCCCGTACTCCAGCACCAGCGGGTTCTGCGGCGCGGGGGTGGAGGGGGCCGGCGCGCCAGAGGCGGGGTCGGGCTTGACGAACTCCAGCTTCCCGTCGTCGTCCACCCGCACCTGGGCGCCGCTCTCCTGCGCCAGGAACTGGAGGAACTCCCAGTCCGGGACATTGGCCTGGGAGAGCTGCTGGTGGACGACCGGGAAGGCGTCCACCCGCCCGCAGGTCAGGCCCGCTCCGGAGGCGACCTCGCGGACGATGTCGGCGGTCGTCATGTTCCGGAAGGCCTTCACCCGGCGCCCGCGCATCAGCCGGTGGGTGACGGCCGAGGCCCGCACCACGGTGTACGAGCCCGTGGTGTCCACCTCCAGCTCCAGCGCCGTCACCTCGCCGGTGAACAGCCGCGCCCGGGTGTTCCCCTGGACGGTCACCACGGACACCTTCAGCGGGGTGCCGATGGTGATGCCGGTGGCGGAGAGGAAGGTGTGGTCGGCGTCCCGGAAGGACAGCACGGCGGTGTCGGGCAGGCCGACGCTCTCCTCGATGTCGCAGGAGACCAGCTGGGTCGCCCAGATCGGCGGCAGCGGGCCGGGCGCCTCGACGACGGGGTCGGCGGCGAAGGAGCGGCCGCCGCGGGCCTCGGGCGTGGTCATGGCCGTACCCCCTGCGCGGAGCCGCTCGGGGTCCGTCCGCTCTGGGTGAGCTCCTCGATCCCCGGCACGATCAGCTCGGCGCCCGGGATCAGCGCCAGCGGGTCGTCGATGTCGTTGGCCTCCGCGATGGTGCGCCAGGCGGTGGCGTCCCCGTAGGCGCGCCAGGCGAGCAGCGGCAGGCTGTCGCCGGCGATCACCCGGTGGGTGCTGCGGGCCTCCGGCGAGCCCGAGGTCGGGTTCTGGCCGGCCGGGTCGACGCTGGCCTCGTCGATGGTGAGCGAGCAGACCGCCCGCAGCGGCTTCCCGTCCACGTCGAAGAGCGAGTAGGTGACCGAGAGGCCGGTCAGCACCCCGTTGAACGACGTGGTCTTCAGGGTGCCCCAGTCCAGCCGGATCCACGGGCTGGCCGGCGTCTTGCGCGCCAGGCTGGCCGGGGTGGGCACGCAGGCCGTCATCAGCTGCTCCACCGCCCGCTCCACCGAGTTGTCGTGGGTCGCGGTGGAGTCCAGGAACACGTCGAGGGAGAGCGAGCGCGGACCGCTGCCGACGAACTCGGGCAGCGCGGACTCGCCCGCCATCCGGGACGGGGTGCGCCGCCACTCGGTGGTCTTGCGCAGCACCAGGGTCGCCGGGTTGAACTGGAGCCGGAGCTGCGCGAGCGTGCCGCCGGGCTGGGCGCCGACCGTGGACGGTGGCTCCATGATGGTCAGTTGGGCCCGGGTGACGCTCGCGGGGACCGCTGGGGACATCCTGGTGCTCCTTCCGTGGGTCGGGCCGTCGGGCGGGGGTTGGGTAGGCGGGTGGTGGGGTCAGAAGGGGCGCAGGCCCGCGTGGGCGATCTCCAGGGTCTCCATCGCGGCCTGGGAGTTGGCCGGGTCGAAGGACGGGCCCTCCCAGCGCACCGGGACGATCCCGAGCACCTGCCAGCCGACGATCCGGCTCAGGTCCGGCCGCAGCGCCACGATCTCGCCGTCCTTCGGCTCGACCTTGCGGACGATCTCGGACAGCCAGCGGGCGATCTTCGTCGTGTCGGCGGTGACCGCCCGGGTCAGCGTGATGTTCGTCCAGGTGATGCGGCCCGGCAACTGCCAGGCGAAGCCGTTGTTGCCGCCCTCCGCGTACTGCTCGATCTCGACCTGGGCGCCGAGTCCCGAGCAGGTGGTGAACTCACCCAGGTCGTTGCCGCCGATGGTCAGGCTGAAGAACACGCTGGTCGCGAAGATGGTGTCGGTCATCGGTTCGGCTCCCTGCTCCCTTGCTTCCGGTCACGTCGCCGCGGCCCGCTGGCGGCCGTCCGGCTGGTGTGCGTCGTTCTGGTGTGCGTTTCCCGCTCCGCGCTCAGCGGCGCAGGTCGTACGGCTTGCCGCCGCGCTCCCGGCCCCTGCGCAACTCGGTGCGCAGCAGCCGGCCGACCGGTTCGACCAGCCGCCGGGCCAGTTCGTCGAGGTCGGCGGGGTCGGCGGACGACGCGGCGGGCGGTCCGCCGGGGGCGCTCCCCGGGGTGGTCGCGGCGGTCGAGGCGGCCGGGGACGGTGCGGCGCGCTGCACCGTGGTGGGCGTACGCGCCGGTACGGCGGTCAGCGGCACCCCGGTCAGGCCGTTCTGCTCGGCCACCCGCTGCAACAGCCGCGCCGTGGCGGGCGAAGGCGGGGCGGGCGGGGTGACTGCGGCGTTGGCGGCCCTGGTGGCGGTGGTGGCGTGCCCGGCGGGCAGGGCCCGTGACACGACGAGCGCGGGTGCGGTGGCGGACACGGTGGCGGCCGGGACGGCGGGCTGCTGCGCCGGGGACGGCTGCGGGGGCCGGGACGTCGCCGGGAGGCGCTGGACCGGCGCGGCCGTCACGGGCCTGAGCCGGACGACCGGCGGGCGTGGGGCGGCGGCCGCCGCCGTCGTGGACGCCGTACCGGGGGTGCCGGGGCTCGGGCGGCCTGCCGACGTCGGCATGGCGGAACGCTGCAACGCCGGGGCGCTCGGGTTCGGGACCACCCCACGGGGTCGGTCGGGCACGGCGTACGACGGATTCGCGGGTCCGGCTGCGGTCGGGCCGGTGCCTGGCTGCGCTGACGGGTGCTCCGCCGCCCGGTCCGACGACCGCCGGGAGAACGCGCGTTGCACGGCAGCCATGACCCCGCGCGACGCCCCCGCATCGGAGACGGCCGCCGCCGGGGTGCTGAACCGCGCCGGGGGGCCGAACCTCGCCGGGCCCGCCTGCGGAGCCGACGTCCTGGCGGTGGCACCGCTGCCGTCCCCGGTGCCCGACGGGCGCCGCACCTGCGCACGCGCGTGCTGCGGAGCACCCGTGGCCGGCGCGGCCGCCGCTCCGCCGTCCGTACGGGAGGCGAGCGCGTTGGGCCAGACGGCCGGGACCACGGGCTTGGCGGGCGCCGTGCCCGCGCCGGTGGGCACGGAGGTGCCGGTCGCGGGCGGCGCCGGCGGAGTGGCGAGGGCGACCGTCATCCGGCGATCGCCGAGCAACCCGCGCCGCTGGCCGATGAGTTGGACGGCGCGCTGCACGCCCAGACCGCCGGAAGCCGGACGTGCGGGAACCGTCACGGGAACCACCTGGCCGCTGCCACCTGCGGGCGCGGCGCCCGCAGGGCGGGGCCGGGCGCCGGGGACGATCGGCTGCGCGGAGGTACCCGGCCGCCGCTCCGGGCCGCCGCCGGACGGCGAGGCGGCGGCGGTGCCCGTCGTCCCCTGCCGGGTGTCGGAGGCCGCCGGGCGTCCGGCGGCCGGTCCGCGATGGCTGTGTTCCCCCTGCGGGTGCGCACCGTGGGTGCCGGCAGCCGGGCTGGTCGAACCCGCCGATCGTCCGCCATCACCGCTCCGGGACGGGGAGTTGGGCTCCGCCGGGCTGTCGCCGGGCTGCCCGACGGCGCGCTGCACGGGCAGCCCCTCACCGGTCACCGTCGAGGTGACGGCAGGGACGGCCTGGCCTGCCGCCGGAGGCGTGATCCGCTGGACCGGTCGGCGCCCGCCGAGCAAGGGAGCGGCGCCCCCCGCCACGGCCGCCGTCGGCGGCAGCGCGTCGAGCGGCGCGCCCAGGCCCCCGCGCGTCCGGGCAGGGGCCGGGTCGGGCTGGGTCGGCGCTGACGGCGCGGGCGCGGACGTCGCACGCTGGACGGACGCGCCCTCGGCGGTCCCACCCCTACGGGCGGGGGCCGGGTCGAATTGGGTCGACGCTGACGGCGCGGGCGCGGACGTGGTGCCCTCGACGGTCCCGCCCCGACGGGTGGAGGCCGGGTCAGGCTGAGCCGACGCGGCACGACCGGGAGCCGGTGCTGACGGCGCGGGCGAGAACGTCGCACGCTGGACGGACGCGCCCTCGACGGCCTCGCTCCTGCGGGCGGGGGCCGAACCGGTCTGGGTTGGCGCAGCATTACCGGAAGTCGGCAAGGACGGAACGCGCTGAACAGACGTGCCCTCGGCGGTCCCACCCCTGCGGGCAGGGGCCGAACCGGGCTGAGCCGACGCGGCACGACCCGGGGTCGGCGACGACGAGGGTGCGGGCGTGCCGGTCCCGGACGGCGCGCGCTGGACGGATGCGCTCCCGGCGGACCCACGGTCGGGCCGCACCGGTGCCGAGTTCCCCGACCCGGCGGCCGTACGGGCACGGCGGGCAGGGGTGGTGGCGGCGTCACGGCCCCCGCCGCCGGACGGCCGGGCACCATCGGTCCCGCCCGCCTCGGAGCCGGTGGGCCCCGGGTCGGCGGCGGAGACGACGGGCATGGCCGGCGCACCCGAAGGGGCGTCAGCGCCCCGGGGGCCGCCGGTGGCCAGGGGCGAGGCACTGGCAGGCAGCGCGGTCAGGGGCGCGCCGAGGACCGGGCGGGCGGCCGCGCCACCACCCGACACGGCGGCGCGCTGGACCACCCCCGCGCCCCGGTCGGGCACAGCGGCGGCTCCCGCACCCGGCGGCGTCCGTACGACAGCCTCGGGGTTCGCGGACGGCCGCGAGCCGTCGGCGGATTCGGCCGTCGCCGCCGCGAGTGGCGGCGGCGCGTCCGTCGCCCGGCTCGACGGCTCGGCGACGGCATCCCGCCTGCCGACCGCCCCCGGGACGGCCGTCACCGGGCGCACGGGCAGGGCCCGGGGGCGCCGCGCGACGGTCAACGGTGCACTGACGGAACGCGGACGGACCGGACGCTCGGCCCCGTAGGGACGCGACGAGGCAGCGCCCACAGCGGGCGTCACCCCGGCAGGAGCCGACCCACCGGGCGTCCCGGCATCATTCGCCGACACCGCAGGACGAGGTGAACTCCCCTGGGCACCACCGGACTTCGGCTCACCCTGCTCCGCCGCCCCGGCTGCCGTCGCCGCAGGCCCCGGCGCACCGCCGGAGGCCCCGCCCGCACGTGCCGGACGCGGCCCCGAGCGCACCGGAAGCCGCCGCAGCCGGACGGACCGCTGGACCGGCCGGGCCTGCCGGGCCGCCGCCGACTCCCCGCTCTCCACGGGCTCTTCCGCCCCGGACTCCCTCGGGAGGACCGGCACGACGAGTTCGTCTCCACCCGTGCGGACGGGCGCCGGAGAGCCCGGCCCCGCCACGGCCCGCAGGATGCCGGCCGGCGCGGTCGGGAGGACCGCGTGGCCGAGCGGCCCGCAGAGCGAGGGGTCCTGCCAGGCGGTGAGCCGGGACCGGAACCTCAGGCCGTCGCTGACGCCGTGGCCCGGCCCGGCCAGGGTCGGGACCAGCGGCGCGACCGCGCGCCAGCCCCCGTCCCCGGCCGCCCGGCGCCGCTGAACGACCTCGCCCGTACCACCGGACGCACCGTCAGCACCGCCGTCGCCGACAGCGGCGTCGCCGTCGCCCCGACGCCGGCCGATCCAGTCCCGAAGCCCCACCCGGCTCACCCGCCTTCGCTGATGCGGGTGTTGAGCCGGGCGATCTCCCTGACCCACTGCCCGCGTTCGCGGTGGGTCAGGTCGAGGATGTCCTCCCGCTGCCAGTGGAAGTGGTAGGCGATGTACGCGATCTCCTCGTACAGCCGAGCAGGCGCGTACGTCACGATTCCCCCAGGCGCCCACCGGCGAGGTCGACCTCGAAGGCGCCGTCGCAGTGCGGGCAGGTCACCGCGGCGCGCGTGTGGCCTTCGCTGTTGATCCGCTGGTAGAGGTCCTGGAGGAAGGCCACGTCGGTGGCGTACATCCGCTCGACGATCCCGGCGTGCACGTCGGTGAGGTCGCCGAGCCGGGTGATCACGTGGCTGAGCAGCACCACGCTGAGGTAGGCCGGGTTCTCCTTGACCCGCAGGTCGATCTGCGGCATCAGCTCGTCACGGGCGGTGGCCAGGCGCATGGCACCGTGCCGGTGCACGGTGCCGTCGTCGTCCACGTACCCGATCGGCAGCTCGAACTCGAACTCGGTGTGCGGCACCCGCCCCCGGGGCTGCGCCGCCGCCGCTGCCGCCGGGGCCTGCTGCTGCGGCGCGGTGTTCTGGGGGGCCGGAGCCCGTTCCAGCAGCTCCTCCAGGCCGATCTTGCGCCTCACTCGACCGAAATCTCCTCGAACACGATGGTCACGGTCTCGGTGGCGGCGCTGGACTCGCCGGCGCTGAGGGTCGGGCCCTCCCAGCGGCTGGCCCAGGCGTTGAGGAGCTGGATGCGCCGCAGGGTGGCACCGGTGGTGTCCTTGACCTCGATGGTGAGGTTCTGCCGCGCGGTGTTGATCGCCCCGTTGTTGAGGGTCTCCTTGATCCAGTCCGTGAACGCGCCGCTCTTGTCCAGGCCGCGGGTGATGGTCACCTCGCCGGGGAGCCGGGCGCCGGGCTGCTTGCGGACGATCAGTTTGCCCTCTTGGGTCACCTGCTTGTACTCGACGACGTCCTGTTCGACCGTCAGGTTGCTGATCTCCTTGACGGACTCGACGTTGTAGCCGCCGAGTTGGACGCCGAATATGTGTGTGGAGAGCGGATCGCCTTCAGCCATGGGTCTGTGTCACCTTCCGATGCGAGGGGTGCCGAGGGTGCCGGGGAGAGGCACGGAGGGGTGGTGCCGACCGAGCCGGCCGGTCATTCGTTGACGAGGCTCGTGCTGTCGGAGAACTGGGACAGCCGGAACACCACGAACTCCGCGGGCTTCACCGGGGAGACGCCGATCTCGCAGATCACCTGGCCGAGGTCGATGGACTCCGGCGGGTTGTTGTCGCGGTCGCACTTGACGTAGAAGGCCTCGGCCGCGGTCTGGCCGAACAGGGCCCCGCGCCGCCACTCCTCGGTGAGGAACGCGGTGATGTTCCGGCGGATGCTGGACCACAGCCGGTCGTCGTTGGGCTCGAAGACCACCCACTGGGTCCCCAGGAGGATGGACTCCTCCAGGTAGTTGAACAGCCGGCGCACGTTCAGGTAGCGCCACGCCGGGTCGGAGGAGAGGGTGCGAGCGCCCCAGATCCGGATGCCGCGCCCGGGGAACGCCCGGACGCAGTTGACGCCGATCGGGTTCAGCAGGTCCTGCTCGCCCTTGCTGAGGCGCAGCTCCAGGTCCACCGCGCCGCGGATGACCTCGTTGGCGGGCGCCTTGTGCACGCCGCGCTCGGCGTCGCTGCGGGCCCACACCCCGGCGACGTGCCCGCTCGGCGGGACCAGCACGTTGCGGCCGCTCGCCGGGTCGAACACCTTGATCCACGGGTAGTAGAGCGCGGCGTAGCGGGAGTCGAAGCCCGCCTCGTCGTTGCGCCAGGTGCGCATCCGCTGGGCGTTGAGGCCGGGCGGCGGGTCCAGGACGGCGATCCGGTCGCCCATCTGCTCGCAGTGCGACATCACCGCCAGCTGGACGGTGCGCAGGCCCTCGTCGTCGAGGTCGCCGCGCTGGTAGGCGCTCATCAGGTCGGGGACCGCGACCATGGTGATCTCGTCGATCGCCTCCAGGCCGCCGAAGCCGGTCCGGGCGGCGGCGTCGCCGACGTACTCGGCGGGGTCGAGCCGGCCGGCCGGGGCCGCGGCCGGCGCGGGCGCGGCGGCCAGGGCGTGGCCGCGGCGCTCGGGGCGGCTCGGCGCGGTGCCGGGCTGTTCGGCGACGGCGACCAGCTTCGACTCGCGCAGCTGGGTGACGACGTAGCCCTTGGTGCTCTTGCGGGTCGAGACGTCGTACGTCTCGACGACCTCGGCGCCCCGGCGCACCAGCAGCCGGAACCGGTCGTCGGGGACGTTCTCGCCCTCCGCGTCGACGACCTCGACGGACACCTCGCCGCCCGCGCCGGGCAGGGCGGAGAAGAGGAAGCCGGCGATCTCGACGGGCGGGGCCGCGGTGACGGCGGGGGCGGCGCCGGGCGTCCGCCGGGCCGGGTCGCCGACCCGCACGACGTAGGCGGAGCCGCCGCCGTTGGCGAAGAAGCCGTACACCGAGTGGGCCAGGTAGGTGCCCTCGGTGAAGCCGCCGAACCGCTGGACGTACTGGTCCCAGTTGGTCACCAGTGTGGGCTCGTGGAAGGGGCCGGTCTCGGCGAAGCCGACGAACGCGGCGACGGCCGTGCCGACGCCCTCGATCGGCCGGGCACCGGACTGGACCTCCTCCACGTACACGCCCGGGGTGAGGTACGACGGCATACGCGCTCCTTCGGCTGGCCCTGCATTTTCGCCGGTCATTCGCCCCCGAGTCTGCTGCCAGGGCGGCACCCGGGGACATGTCCCCAGGTGCCGGACCGGGGGCAATGCCGCTGCCCCCGGCGGACACCGCCGTACGTACCCACCGGCCTCCGCCACCCCGGAAGTACTCGGCCGTGCCCGCCGGCCACGCGGGAGGCGCTCAGCCGTGCCCGGCGTCGCCGAGGACGCCCAGCCACGGCCCGAACTCGCTCGCCAGCACCAGCCGGCCGAGCTTGCGGTACTCGCCGACCACCGCGGAGACCAGCTGGGCCATGCCCAGCGGGGCGCCCGTCCCGGCGGCCAGGTAGGCCGCGGAGACGGCGCAGGCCCGGATGGAGCCGCCGGTGAGCTCGAAGTTCCGGGCGCAGTAGTCCAGGTCGAGGTCGTCGCCGCGGGGCACCAGCGGTCCCAGGCAGCGGTCCCAGAGCCGGCGCCGCTGCGCCTCGTCCGGGAGCGGGAACTCCGCGATGACGTCCAGCCGGCGGGTGAACGCCTCGTCGAGGTTGGCCCGCAGGTTGGACGTCAGCACCGCGATGCCGTCGAAGGACTCCATCCGCTGGAGCAGGTAGGCCGTCTCGACGTTGGCGTGGCGGTCGCGGGCGTCCTTGACCTCCGAGCGCTTGCCGAACAGCGCGTCCGCCTCGTCGAACAGCAGGACGCCGTTGACCTGCGCGGCCTCGGTGAAGATGCGTTCCAGGTTCTTCTCGGTCTCGCCGATGTACTTGTCCACCACGGTGGCGAGGTCCACCACGTACAGCTCCATGCCGAGTTCGGCGGCGACCACCTCGGCGGACATCGTCTTGCCGGTGCCGGACTCCCCGGCGAACAGGGCGACCACCCCGTTGCCCCGGCCGCCGCCCGGGCGCATCCGCCAGCTCCCGAGCACCTGGTCGCGGTGCCGGGCCCGCAGCACGAGTTCGCGCAGCCGGCCCGCGGTGGGGGCGGGCAGCACCAGGTCGGACCAGCCGACCGCGGGTTCGATCCGGCGGGCGAGCCGGGCCAGGCCCGCGCCGTTCTGCGCCCGCACCGCCGTCCGCAGGTCCTCGGCCCGCACCGGGCGGTGTTCGGCGGCCGCCGTCCGGGCCGCCACCGAGGCCGCGCGCGCCACCTGCTCCTGGTCCAGCCGGTACGCGGCGACGGCCTCGGCCAGGTCCTCGCTCAGCTCGCCGCCCGGCTGCCCGCCCAGCGCCTGGGCCCACTGCCCGGCGCGGTCGCGCTCCTCCGGCGGCGGGACGGTGACCACCACGGGGCTCCGCGCCGCCCAGGCCGGGTCCCAGACCTGGGGGCCGTGCACGACCAGCGGGACGCCGTCGAGTTCCGCGCAGAGCTCGCGCAACAGCGCGGCCCGCTCGGGCCGTTCGGGTTCGAGCCGGTCCAGCGGTCCGAGCACCACGCCGCCCCCGCCCAGCCGCGCCTCGCGGGCGAGCACCCGGACGGTGCCCTCCGGCCGGCGGGCGGCGAGCGCGGCGGCGTCGACCACCAGCGGCGGCGGGCCGTCGGCCGCGAGGGCGGCCACCGCGAGCGGGCCGGCGTGCCCGCCCCGGTCCAGCAGGTGCACCAGTCCGCCGTCGGCGGCCAGCGCGCGCAGCCGCTCGTCCGGCCGTTGGAGGCGGGGCCCGGGACCGGCGCGGTGGGCGAGTCCGGCGAGCGCGCCGGCCGGCTCGTCGTCGCCGAGCAGGTGGGCCGTCACCCGGTCCGGGACACGCAGGGTGCGGGAGAGCAGTGGGCGGTCCGGCTCGGTGATCTCCAGCAGGCCGCCGGCGACCAGCGGGGCCCGGGCGGAGAACCGGAAGCGGCCGGCGCCGGCCCCGGGCAGTCCGCACAGGTCGAGGGCCAGGCCGATGGTCGCCCGGCGGCGGGTCAGGTCGTCGTTGAGGTAGCCGTAGAGCTGCTCGAAGCGGGAGTCGAGGTCGGGGGCGAGCGCCACCAGCAGCAGGTCGAGGTCCACCGGGAGCAGGCCGAAGGCGGCGGTGAGCCGCCCGAGCCGGGATCCGGGCGGCGGCGCGGGCCCGTCGCCGGGGTGCGCGGCGGCGCGGTGCACGGTGGCGGAGGCCGCCAGGATGCGCTCCACCGCGTCCGGGCCGAGGTACTGGCCGCGGTACGGGTCGTCCGGGTCGGGGTCGTCGGCGCGGCGTTCGCGCACCGCGGCGCGGACCCGCTGCTCGACCCGGTGCAGCCGCTCCCAGAGGTGGTCGTGGCCGGGCGGCGCACCGTCGACCGCCTCGTCCAGGTCGACACTCACAGCGTCCTGCCCCTCGTCCAGGTCCACGCTCATCGCGCCCTGCCCCTCGGCCGGCGGCCGGGCGGCAGCTCGCGGTCCCGGGGCGCGGCGAAGCCGTCAGGACCGGGGTCGGTGGCGTCCTGGTAGCGCAGTCGGCGGCCCGGGCCGTCGGCGGGCGGCGGGCCCGCCGGGGTGGTGTCGCCGGCGCGCAGCACCAGCCCCTCGGTGACGGGCGGTCCGGCCGGGGTGCGTCCGCCGGGCAGCGGGGCGAGCACCCGCAGGTCGACGGAGGGCCGCAGCTCCCCGCCGAGCGAGGACCAGACGTCGGACACCGACGGCAGGCCGGTGTCGCGCCCCGCGATGTCCAGTCCGACGGTCAGTCCGAGTTCGGCGAGCGTGCCGGTGAGCAGCCGGGCGGGCAGCGTGTCGGTGGCGGTCAGGCACTGCAGCACCTCGGCGAGCAGCCGGTGTTCGTCCTGCGGCCGGTTGGTCCAGGCGGTGACCAGGTAGGCCAGTTCGAACCAGCGGGGCGCGGGGCGGTGGCCGGTCACCAGGCCGTCCGCGTCGTGCTCCGCGACGGTGCCGGCCTGTCGGCGGCCGGTGTCCTCGCGGAGCCCGTACAGGAAGACGCTGACGGTGGGGGCGTTGCGCCGGGCGGCGAAGTCCCGGGTGGGGGCGTCGAAGACGACTTCGATGCCGCGTTCGGGCAGCCCGGTCTCGGCGAGCAGCTGCCGCAGTGCCTCGTCGACCTCGTGGATCACCGGCGCTCCACCTCTCCGGGCGGGCCGATGCTGCCCTCGACGACGAGGAAGGGGCAGGTCACCGGGGAGAATCCGGGGCCTTCGGCGGTGATGGTGCGCGGCCCGGTCTCGTCCTTGGGGAGGATGAGCAGCTGGCCGGCGAAGGTCCCGTCGCCCTTCGGGCGGGTGGGGGCGGCCGCGGCGGTGATGCCGGGCTGCCAGGTGAACCGGACGGGTGTGCCGGGCGGGAAGTCCACGCCGCGCACCGAGGTGACGAAGCCGGGCTTGCCGATCGGCGGTACCGCGACGATGCGGGGCTGGAGGATGCGCAGCGGGGTGCCGGCCCGGTGCGGTCCGGGGGTGGCGTCGGTGCCGGTGGTGGTGAGCTCGGCGGTGATGGTGGTGTCGAGCGCCGCGACGGGTGAGAGCACCACCCGGACGACCGCGCTGCGGCCCGGGGCCAGGTCGCTCACCGTGCAGGTCCCGTTGCGGCAGCCGGGGGGCAGGGCCCCGGTGGGCACGCCGGCGGGCAGGCCGAGGGTCAGGCGCAGTCCGGTGGCGCGGGCCTGGCCGGTGTTGCGCACGGTGTAGCTGACGGTCACGCGGCCGCCGACGTAGCCGGGGTTGGGCTGGGCGCCGACGGTGATGTCGGGACCGGCCTGCGGCGGCGGTGCCGGGGCGGGCGCCGGGGGCGGCGGCGGTGCGGGGCTGGGCGTCACGGTCGGGGTGGGTGTGGGCGTCGGGGTGGGCGTCGCGGTCGGCGAGGGGGTCGGGCTCGGGCTCGGCGAGGGGGTCGACGGTTCCAGCACCGGCAGGAAGGTCCGGGCGGAGTCGTCGTCGGGGTACGGGTCGACGACCGTCCCGGTGACGGTCCAGCCGAAGTCCGGGACGCCGGGCCGGGTGCCGACCAGGGTGGCCTTGATCCGGACCACCTGGCGCGGGGTCAGGGTGCCGAGTTCGCAGCGCAGGGCGGCCGCGTCGCACGTCCCGGTCGGGGTGGTCAGCTTGTCGAGCCGGGCGCCGGTCGGCACCGAGACGGTGAGGGCGGTGCCGGGTGAGGGCGCGGGGCCCTTGTTGGTGACGGTGACGGTCACCTCGGTGCTGCCGTCGACGGGGACGGCCGGGGTCCGCTCGGGCACGCTGACCGCCAGGTCGACGGACTGCTGGACGGCCGGCTCCTTCTGGCGGCCCGGCAGCCGCCAGTCGAGCTCGGTGAGCTTCGCGCTGGCGAAGTCGTAGACCTTGAGCCCCTCCGGTGAGTTCGGCGGCGCGGCGCGGCGGGACGTCAGGACCAGCTGCGCGCTGTTCGCCGTCCAGGCGACGTCGCGGGGCTGGAAGGGCCCGGTGGTGGGGCGGTCGGGCAGCGGCCGGGTGCAGGCGCCCTGGCCGAGCCCGGTGGGCACGACCACCGTGCAGTCCTCGCCGGTCGGCGAGGTGACGACGATGCCGTCCTGCTGGTTGTTCCCGCCGTCACCGGCCTTGCGGTTGAAGGCGATGCGGCGGCCGTCGGGGGCGAAGGCGGGGCTGTCGTCGATGACGTCGCAACTGCCCGGGCAGGCCGTCCGGCTGAGGTCGGTCTGCCGGGTGAGGTCGTCGGCGGTGACGGTCCAGACGTGCAGGTTGCCGGCGTTCCCGTTGACCACCGCCGTCCGGGAGAAGGCGATCAGCTTGCCGTCGGGGGACCAGAACGGCTGGCCGTCGGAGGCGCCCTGCTGGCCGGCCGGCGGCTGGACGGTGCCGATGATCTTCCCGGTGGCGACCTCGGCGATCAGCACCCGCCCGGGCCGGGCCGGGTCCTGGCCGGTGGCCGGGGTGCTGCGGCTGAACACGATCAGCCGGCCGTCCGGGGAGATCGACGGGTCGGTGTCGCGGTCGTTCGGGCCGCGTCCGGCGAGGTTCATCGGCTGCGGGTCGGCGCCGTCGCCGTCGGCGGTCCAGATCCGCTGGATCCGTCCGGCCGGGCCGTCCTCGTAGCGGGTGACCACGATCCGGCGGCCGTCGGGTGTGTAGGTCTGGCGCTCGTACCAGGGGTCGAAGCCGGGGCGGGGGTGGAACAGCGGGTCGGCGCCCGGGTCGGTGCTGGTGTTGTCGGCGGCGGCCGGGTCCTCGCGGAGCACGCTGATGCCGAGGTCGCGCGGGTCGGAGCCGTCGGGGAGGACGTCCTCGACGTCGGCGACGTTGGCGCCGGAGGCGCTGGTCTGCTCGACGACGGGGCCGCCCTCGGTCTGGGTGCCCAGCCAGGTCGGCGTGGCGATCAGCCGGTTGGCGCGGTAGAGCACCTTCGGGGCTTCGCAGTTGCAGGTCAGCGCCCGGTAGAGGTTCACCACCGGCGGCCGGGACGGGTCGGGCTGCGGGGTCGGGTCGTTGGGGTCGAGCAGGTCGGCGCTGAGGAAGAGCACCCCGCTGCCGTCGGCCAGCCAGCCGGCCGAGCCGGTCTTCCAGGTGGAGCCGGTACCGGGGAAGAAGGCCTTCTCGCCGCCGGTGGGCGAGGTGAGGACCAGGGTGCGGCCCTGGGCGCCCTCGTCCCGGGTGTAGACGATCTCGTTGCGGTGGGCGTCGTCGTTCACCGGGTTCCAGGCCGGGTCCACGGCGTCCCCGCTGGTCACGCTGGTGACCTTGACGGGCGCGCCGCCCTCGAACGGCCGCAGGTAGATCTGACGGTGCGACGGTTCGCCGTCGCAGGAGTACGCGATCCACTTGCCGTCGGGCGAGACCGTCGGGTGGGTCTCGTCGGCCGCGCCCTCGGTGATCCGGCGCAGGCCGCTGCCGTCCCGGTTGACGGCCCACAGGACGTGCCGGGGGCCGGCGTCCCCGGCACGGGGCTCCAAGGCCTCGAAGACGACGCCCTTGCCGTCGGGGGCGAGCGCGGGGTGGGCGGTGTCCATCCCGGTGGTGAGCCGGTGCACCGCGCCGGCCGCGTCGCGCAGGTACACCTGGGGCAGCGGGCCGTCCCGCAGGCTGGTGAAGACGAGTTCGCCGCCGCGGGCGGACGGGTCCCGGTCGAAGTGGATCGGGCCGGGCCCGAACAGCGGGGCGCTGTCCGTCATGCCGGTCACCCGGCCGAGGCCGCGGTGGTCGGTGCCGGCGAAGACGATCCGCCCGGCCGCCGGGTCGACCGCGGCCGCCGGGGCCGCGGCGGCGCCCTGCCCTCCGGGGGCGGCGCCGGCCAGGGTCACCAGGGCCGTCGCGAGCGCGAGCAGCGCCGCGAGGGCGGCCCGGGCCGGCCGCCGGGCGGAGCGGGGAGTGGCGGTGGCGCCGATCACGGCTCGACCTCACAGGTTGCAGGGGCGGTCTCCCCCGCAGTCTCCCGGGCCCGGGCGCCCGGGGACAGAGCCCGGGCACCCTTGGCGGGGGAAGCACCTCCTGTCCCCAAAGGGCAGACCGCCGGCGCCGTGCACGGGAAGTCGGCCGGGCCGACTTCCCGTGCGGGCCTCCGCCGTCTGCCTACAGCGCGGCGAGGTGGTCGACCAGGTCGTCGAGGCCGAGCGAGCCCAGCGACAGCGCCTTCATGTGCCAGGCCTTGAGGTCGAACGCCGCGCCCTGCCTGCGGCGGGCGGCTTCCCGCCCCTCCAGCCAGGCGCGCTCGCCGAGCTTGTAGCCGATGGCCTGCCCGGGCCAGCCGAGGTAGCGGGCGATCTCGCTGCCGCGCATGTCGGCGGGGCTGCCGTTGTAGGTGGCCATGAACTCGGTGGCGAGCTCCGGGGTCCAGCGCTCGCCGGGGTGGAAGCCCGAGTCGACGGGGATCGGCAGGCCCAGGTGCATGCCGATGTCGATGATCACCCGGATGGTGCGCAGCATCTGCTCGTCGAGGAAGCCGAGGCGGTGGGCGGGGTCGGTGAGGAAGCCCAGGTCGTCCATGAGGCGCTCGGCGTACAGGGCCCAGCCCTCGACGTTGGCGCTGACCATGCCCAGCGTGCTCTGGTAGCGGCTCAGCCGGTCGGCGACGGCGACCCACTGGGCGAGCTGCAGGTGGTGGCCGGGGACGCCCTCGTGGTACCAGATGCTGACGAGCTGCCAGGTCGGGAACGCGTCCCGGCCGAGCGTGGGCAGGTAGGTGCGGCCGGGCCGGCTGAAGTCCAGGCTGGGGCCGGAGTAGTACGGTGCCGCGGCGCTTCCGGCGGGGGCGATCCGGGACTCCACCTTCCGCACTGGTCCGGAGATGTCGAAGTGGGTGCCGTCGAGGGCCTCGATCGCCCCGTCCATGATCTGCTGAAGCCAGTCGCGGATCCCCTCCTCGCCCGTGACCCGGTGGCCGTGCCGCTCCAGGTGGTCCATCGCGTCGAGGGCGCCGGCCCCGGGCAGCACGCGCCCCGCCTCGGCCCGCATCTCGGCGGCCGTCCGGTGGAACTCGCTCCAGGCCCAGGCGTAGGCCTCGTCCAGGTCGACGTCGGCGCCGGTGTGGTGGCGCACGGCGAGCCGGTAGCGGTCCCGGCCGACGGCGTCCGGGGTGTCGGCGGTGGCGGGGGCGTAGCTGTCGCGCAGCCAGCTGCGGAACTCGGCGACGGCGGCGGTGGCCTGGCCGGCGGCCGCGTCCAGGTCGCCGCGCAGCCGGTCGGGGCCGGGGGCGACGAAGTCGGCGAACCAGCCAGCGCCGGTGCCCGCCCGCTGGTCGGTGGCCTCACCGGTCCAGGCGGTGAGCTGGTCGATCACCACGGCCGCCTGGCGGGGCGCGGCGAACAGGCCCCGGGCCATCCCCTCGGTGAGCGTCGCCCGGTAGCCGTCGAGCGCGGCGGGCACGTTGCGCAGCCGCCCGGCCACGGCCGCCCAGTCCTCGTCGGTGACGGTCGGCATGTAGGTGAAGATCTCCCGCACGTGGTGCACGTGCGCGCCGATGTTGCGCAGCTGGCGGAAGTTCTCGCCCGCGTCGTGCAGGGCGAGTTCGGCGGTGAGGCGCTCCCGCAGCAGCCGGGCGCAGGCCCGGTCGGCGGGATCCTCGGTGGCGGGTGCGGTGTCGAGCGTACGGAGGGTGCGCCGGGCGATGTCGGCGAGTGCCTCGAACCCTTCCGGGGAGAGGTCCGGCTGCCGTTCGTCGCCGGGGTGCAGGCCCAACCAGGCGGCCTCCAGCGGGTCGTGTGCGGCCACCTGGTCGAGGTGGTGGTCGGCGATGGTGCGCGGGGTGATCTTTTCATCTGCCATGCGGCCATCCTGGCGCACCGTCAGAACACACCGCCGCCCGGGTGTCAGGGCCTCAGCAGTCCGCCCACCCACCAGTCGTGCGGCTGGCCGTCGTTGGCGTAGTCACGGTTGCGCAGGGTCCCCTCGACGGTGAAGCCGAGCTTCTCGGCGACGGCACGCGAGCCGGTGTTCCCGACCATGGCCCACCACTCGATGCGGTGCACGTCGATCGTGGCCCAGCCCCAGTCGCACAGGGCCCGGGCGGCCTCCACCGAGTACCCGCGTCCGCGCTGCTCCTTGACCGCCCAGTAGCCGAGCTCCCAGACGCCGCGCCGCCTGAGGCTCAGGCCGTACAGGCCGACCAGGGCTCCGGTGTCCTTGCGGAACGCGCCGAGGGTGTAGTCCTTGTCCTCCGCCCACTGGGCGGGCAGCCGCTCGCCGACCAGGTGCTCCGCGTCCGCACGCCGGTAGGGCACCGGCACCGGGGTGAAGAACTGGATGTCCTTGTCCTGGCAGGCCTCGTACACCGCGTCCACGTCGGCGGGCGTGAAGGCCCGGAGCAGCAGACGGTCGGTCTCAAGCGTCACTGGATCCATCGCGGCAGTATGACCACCGTCGGCAAGCGGCGGCCAGTGAATATCCGGACCGGCCATGGAGCGCGTCAGCCCGTGGGCATGCCGATCTGGTCGCGCTCCAGGGCGGAACGCAGCTCCGCGAGGGCCTGCGCGGCGGCCGCCACGGGGGACGTCTTGAGCGCGTCCGCGGTCAGCTCGGCCAGGCGCTCGGTGAAGGTCCCTTCCGCCGTGTCGACCAACTCCCGGCCTTCGTCGGTCAGTTCCAGCAGTGACGACCGGCGGTCCGAGGGGTTCGGCACGCGGGCGACCCAGCCCTGCCGCTCCAGGCGGTCGACGCCCTTGCTGGTGGACCCGATGCCGACGGCGAACTCGGCCGCCAGGTCCGCCACCCGGGCCCGGGGGTGGTCGCGGAGGTGGCGCAGGAACTCGAACTGGGACGTGACGATCCCGTGCCGCTCGCGGAGACGGTCGTTGAGGGCGTTGTACAGGCGCGTCTCGCATCGGACGAGGTCGGCGAAGAAGCTCGGGAGGTCGACCGTCTCGCCGGTCACTTTAGATGCCATGGCATATAGTCTACGTTAGATGCCTCGGCATATAGTGCCGAAGAAGCCACTTGCGACAGGAGCAGCCATCATGAGCAAGGAACAGCGCGCACAGGTCGACGCGATGCTGCGGCAGCCCCGGCCCGACGGCCCCCAGTCGGTCGAGGAGATCCGGGTCGGATTCGAAGCGCTGATGGCCCGGATGATCGTCCCGGACGGCCTTCGCACCACGCGGACGACGCTCGGCGACCGACCGGCGCTGTACGTCGAGCCGGGCGACGAGCTGGGCGAGGGGACACACACCGGGACGATCCTGTACTTCCACGGCGGCGGCTGGGTGTTCGGCTCCCCCGAGACGGCGATGTCGCTGACGGGGAACCTCGTGGCCAGGACCGGGTTCAGGGCGTACTCGCTGGACTACCGGCTCGCCCCCGAGCACCCGTTCCCGGCCGGGATCGAGGACGCGCTGGGCGCCTACCGCGCCCTCCTCGACAGCGGCGAGGACCCGGCAAGCATCGCGTTCGCCGGGGACTCCGCCGGCGGCGGCCTCAGCGTCACCACCTGCCTCGCCGCCCGCGACGCCGGCCTCCCGCTGCCCGCCGCGATCGTGGCCTTCTCCCCCGGCCTCGACGCCACCAGGACGGGCGAGAGCATGGACACCAAGGCGGGCATCGACCCGATCTTCACCCGCGAGAACCTGGAACACACCGGGGCCATGTACCTCGCGGGAGCCGACCCGCACCAGCCCCTGCTCAGCCCCGCCGTCCTCGCCGACCCGACGGGCTTCCCGCCGATGCTCCTCCAGGCGGGCACCAACGAACTGCTCCTGGACGACTCCACCCGCATGGCCGCCCGCGCCCGCGCGGCCGGAGTGGACGTGGTCCTCGACATCACCGCCGACGTACCCCACGTGTTCCAGTCCTTCGCCGGCGTGCTCGACGAGGCCGACCGGGCACTGGACCGCGCGGCCCTCTTCCTTGCACAGCACGTGCAGAATTCCGACTCCGCGGCCGGGTCCGCCCAGTAGAGTTCGGAGCCCTCCGGTCCGTATGGTCGCGACCCGGCCCGGCCGTCATGGTTGTGAAGGTTCTCGGCCTCCGTGTCATACGGGCAACCATGCGACCTGTGACTCCGTCCCCGGTCTCGGCCGGATGGCGCAGCTTCGGATTCTCACAGTTGTGACAGATCCTCGCGATCGCGGTGCCGCCTCTCGATGCGGTCGACCGGCGCTCTCAGGGCGGGTGAGGTCAGTTCCAGGTTGCGGTTGTCGCGTCCGGCGAGCATGTGGTCGAGCCAGCGTTCGTACCAGGCCAGGAAGTCCGTGGCCGACGAGACGTTGGGGCCCCAGAAGCCGTCAGCGTTTCCGGTGACGACGCGGCCCGCCAGGGGACCTGTGATGCCGAGAAGCACCAGGTCGGAGCACCCCGCCTCGATGATGTGCAGGAACAGGTCACTTCGGTGAGACGGGCCGCCGGCGAACGTGAACCCCCGAGGGCGGCCGGGCTCCCCGTGGGGGTCCATCGTGAAGAGCCGACATGACTGCAAAGGCAGCAGGCCATAGAAAGGCGATGCCCCGCCCCCGCCCAGCATGGTCAGGAAGCTGCGGTAGGGGTCGGGCAGTTCGATGTGGCGGTCGGCCTCGAACTCGGCGACCTTCGCGTCCGGCAACGGGGGTTTGAGGCGGAACCCGTGCTTCTCTTCACCGAAGGAGTAGCTTCGCAGCGCGGCATAGGGCACCTTGGCGAGCTTGCGTCGGATACGGGCGATCCGGGAGTCCATGTGAACTCTTCTCTCTGTCCTCCGCAAACTACCTGCTGTGGACAGTGATTCTCAATCCCGTGTCAGTTCGACCGGTCGGATGACATCGCGCCTGAGAACTGGCACAGGATCCGAGAACCTACCGGCTGGGCCTCACGACAACTGGACGACCGGCATTCCGAGTTCGGCCCGAGTAGCACCATGCGCAGGAAGTCGGCCGGGCGACTCTGCTGGCGAAGTCGATTTGCCGGGTATGTCGCAGCGAGCACTTCGTGACAAAACAGCTGGAAGCACCCATCCCGTGGTCTCATATGGTGAGACAAACCTGTCGCCATACCACAGAACCAGCCCTCGACTTTGCCAGCAGAGTCGCCGGGCCGACTTCCTGTGCACAGACGCCCACGCCGCCCGGCGGGTCCGGCCGGGCGGCGTGGGCGGGTCGGGCTTCAGGCCACCGGTTGGCGGTCTCGGCCAGGGCTGGGAGTTGCGGCGCGTTCATCCGGGCGGTGGGGCATCCGCAGGACGGCGACCGCGCCGAGGCCGACGACGGCGATGGCGAGGAGCAGGAGGAGCGGGAGGACGAGGTCGATCAGGAGTCGCACGGGGCCTCGGTCCTCTCGTAGTGCCGGAGGATCGCGAGGAGGTTGAGGACAGTACTGGCGGGAGCCATGCCGAAGCGGACCGAGACGCGGCCGTCGACCCCCACGTGGTCCGTGGCCACGCCGGGCCAGAGGAGGCCGAACTTGCGGCCCCGCTCCTGGAGTTCGTCGAGCAGGGAGGCGACCTCCGGCTCGGTGTAGGTGCGCATGATCGCGTCGGCCGGCCCGGTCGGGCGGCGGTGGTCGGCGGTCACGCGGCGGCGTCCAGCTCGAACCAGACGGATTTGCCCGATTTGCGAGACTCCGTGCCGAAGCGGTCGGTGAGCGAGCGGACGAGACGCAGGCCCCGGCCGGAGACGGCGAGGAGGTCGGAGCCGTCCCGCCGGATCGGGACGATGGGGCTGCCGTCGCTGACCGAGACCCGGAGCACGTGGTCGAGCAGCGCGATGACGACGAGCGGCGCCGCACTGCCGCCGTGGCGCCAGGCGTTGACGAACAGTTCGAGGAGCGCGACCTCGGCATCGGCGACCAGGTCGGCGTCCCACCCGGCGCGCGCCGTGAGCTCGCGCAACTCTTCGCGCGCGGCCGACCAGTCAGGGGGGATTTCGTGGGGGAACACGATGAAACCTCCGAGAGGGCTTCAGAGATGACCTTCGATCGACCAAACGCTCGATCGAAGCGATGGCATGACGGAAAAACGCAGCCGCCTACCAGGATTGGTCACGCAGGGCATGCGGCCAGCTACACTCAGCATGACGTGAGAGCCATCACATGTGCAAGCTGGCTCAACTAATCTGCAAAATCTCACATCGAACCCGAATTCGGTGCCACTCTCTGTCTGTTGTCGGTAGCGCCTATGCGATCAGCAAGGGCAGACTGGTCCACCGAGAGGTCAGGAGGGGCATCGCATGGCGGTATCAACCGTTCGCCGTCGTCGGCTGGGTGAGGAACTGCGAAGGCTCCGCGAGCAAGCGATGATCGCCGCAGACGCAGCAGCTGACGCCACGGGCATGAGCCTGGCCAAACTGAACAGGATCGAGAACGCCCGCTCAGCTGCCAAGATCGAGGACGTCAACAAGCTCCTCGACCACTACGGCTGCCACGACGAGGAGTTCCGCGCCGGCCTGATCGCCATCACGAAGGACGGCAGCAAGCGCGGCTGGTGGCTGAGCTACCGCGACGTGATCAACGTGTCCGCGACCGACCTGATCATGCTCGAAACCGAGGCTTCGACCTTCAAGACCTACGAACCCGCCTTCATTCCAGGGCTCTTCCAGACTGCCGAATACGCGCGGCTGGTCATCGACCGGCTCCGGACCACCAACGGCGGCACGGTTGACGATCTGGTGCAGGTCCGCATGGCACGGCAGTCCATCTTGACCCGCCCGAATCCCGTCGAGGTCTGGGCGGTCATCCACGAAGCCGCGCTCCGAGCCATCGCCGATCGTCCCGACGTCATGGGCCCACAACTCGACAAACTGCTCACCCTGAGCCGGCTGGCGAACGTCAACATCCAGGTGATGCCATCGGGTGCGGCAATACACCCGGGCATGAGCGGTGCGTTCGCTCTGCTCGGATTCCCTCAACGGAAGGACCTCGACGTCGTGTTCGTCGAAGGCCTGCTGGCCGGTTTCTGGGTCGAGGACCCGGCCGATGTCGAGCTCTATCGGGCGAAGTTCCAGGAGATCACGGCTGAAGCGCTTTCTGTCGGCTCCTCGCTCGAGTTCATCACCGCACAGAGAGAACGGATCAAGTGACCCACTACTCCAATGCCGCCGCGACTGGCTTCCCCTTCCGGAAGTCGAGCTACAGCGGCGGCAACGAGAACTGTGTCGAATACGCCCTCCTCCCTGAGGCTGTAGCAGTCCGCGACTCGAAGGACCCTTCCGGCCCCGCCCTGGCCTTCGACCGCGCGGCCCACTCCTCCTTCCTCGCCGCCGTCGCCACCGGCGAGTTCGACTTCGGGCTGCTCTGATCACCCCACAGAGAGGCAGGCTCACATGCCCATATCCCTGAACCACACCATCGTTCCGGCTGTCGACAACGAGGCGGCAGCCCGCTTCTTCGCCTCTGTCATGGGCCTCGAATACCAGGGCGCCGACCGGCACTTCGCTCCGGTGCGGGTCAACGACTCCCTCACCCTGGACTTCATGACCGTCGAGGACCCGGTCGGCCATCATCTGGCCTTCGACGTGGACCCGGCCTCCTTCGACGGGATCCTCTCCCGGCTCCGCGAGGCCGACGTGCCTTTCGGCGACGATCCCCGCGAGCCCGGCAACGGTCGGACCGACCACCCGTTGTGCCCTCGCGGGCTGTACTTCACCGACGACGCCGGGAACCTCTACGAGGTCATGTCCCCCGCGTGAACTCCTCCGCTCCACGCGGTGCCCCGCCCACCCGGGCGGGGCACCGTCATTGCCGCTAGATGAGGCCGCGCCGCATGGCGTAACCCACCGCGTGGGCCCGGTTGCGGAGGCCGAGGCGGGTGATGATCTCGTGCAGCACGTTCTTGACCGTGCGCTCCGAGTACGACGTCTTGGCGGCGATCTCGCTGGTGTCGAAGCCCTCCGCCACCAGCTTCAGCATCTCCGCCTCCCGTGCAGTTAACGTCGAGAGGGTCAGGCCGCGCCCGTCGAGCATGGTGCGCTGGAGGATGCCGATCCGGTCGAGCAGTTCGCCGAGCAGGTCGCCGGGCATCACGCCCTCCCCGTTGGCCAGGGCGGTGATGAGGTTCACCAGCCGGTCCTGGTCGGCTTCCGAGCGGCGCAGCACGGCGGCGACCCCGTTCTCCACGATGGTCTGCAGCCCGCCGGCCTCGAAGTGGCCCACCACCAGGCCTATCCGGCCGGTGGTGGCGAGGCGCAGCCGCCGCAGGTGTTCGGTCACCGTCTCCGTCAGCGCGTCGACCACCAGCAGGGAGACCTCGGCCTGCCCGGCCTCGCTCTCGTTCAGCAGGACGACCTCGGGCCGCTGGCGCAGTTGTTGGACCACGCCGGTCTGCAGGATGAGGTCCTCCGCGTAGACCGCCACCCGCACCTGGCTGGGCCTGCCGCGGAGTTGGGCGGGTACGCGCGGGACGGCGGCGCCGGCGGGCTTCGGTGCCACCGTGGTGCGGCGGGCTGTGACGACTTCCTCACGGGTTGTATCGGTCGACGTCATCGAACTGCTCCATTCTGCAAGTGCCTGCGAGGGTGACGGCCGGGCGCCGCGGGGCGGTGCCGGCCGGGGGCTTGGGGGCGGGTCACGTGGAGCCGGGCCGGGCCCGCGACGGGACCGGGCGGGGTCTCCGGTCGGTCCGTACGGGCAAGGGGTGTGGCCCCCAGCTTGCCCGTACGGCCCTCTTCTCCGGCGCGGTACGGCCCTACCGTCACGCTATGACCACATCCGCCGAACTCGGCCTGCCAGCACTCACGGTGGCCCCCGGTGGCGTGGCCACCACGACCCTGACGGTCCGCAACGACCTCGACATCGTCGAGGCTTACACGTTCGAGGTGGTCGGCGACTGTGCCGGCTGGACGAAGGTGGAGCCGGCCCGGGTCTCGCTGTACCCGGGGACGTCCGAGACCGTGACGGTCCGACTGGCCCCGCCGCGCTCCCCCGCCACCCGGGCCGGCGAGTTCCCGCTCGGAATCCGGGTGCTGCCGGTCGAGCGCCCCGACCTGGTGACGGTGCCGGAGGCCACGGTCACCGTGACGCCGTTCCAGGAGCTTCAGGCCGCGCTGGCCCCGCGCCGTCGCCGCGGCTGGCTGCGCGGGCGCTACCGGGCCTCGGTGCGCAACCTCGGCAACGCTCCGACCGGTGTGACGTTCACTCCGGGGCAGGCCGGTGAGGACCTGCGGTTCCGGGTCACGCCGGAGAAGCTGCGGCTGGAGCCCGGCGAGTCCGGGGAGGTGCGGGTGCAGGCGCGCACCCGCAAGCTGATCTGGTTCGGCAAGCAGGCGACCTGGCCGTTCGAGGTGACGGTGGGCCCGGAGGAGCGGGCGGACGGCAAGGACGCGAAGGACGGCAAGCCCGGCAGGGACGGCAAGGACGCGAAGGAGGAGAAGGCGCCGGAGGCCGCACCGGGCACCGCGCAGCCGCCCGTCCAGAAGCCGCTGCTGGACGGCGAGTTCCTCCAGCTGCCGATCTTCCCGAAGTGGCTGCTCGCACTGCTGGCGGCGCTGATCGCGCTGCTGCTGGCCTGGTTCGCCCTGGTCCGCCCGGCGGTGCGCAGCTCCGCCAAGCAGGCGGCCGAGAAGGCCGTCGCCCAGCAGATCGCCACCCCGGCCCCGCCCGCCGGCGTTCCGGCCGGTGACACACCGGGCAGCCCCGGTACCGGGAGCACCCCGGGCGGCCAGACCAAGCCGGGCGCCGGGAAGCCGACCACCGGCCCGGGCAGCCAGGGCGGTCCGGGCGGCCTGGCGGTGCCGGGGACCGGCCGGCAGAGCTCTGCCGCGATCGACGTCGTGACCGAGACCGGAACCGCCAAGACCGGCAGTTACCAGGTGCCGCACGGCAAGGTCTTCGACATCACCGACCTCGTGGTCGCCAACTTCCAGGGCGACCAGGGGCTGGTGACCATCATGGCCGGCAACACGACCATCACCACGATCGCCTTGGAGACCTTCCGCAACCAGGACTACCACTGGGTGACTCCCCTCCAGGTCCCCGAGGACCAGGCCGTGACCGCGAACGTGACCTGCGAGGTGCCGGGCACCCCGGCCTCGGGCAAGCAGGCGCCCACGTGCCACGAACTCCTCAACGTCAGCGGGACCCTGAGCGACATCCGGCAAGGAAACTGAGCGTTTCCAGGCCGTTCGTCTCCGAATTCCCGCTCCTCCCCCACGTCCCCCTCACGTCTCGTGACCATGTCAATACCCGACGGACACTGTTGCATCGTGCACCCGTCCGAACCAAACCGACCCGCCCGTAACCTGCTGTGATCTGCCCCTGAGGGCAACCGGCCTGGTCCCTGAGGGCAACCGGTACGCCCCCACGGGCGGTTCGGGATGCCCGACCCGGAAAAGCCGAACGCCGGTCCCCGCCCAACCAGGGCGGGGACCGGCGTTCGGTGTCTGTCGCGGGTGGCGGCCGCCGGATCAGAACCAGTGCAGGCAGTGCGGCGTGCGCTCGGCGCGGAACAGGGCGTCGGCGAGGGCGGCCGCGCCGGGGCGGTGGGCCAGGACGTGCCCGGCCCGGACGAGCGCGCTCGGGGCGGTGCCGCCGAGGTAGACCGCGCCCAAGTCCCGGATGTCCAGGGAGAGGTCCGGCTCCCGGTCGGTCGGGACGCACTCGGCCTTCCCGTCCCGGACGGTCAGCAGGTGGCGGTGGTGCTCGCCGAGGAACGGGTCGTCGACGTCCAGGACGAGCTCGCCGTCCGTGAACCAGCCGCGCGAGGTCAGCGCGCGCGGGACGTCCAGCAGCCGTACCCAGAGCCAGTCCGTCTCGCCGCCCGGCTGGACGGCGCGGAAGTCCTCCAGCTGCCAGCGCAGCGGGTGCTCCGCCGGGACGTGCTTGAGTACGACCTGGGCGGCCAGGTCGTGGCCGAGCACGAACCGGGCGAGGTCGGTGTAGCCGGCGTCGTCGACGGCGATGGTCTCGTCGACCGTCAGGGTGTCCCCGTCCATCGAGTAGCTGGCGTACCCGTCCGGCGTTCCGTCGGCGCCGCGGTGGACGGCGACGTGGCGCACCGTCGGGGCGGTCGGCACCTGGCCCGCGCCCAGCTCCCACCAGCGGCGCGGCCGGGACAGCGCGCCGGGCTGGGCGCGGCGGTAGCGGTCGTAGACCTCCTCGAGGATCCGCCCGCAGTCGGCCCGCTTGAACAGCTCGACCGAGCCGCCCACCTGAGCCCCGGCCGCCGACCGCGCCGCCCGGGGCGCGGCGAAGGCGGCCTGGTGGCGCTGCACCGTCAGCCGCTGGGTGTACGTCGCCGGGCCGTAGCCGAACCGGCCGTAGATCCCGGCCTCGGAGGCCAGCAGCACCGACAGGAACTCTCCCCGGCCCCGCAGCTCGGCGAGCTGGTGCCGCATCATCGCGGTGAGCACGCCCTGGCGCCGGTGGGTGGGCAGGACGCCGACGGCCGTCACCCCGGAGGTCGGGACGACGACCTGCCCGGGCAGGGTGAGTTCGAAGGTGTACGCACCGGCGGTGCCGACGGGCCGCCCGTCCGCCGCCACGGCGAGCAGGTTGCGGTCCATCTCGGTCGCGGCCCACCAGACCCCGCCGCCGTCCGCGCCGGGGGCGTCCGAGAAGCGCCCCAGCGCGGTGTGGAAGGTGGCGACGAACGCGTCGAGGTCCTGGTCGGTCGTGGAACGGATCTCCATGTGGTGCTGCTGCCTCCCCGTGTTGCCGGCGCCACTTCGTTTGGCGCCCCCCGAAGTTCAGCGCGGCCGCGCGACCGGGTCAACCGAATTAGGGGGCGTCGGATCAGGGGGCGTCGGAAGTCCCTCCGTGCCGGCGGTCCGGGTGGCCCGCGCCGCGCAGCAGCGAGCCGAGCGAGAGCATCGCGGACAGGCCGAGCAGCACCGTGGACCAGAACCAGAAACGCACCCAGGTGTCGGGGACGGGCAGCAGGACCGCCAGCACCGCCGGATACAGGACCAGCAGCCACGCCAACCGCCGCTCGGCTCCGGCCTGTTGGCGCAGCCGCCCGGCCGCCCGCTCGCCCTGCCCGGCGGCCCCACCGGTGACCAGCCGCAGCCCCTCGGCGGTGGTCAGCCGACACGTGTGCACCAGCGCCGCGATCATCGTGAGGAGCAGGGCGAGCCCCAGCAACTGGGCCCATTCGGGCACGCTGGGCTGGCCTGACGTGGTGACCACCAGCATCGGCACCGCGAAGAGCAGGGTGCTCGACGCCTCGAAGGCGACGAGCCGGGCGGCGGGGGTACGGGGCGCGGCCACCAGCGTGCGCTGGAAGACGGTCACCTGCCGGGCCGTGCGCTGCAGGTGGGGGACGAACTGGACGGCGCTCGCGCCGGTGCCGATCACGCCCACCCGCTTGGCCGACAGGTCCAGGTCGTGCCGCCACCCGGCGGAGTGGAACGCCTCTCCGGTGAAGCCGGCCAGGCCGGGCAGCGCGGGGACGGCCGGCTCCGAGAGGGGCCCTTGGGCCATCACCAGCAGCCCGGCGCTGAGCGGTCCGGCGCTGGTGTCCAGCTCCCAGCGCAGCCGCTCGGGGTCCCAGGTGGCGCGCCGCAGTTCGCAGCCGAGCCGCAGGTGGGGCGCCAGCCCGTACCGGCCGACGCAGTGCTTCAGGTACCGCTCGATCTCCTCCTGGGGCGCGAAGCGCCTGCTCCAGGCGGGGTTGGGTGCGAACGAGAACGAGTACAGGCGCGAGGGCACGTCACAGGCGCAGCCGGGATAGGCGTTGTCCCGCCAGGTGCCGCCGACCTCGTCGGCCCGCTCCAGGACCAGCAGGTCGCGGTGGCCCTCCCGCAGCAGCCGGATGGCCGTGCCGAGGCCCGCGAATCCCGCGCCGACGATGACGACGGACACGTGTCCGGGCGAGGCGTCGGCCGCTTCGCGCTGGGCCGGGCTCGTGGTGTGCGGGTCGGTCATGGTTCCCCTCCGGCCGAAGATTGTTCGAACTTAATGCTATCGTCGACGCAACGATCGTAACTCTCACAATAGATGGAGTGGCGAATGAGGATTCTGGCTCTCGGAGGCCCCGGAGCGATGGGCGCCGTGGCGGTACGCGTGGCCGCCGGACTCACCGGCGTCACCGAGATCGTCGTGGCCGACCGGAACCCGGAGGCGGCCCGGACGCTGGTGCGCCGGCTCGACGAGGGCGGCACGGGTGGCGCGCCGATGCGGGCGCTGACGGTGGACGTGACCGACGGCCGCGCCCTGCACGCCGCCCTGGAGGGCGCGGACGCCGTCCTCAACACCGTCGGCCCGTACTACCGCTTCGGCCTGACCGTGCTGCGGGCCGCGATCACGACCGGCACCCACTACCTCGACATCTGCGACGACTGGGAGCCGACCCTGCGGATGCTCGGCCTGGACGAGGAGGCCCGGGCCGCCGGGATCCGTGCGGTGGTGGGCATGGGCGCGAGCCCCGGTGTCAGCAATCTGCTGGCCACACGTGCCGTCCGGCACCTGGACCAGGTCCAGGACCTGTACACCGCCTGGCCCGTCGACGTCTCCGGCAGCGGTGGGGACGACGAGCAGCTCAGCGACCCCGACGGACGCACCAGCGCGGCCGCCGTGCACTGGATGGAGCAGATCAGCGGGAAGGTCGCGATGGTCAGCGGCGGACGGCTCGTCCACCGGCGGCCGCTCCAGCCGGTCGCGCTCTCCGTGTCCGCCGGACGCACCGGCACGGCCTACACCGTCGGCCACCCCGAGCCGGTCACCCTGCACCGCAGCTTCCGCCCGGCCGGCGAGGCCGCCAACCTCATGGTCGTCACCCCGGGCACGCTCGCCTACCTCGACGTCCTGCGCCGTGAGATCGACACCGGGAAGCTCACCAACGAGACCGCGGCCGCCGCACTCGCCAAGCCCACGGTGGGCCGCGCGCTGCGGGCCACCGCAGGTGCCATGACCCGCAAGGGACCCGGCTCACTGCCCCCGTTCTTCGCCGCCGCCACGGGCACCCGCGACGGCCGCCGCGTCACCGTCCTGGCCCGGCTCGCCGACACGCCCGGCGCCTCGGCGCTGATCGACGACATGGCGGAGGCGACCGGCCTGCCCCTGGCGCTGGGACTCGCGCAACTGCTGGACGGCACCGGTGGCCGCCCCGGCGTCCACCCGCCGGAGACGGCCATCGACGCCGACCGCTTCTTCCTCGACCTGGCACGCCACGTGCCCGGCCTTCCCGGCGACGACGGCCCCCGCGACGGCGTGGTCATCGACGTGACCCCGACCCCGTGAGACTCGTCCACCGCACCCGCGGCCGCCCCGGTCCGGATCGGGGCGGCCATGACGGCCGACCTCGCCCCGCGCCCCCGACGGGCGGCAGGCACTACATTGGAGCGGAGAGGGGCGCCGATCCCGAACGGGGTGGCCGATGCACTCGATCACCGACTGGCTGAGCGGCCTGTCCGGCCCGGTCGTGTGCGTGGTCGTCGCGGCCCTCGTGTTCGCCGAGGACGCCCTCTTCTTCAGCTTCTTCCTCCCGGGCGAGACCGCCGCCGTCCTCGGCGGGTTCCTCGCCCACCAGGGCAGGGCCCCGGTCTGCTGGCTCGTCCTGGCCGTGGTCTGCGCGGCCGTCCTCGGCGACACCGCCGGCTACGAGATCGGCCGCCACCTCGGCCCGAGGATCCTCGACACCCGCCCGATGCGGCGCCACGCCAACCGGGTCGACCAGGCGCAGGAGCTGATCCGCCGACGCGGGCCGGCCGCCGTCTTCTTCGGCCGGTTCGTCGCCTTCTTCCGCGCCATGGTGCCCACCCTGGCCGGCATGTCCCGGATGCCCTACCGCCGCTTCGTCCTGTTCAACGCCCTCGGCGGGCTCCTCTGGGGCGTCGGGTTCACCCTGCTCGGCTACTTCGCCGGAGCCGCCTACGCCCGGGTCGAGGGCACCGTCGGCCGGGTCCTCGCCCTGGTGATCGGCGCGCTCGTCGTCGTCTCCCTCGCCATCTGGTGGTTCCTGCGCCGACGCGGGTCCGGGGAGGGCGACCGCACCCCGGCCCGGGCCCAACGGGACGGAGAGCAGCGGGACGGAGAGCGGCGGGCGGAAGAGCGACGGGAGGAGGAGCGGCGGGACAGCGGGCAGCGGGGCGGACGGCCCTGACGCCGCCGCCCCCTCACCGGCGCCGGCCGCCGCTTCCGGTCACCAGCGGCCGTGCACCTGCGCCCGGATCCGCCGGTCGTACAGCTCGCGCACGGCGGCCAGGGTGGCCGGCGGGAGCGGCGCCGAGTCGGCGGCCGCCGCGTTGGCCCGGGCCTGCGCCACGTTGCGCGCCCCGGGGATCACCGTCGTCACCCCCGGCTGCTGGGTGACCCAGCGCAGCGCCGTCTGCGCCGAGCTCACCCCCTCGGGCGCGAACCCGGCGAACTCCGCCGCCGCCTCGACGCCCGTCGCGAAGTCCACCCCGGAGAAGGTCTCCCCCTGGTCGAAGGACTCGCCGTGGCGGTTGTACGTGCGGTGGTCGTCCGCCGCGAAGACGGTGTGCTCGTCGTACCGGCCGGACAGCAGCCCCGAGGCCAGCGGCACCCGGGCGAGGATGCCCACCCCGGCCGCCTCGGCGGCGGGCAGCACCTGCTCCAACGGCTTGAGCCGGAACGCGTTCAGGATGATCTGCACGCTCGCGACGTTCGGGCGCGCGATCGCGGTCAGCGCCTCGGCACAGGTCTCCACGCTCACCCCGTACGAGGCGATCCGCTCCTCCGCCACCAGGGTGTCCAGGGCGTCGAACACCTCGTCCGAGGAGTAGACCGGCGTCGGCGGGCAGTGCAGCTGCACCAGGTCGAGCCGGTCCACCCCCAGGTTGTCCCGCGAACGGTCGGCCCAGGCACGGAAGTTGGCGAGGTTGTAGTGCTCGGGCCGCTGCTCGACCCGGCGGCCGAACTTGGTGGCGACGAACACCCCGGCGTCCGGGCGGTCCTTCAGGAAGCGGCCGATCAGCCGCTCGCTGCGGCCGTCGCCGTAGACGTCGGCGGTGTCGAAGAGGGTGACACCGGCCTCCACCGAGGCCTCCAGCACGGCGAGGGCGTCCTCCTCCCGGACATCCCCCCAGTCCGCACCGAGCTGCCAGGTGCCGAGTCCGACGATCGAGACGGGGCGGCCGGTCCGGCCGAGTACGCGCTGTTCCATGGGGGCGAGCCTCTCACGCGGCGCCCCCAGCGCACCACGCCGCACGGTGGGCACACCTCGTCGTACCTCGTCGTACCGCGTCGCACCGCCGACGGCTCCGGACGTCCGGGTGGGAAGCTGGGGACACCGACGTCGGCACCACCTGCGAGGCCCACCCGTGACCGTATCGATCGCCCTGTTCACCCAGGACCTGCGGCTGCACGACAACCCGGTCCTGCATGCCGCCCGCGCCGCGGCCGACCGGGTCGTCCCGCTGTTCGTCCTGGACCCCGCCGTCGAGGACGCCGGGTTCGCCGCGCCCAACCGGCTGGCGTTCCTGGCCGACTGCCTCGCCGACCTGGACGCCTCGCTGCGCCGGATCGGCTCCCGGCTGGTCGTGCGCCGCGGCGAACCCGCCGAGCAGACGGCCAGGGTCGCCGCCGAGGCCGGTGCCGCCACCGTCCACGTCGCTGCGGGCGTCAGCGCCTTCGCGCACCGGCGGGAGGAACGGCTGCGCGCCGTGTTCGGCGACCGCCTGCACGTCCACGACGCCTCGCTGACGGTCGTCCCGGCGGGCCGGATCACCCCGGCCGGCCGGGACCACTACGCGGTCTTCACTCCGTACCACCGCGCCTGGCAGCGGACGCCCCGCCGCACGGTGCTGGGCGCGCCCCGGACGCTCGACACCCCGGACGGCATCGGCGGCGAGAGCCTCCAGCCCACCGGGCCGCTCTCGCCCGCGCTGCCGCCCGGCGGCGAGAGCGCGGCCCGGCGGCGGTGGCGGCGCTGGGACGTCGACGCGTACGCGCGGGTGCACGACGACCTCGCCGCCGACGCCACCTCCCGGCTCTCCCCGTACCTGCACTTCGGCTGCCTGTCCGCCACCGAACTCGTCTCGCGCGCCCTGCGGCACGACGGCGAGGGCGCGCAGGCCTTCGTCCGGCAGCTCGCCTGGCGCGACTTCCACCACCAGGTGCTCGCCGCCCGCCCGGACGCCGCCCACCGCGACTACCGGGACAGGGACGACCACTGGCACCGGGACGAGCGCGAGGCCGAGGCCTGGCGGCAGGGCCGTACCGGGTACCCGATCGTCGACGCCGGGATGCGCCAGCTCGCCGAGGAGGGCTGGATGCACAACCGGGCCCGCCTGCTGACCGCGGGCTTCCTCGCCAAGTCCCTGTACCTGGACTGGCGGATCGGGGCCGCCCACTTCCTGTCGCTGCTGGTCGACGGGGACGTGGCCGACAACCAGCTCAACTGGCAGTGGGTCGCCGGCACCGGCACCGACACCCGCCCCAACCGGGTGCTCAACCCGCTGCGCCAGGCCGACCGCTACGACCCGGACGGCGCGTACGTCCGCCGCTGGGTCCCCGAGCTCGCCCACCTGCCCGGCCCGGCCGTGCACCGCCCCTGGCTGCACGGCGCCGACTACCCGGCGCCGCTCATCGCCCCGGACGCCCTCACCGAGCGGTTCCGCCGGGGGCGGGGCCTGGACTGAGCGCGACGGCGGGCGGGCTGAGCCAGGAGGCGGACGGGCGCACGGTACCCCGGTACTACGGCCCCGGCGATGATCGGCCCCGGGTACCACGGATCGCCGCACCGTCGAACCTAGCGTGGAAGGTACCGGCGGCCGGGACGACCCGGCCCACGAACGTTGAGGGTGAGCGATGATCGAGGCGCACCAGCTGACGAAGCGGTACGGGGAGAAGACCGCCGTCGATCGGCTGGACTTCACGGTCCGGCCGGGTACGGTCACCGGCTTCCTCGGGCCCAACGGGGCGGGCAAGTCCACCACCATGCGGATGATCGTCGGACTGGACGCGCCGACCGGCGGTTCGGTGCGCGTCAACGGCCGCCGCTACGCCGAGCACGCCGCCCCGCTCCAGGAGGTCGGCGCACTGCTGGAGGCCAGGTCGATCCACCCCGGCCGCTCGGCGTTCAACCACCTGATGGCGCAGGCCCACACCCACGGCATCCCGCGCCGCCGCGTCGACGAGGTGATCGAGCTGACCGGCCTGCGGTCGGTGGCACGGAAGCGGGCCGGGGCGTTCTCGCTCGGCATGGGCCAGCGGCTCGGGATCGCCGCCGCCCTGCTGGGCGACCCGGCGACGGTGATGCTCGACGAGCCGGTCAACGGGCTCGACCCCGAGGGCGTCCTGTGGATCCGCAACCTCCTCACCTCGCTCGCCGCCGAGGGCCGCACCGTCTTCGTCTCCTCCCACCTGATGAGCGAGGTCGCCCTCGTCGCCGACCACCTGATCATCGTCGGCCGGGGCCGGCTGCTGGCCGACACCACCGTCCAGGACCTGGTCCGCGAGGCCGGCGGCGACGCCGTCACGGTGGCCAGCGCCGACCCGGCCCGGTTGCGCACCCTGCTCGCCGGCCCCGGCGTGGAGATCACCGGCCGCTCCGGCTCCGAGGAACTCCTCGTCACCGGCCGCACCGCCCGCGAGATCGGCCTGACCGCCGCCTCGCACGGCATCGCCCTGTTCGAACTCGCCACCCGCACGGTCTCCCTGGAGCAGGCGTTCATGGACCTGACCCGGGACGCCGTCGAGTACCACGGCACCACCACCACCGCCACTGTCGAGACCCCGAGGAGCGCGGCATGAGCACCCTCGCACCGAGCCAGACCGCCACGCCCGCCGGCCCCGGGCCCGAGCGCCCCGTCTACAAGGTCACCGCCGCCCGCGTGCTGCGCTCGGAGTGGGCCAAGCTGTGGTCCCTGCGCTCCACCTGGATCACCCTCGGCCTGGCCCTGCTGTTCCTGGTCGCGTTCGGCCTGATCGCCGCCGTCCAGTTCAAGTCCAGGCTCGACTCCGGCCGGCACCTGGACCGGGACTTCTCCGACGCCACCGCCCTGAGCCTGTCCCTGTTCGGCACCAACTTCGCCCAGCTCGCGCTCGGCGTCCTCGGCGTGCTGATCGCCGCCGGCGAGTACTCGACCGGCATGATCCGCTCCACCCTGGCCGCCGTGCCGCGCCGCCTGCCGGTCCTCTGGTCCAAGGCGGCCGTGTACGGCGTGATCGCCCTGCTGCTCGGCACCGTCGGCGTGTTCGTCGCCTTCCTCACCGACAGCGGCATCCTGTCCGGCACCCGCGTGGCGATGGACCTCTCCAGCGCCGGCGCCGTCCGCGGACTGCTCGGCGCGGGCCTCTACCTCGCCCTCGTCGGCGTGATCGGCGTCGCCCTGGGCGCGCTGCTGCGCTCCGTGGCCGGCGGCATCTCCGTCCTGGTGGCCACCCTGATGCTGGTCCCCGGCCTCGTCTCGCTGCTCCCCACGTCCTGGCAGAGCCACATCAGCCCGTACCTGCCCAGCCACGCGGGCGAGGCGATGTTCGCCCTGCACCACGACTCGACCACCCTGTCGCCCGCCGCCGGGCTGGCGGTCTTCCTCCTGTGGACGGTGCTCGCCCTGGCCGGCGCAGCGGTGCGCCTCGTGCGCAGCGACGTCTGAGAGACTCCGGTGCGGCACCCGGTCCACCGGGTGCCGCAGCCCCGCCCCTCCCTCGTACGACAGGTGACGACCGTGAGCCACCTCGACACCCGGGGACCGGTCCCGTCCGCGCCGCCGCCCGTGCCCGACCCGCTCCCCTCCCACCCGGCCTTCGCGCGCCTGGCCCGCCTGGGCCAGCGGATCCGGCAGGCCGACCGCTCCGACCCGTGGGTCCTGGACACCGCCGTGGTCGTCATGGTCCTCCTGATGTTCGGCCTGCCGGACCTCCTCCACGGCGACGTCGACCACGCGCGCGAGCACCGGATCCACTTCACCCGGCTGCCCCTGGCCGCGACCCTCGCCCTCCAGGCGGGCCTCGTCCTGCCCCTGCTGTGGCGCCGGCGGCGCCCGACGGCGGCGTTCGCGGCCATCATGACCGTCTTCGTCGTCCAGTGGTCCACGGGCGCGGCACTGCGGGCCGACGCCGCCCTGCTCGTCGCCCTCTACAGCCTGGCCCTGCACGGGAGCCTGCGGCACCTGGCCTGGGCGTGCGCGGCCATGGCCGCGGCGAGCACCCTGGTCGCCGCGGAGGTGTCCTCCGGGCTGCCCGTCGGCGACGCGCTGTTCTTCCTGTTCAGCGCCGCGACGGCGGCCGTCGCCCTCGGCATCGCGGTACGGATCCGCCGCGCCCAGCTCGCCGGGCTGCGGGAACGCGCGGCCCGGCTGGAGATCGAGCGCGACCAGCGCAGCCGGCTGGCCGCCGTCACCGAGCGCACCAGGGTCGCCCGCGAGATGCACGACATCATCGGCCACAACCTGTCCGTCATCGTCACCCTCGCCGACGGCGGCGCCTACGCGGCCGAGGCCTCCCCCGAGCGCGGACGCGAGGCGCTGCTGCTGATCGGCGACACCAGCCGCCAGGCGCTCGGCGAGCTGCGGCGGATGCTCGGCGTCCTGCGCGACCAGGGCGAGGACGCCGAACTCACCCCGCAGCCGGGCATCGCCGACGTCGACGGGCTGTGCGCCCGCATCCGCGCGGCCGGCCCCCAGGTGGTGTACACGGCCGCCGGAGACCTCGACGCCCTCGACCGCGGGGTCCAGCTGATGGCCTACCGCATCGTCCAGGAGTCGCTCACCAACACCCTGAAGCACGCCGGCCCCGGCACCCGGGCCCACGTCACGCTCACCTCCGAGGACGACCGGCTGCGGGTGCGCGTACGGGACAGCGGCCCGCCCGACGGCCCCCCGCCGTCCGCCCCCGGCCGGCCGCCCCGCGAGGGCCACGGCCTCGCCGGCATACGGGAACGCGCGGCCCTGTACGGCGGCACCGTCACGGCGGGCCCCGGGCCCGGGGCAGGATGGACCGTGGAGGCCGTACTCGACCTCACCCCCGACCCGACAGGCGGCCCCGCGTGACCACCCTCCTCATCGTGGACGACCAGCCCTTGCAGCGGTACGGCTTCCGCATGCTGCTGGAGAGCCAACCCGACACCGAGGTCGTCGGCGAGGCCGCCCACGGCGCCGAGGCCGTCCGGCTCACCGCCGACCTGCGGCCCGACGTCGTCCTGATGGACATCCGCATGCCCGGCATGGACGGCATCGAGGCCACCCGCCGGATCGTCGCCACCGGCGGCCGCTCCCGCGTCCTCGTGCTGACCACCTTCGACCTCGACGAGTACGCCCACTCCGCCCTGCGGGCCGGCGCCAGCGGCTTCCTCCTCAAGGACGCCCGCCCCGAGGAGCTGCTCTCCGGGATCCGCGCCGTCGCGGTCGGCGACGCCGTCGTCGCCCCCGCCATCACCCGGCGCCTCCTCGACGCGTACGCCCACCACCTGCCGACCCGACCGCCGGGCGCCGCCCCCGTCGAGGACAGCCGGCTGAACGCCCTCACCGACCGCGAGCGCGAGATCCTCGTCGCCGTCGCCCAGGGCTGGAGCAACAACGAGATCGCGAGCCGCCTCGTGCTCGCCGAGTCGACCGTCAAGACCCACGTCAGCCGCGTGATGGCCAAGATCGGCGCCCGCGACCGCGTCCAGGCCGTGATCTTCGCCTACGACCGCGGCCTCACCCGCCCCAACCCGCCCGTCTGACGGCCGCCCGGCCCCGGCCGCCCCTGCCGCGCGCGCCGAAGCCCGGCCCGGAGAACCGGGCCGGGCGTGATATCCGCCCCACGGCACCGCGATGGCGGCCCGCTGGGGTGGAGACGGTCTTCGCTCGTTCAGGGCCCCTCCCTCGATCCGCAATCGCTCCCGCCGACCGGGCTCCGGTCAACGCCGGACTGCCCACCTTCACCCGCATGTGCGATATCCGGTGCGGCCCCTCTCCGAGACGATGAGCCCAGGAGCTGTACACGCTGACAGGGAGGCCATATGAACCGCTCTCGTTTCGGGATGCGACACCTGGCACGCATCGCGGCGGCCGCGGGCTGTGCCGCGGTCCTCGCCGTCACCCAGGCCTCACAGGCCTACGCGGCAAGCCGAACGGTCAGTTTCGAGTACGAGCACCTGTGGATCACCCCGGAGTTCGAGGCCGGCGACGGCAACATCCACTTCACTGTGAAGAGCTGCGACCACCCCAAGTCGGACATGACCGTCACACTGCGCCGAACCGATGGAATCAACACGGACCTCGGCCACGAGACCATCCTGTGCCACGAGGGCTACAGGGCCACGTTCGACGGACTGCGGGGAGGTACGTTCGAGTTCGAACTCGGCAAGCTCGACAACGGGAAGGCGTTCAAGGGCACCGCCACCTACTCCTTCACCGCCCCCAAGTAGCGACAGCGAAGTTCAGGCGGGCCCCGACCTGCCGAGTTCATCAGGCAGCGGCCGGGCCGTATGGAGACCGGACAACCGAGGCTGGAAGCACTCCGTCAGTTCCACGGGGTTCAGTCCCAGTCGGTGAACTCGTGCGTCCGGCGGCGGTAGGTCCTCGGGAGGGCGGCGAGGCGGTTCGGCGGCCAGAGGTCGGAGCGCTCGTTGAGGACCAACTCGCCGTCCTGGCGCACCAGCCAGACATCCTCGTAGTCGAGGTGCAGGACCGCGTCGCCGGGCACCTGCGCGAGGAGGCCGTCGGTCAGGCGGGCCATGTCGTCCTGCTGGCCGGGGATGTCGGTGTGCTTGCCCAGCCGGAACGCTACCGAGACGGTCGGGGTGAAGACGCGGCCGCCGATCCGCGGGTCCCTCCAGGGAGTGGGCCTGCAAGGGGTCACCCGGATCCAGGTGCCGTGCTCGGTGAGCGCGCCGTCTCCGAGCAGGGTGTCGACGCTTGCGGTGGCGTCGAAGAGCCGCATCGGCCGGGCGGCGTCGGTGAGGCTCCGGGCGACCCCGGCCGTGGTCCACGTGGTCACCAGGTCGAGGCTGTAGGAGATCGCCATCTCCGTCCCTCCCTCTTTCTACGGGCTGAGGGAGACCACCTTGCCGTACATGTCGATCACCGTGATGGTCGTGCCCGCCCCGAACACAGGACAACCGCCCCGTGTCATCACGGGGCGGTTGTCCACGGAACGGCGGGGTGACGTGGTGATGCCCCGGCGGGCATCACCACGTCACGTCCTCACTGTCAGGCGAGCTTCTGGCAGAGCAGCGCGTAGGGTCGGGCCGCCCAGAGCTGCCACCAGGGCTGGGTGTAGGCCAGGCCCGCGGCGACCTCGTCGTTGGCGCACTGGCCCTTGGCGAAGCCGTAGGAGAAGTCGCCGCCGGCGGCCGCGGCGGGACGGTTGTCGCCCTTGTCGAACCAGAGCGTGCGGGTCGATGTCCCCAGCGGGGCCGCGGACTTGGCGCAGAGCGCGCCCATGGTGCGGCCGTCGCGGCTGTAGCCGGTGAGGACGGAGCCGGCCGGGCACTGGGCCTTGGCGTAGCCGGGTGCCCAGTCGGTGGTCACGTAGGTGCCGCCGTGGTCGACGACGTACGCGTGGCCGGCGTCCCAGAGGTCCGGCTTCGTGACGTCCGTGCACAGGCCGTTGTCGCCGCCGTGGCTGAGGCCGATCAGCCGGGTGCCGTCCGGGCAGGAGGCCTTGAGCGCGCGCGGGTCCCAGTCCGGCCGGGTCTTGAGGTAGGCGGAGCGGTTGTCGTCGAACAGGCCGGCGCTGAGCGCGGTCCAGTTCACCAGGGGCACCGGGGACTGCCCGGCGCCCACCGAGACGAGCGGCCATTCGCGGTGGAAGGCGAGGAAGGGCAGGTCGGCCTCGAGGATCGGGGTGCCGAGGATGGCGAGCCGGGCCATCAGCGCCCCGTTGATGTCGAGTCCGCCGTAGAGGGCGGCCGTGCCGTTGACGGTCGGCGTGGTGCTGGTGCCGTCGAGGACGACGGAGCCGTTGACGGCGGCCCGCAGGTACGGCTCGATGGAGGCCTTCACGCCGACCGTGTCGTACAGGGCGATCGAGCCTTCGGCGAGCAGGCCGGCCTTCGCCGAGGCGGAGCCCCTCAGGTCGAGGCGCAGCGGGGAGACGGTGGAGTTCCCGGGGTCGGTGGTGGTGGTCCAGCCCGGGCCCTTGACGTAGTCGGAGTGGACGCCCCACTGGCCGTCGTACGCCTGCTCGGCGTCGAGGGTGACGGTGCCGTCGGCGCTGACGTCGGCGGAGAGGGTGAAGGCCAGGTTGATCACGACGGGCAGCGGGCCCACCATCACCACGGGGCTGGCGCTGTACGTGGCGAGCGGGATCCGGACCGGCCCGGTGCTCGCGGAGAGGTTCGCGCTGACCCGCCAGTCCGCGTGCGCGCCCAGGGTGAAGCCGACCCGGGCCTGCTGGGGGTCGATGAGGCCGAGGCCGCCCTGGTAGGAGAAGTCGATCGCCGGGTGGAGCGAGACCGAGCCGGACAGCTTCGCCGAACTGCCGTCGGGCAGCGGGACGGTGGCGTCGGCGCTCAGCCCCAGGCTGCCGGAGACGGAGCCCTGGCCGGAGGTCGCTCCGAAGTCGGTGACGACCTTGACGCCGCCGATCTGCGGGTGGACCTCGAAGCTGCTCGGGCTGACGGCGCTGCGCAGGTTGGTGCTGGTGCCGCCGAGCAGTTCGGGGAGGGTGGCCGGGCGGGTGGTGACGGCCACCTTCCCGTCGGCGGTCGACTGCACACCGGTGACGGCGACCAGCGCGCCGTGCGGGGCCGCCGGGGTGGGCGGGCTGTCGATCAGCTGCCCGGGCTGGACGGCGGACGCGGCGTCAGCGGCCGTGGCCTGGGCGGACAGCGACTGCGGACCTGCGGTGGCCGGTGCGAGCACGGCGGTGCCGGTGCCCGGGTCGAAGGAGGAGAGCGCGAGGACGGGAGCGGTGGTGGCGGTCGCCGGCGCGCTGCCCTGCGCCGGGGCCGCCACCGTGGCCGCGGCCGTGCCGGACGTCGGGGGCGCCAGCGTCGCCGACGTGCTCGGGTCGGCGGACGAGGCGGACGGGTCGGTGGGCGCGGTCGGCGCGGTGGTCGAGGGCGCGGTCGTCGAGGTGGTCGCGGTGGTGCTCGCGGCGGCCGGTGAGGCCGCCGCCCCGGTGAGGGCGGCGCCGCAGAGGAGGAGCACGGTGGTTGTCGCCGCGGCTGACAGCGTCAGCTTGCGCACGGTCACGTGGAGGGTCCCTTCGGGGTCAACGGTGCTGGGGCAGTGGTGACTTGTGGCGGGACGCACAGCTCGGAGTCGTCGCACGGACTCTCGAACCGCCGGGTAACATAGCACTGACGGACAGCCCTGTTGACTGGTTCATGCAAATCCCGGGTCACGACCACCGAGACTTCACCGCGCTGGGGCGGGGCCTTCCCCTCGGGTTCACCCGGCACTCGGCGCCCGGCACCGTGGCACCGTCAGCCGCCCCGCCTGCCGAGACGGGCCGTGGCCGGGAGGCCGACGAGCAGCAGGAGTACGGCCGCCGCCGCGTAGGCGAGGTGGTGGCCGCCCAGGGACAGCTCGCCGTGGCCCGCCGCGCCGATGCTCTGGGCGATGCCGGCGAGGACGGTGGGGCCGATGCCGCTGCCGATCTGCAGGGCGGTGGCCGTGACCGCCGAGGCGGTGCCGTGGGCCTGGTCCGGCACCTCGCGCAGACCGGTGACGGTGATGGCGGGGAAGGCCAGGCCCTGCCCGATGCCGGTGACGACCAGGCCGGCCAGCACCGGTCCGAGGTACGGGCTGTGCTCCCCCGCCGCGCACCACAGCAGCACGCCGCCGGCGGTGAGCAGCAGGCCCGCGGCCAGCAGCGGGCGCGGTCCGCGGGTCCTCATCAGCCGCCCGGAGACCAGGGCGGCCGCGGCCACGGCCAGGCTGACGGGGAGGACCGCGAGGCCCGAGACGGCCGGCGGCATGCCGCGCACCTGCTGGAGGTAGAGCGGCAGCAGGAACAGCGACCCGGTGACGCAGAAGTAGAACGCGCCGGCCACCACCGCCGCGGTCCGCACGCCCGGCGTGCGCAGAAGGTCCCGGTCCAGCAGGACCGCGTCCCCGCCCCGGGTGCGCCCGCGGCGCCACCACAGCCAACCCCCGGCCACGGCGGCCGCCAGCAGCGCGGCCGCGAGCGGGCCGCCGCCGGGGCGGGAGGCCAGGTCCGCGCTGAGGACGGTCAGGGCGATCGCCGCCACCAGCGCCCCGGCCCCCGTCACGTCCAGGGAGCCCCGGCGGTGCCGCTCACCCGGTGGCAGCCACCGCACGGCGGCCACGGCGGTGATCGCCGCCGCCAGGGCCTGCAGCGCGAACACCCAGCGCCAGCCCAAGGCGCCGGTGACCACGCCGCCGAGGACCAGACCGGCCCCGTAGCAGCCCGCCTGCGCGGCGGAGAACACGCCCAGCGCGCGCGAACGCATCGGCCCGTCGGCATAGACCGAGGTCAGCAGGGCCGTGGCCGCCGGCATGGTGATCGCCGCCCCCGCGCCCTGCAGCACGCGCCCCATCACGACCGCCCAGAACGCGGGCGCCGCGAACGCCAGCGCGGCGCCCGCCGCCACCGTCACCAGGCCCCCGACCAGCACCCGCCGACGCCGCAGCCGGTCCGCCATCGCCCCGCCGCACAGCAGCAGCCCCGCGAACGCGAGGGCGTAGCCGGTCACCGCCCAGGACAGGTTCTGCGCCGAAGTGCCGAAGCGGGCGCCCACCGAGGGCAGGGCGCTGTTGAGGACGGCGACACCACCGGCGTCCAGGCCCGCCGCCGCGCTCAGCACCGCCAGGGGCGCGTACCGGACGGACGGCGGGGCTTCGGGCCCCGGGCCGGCGGACTCCGGTCCCCCGGGACGTACGGGCCGTACGGGCATGGGCGGGGCAGGCGAGAACGGTTCGCCGGGACGTGCGGGCATGGACGGACTCCAAGGACGAAGGACGCGCTCCGGGAACGACGGACGCGCGAACGCGCCGACACACCGGAACCGGCCCGTCGGCGACCAGGGCCGCCCGCGTCGCGCGGCGCCCCCGGCAGCCACTCTGCGCCGCCGCGCGCACCGCGACGAGACACCGCCGCGGGCAGGCCCCGCCGGGGGTGGCCCTGACAGGGCTACCCCCCGCGCCGCCAGGCGACCGATACTCGCCGCATGGCACCATCAGCGGCACTCCCCGAACTGGCCCACTTCCTGCGCACCCGCCGGGCCCGACTGACCCCGGAGGCCGCCGGTCTGCCCCGCACCAGCACCCGCCGGCTGAACGGACTGCGCAGAGCCGAGGTCGCCACCCTGTCCGGCATCAGCCCCGAGTACTACACCCGGCTCGAACAGGGCCGTCAGCGCCGCCCCTCCCCCGAGGTCCTGGACGCCCTCGCCACCGCCCTGCAGCTCGACGCCGACGCCCGCCGCCACCTCCACCGCCTCGCCACCGGAAACCCCGTCCATCAGGCAGGCCCGGCCGCCGTGGCCCCGGACGTGCCGGAGGCGACCCTGCGGCTCCTCGCCTCGATCACCCCGTGGCCCGCCCATGTGGTCACCCCCATGCGCGACATCCTCGCCTGGAACGACGCCGAGGCCTGGCTGCTCCTCGACTACGCCGAACTCCGGCCCGAGCAGCGCAACTTCGCCTGGTTCGTCTTCTGCGACCCCCGGGCACCCCGGCTCCTCACCGACTGGGAGAAGACGGCACGCGGCAACGTCCACCGCCTGCGCCACGCCCTGGCCGCCGACCCCCACAACGAACGCGGCAACCGCCTCGTGGCCGAACTGACGGCGCGCAGCAGCCGGTTCGCCGCCTTTTGGGAGGAACACGACGTCCGCGGCCCGGCCACCGGCAGCCACGGCTTCCACCACCCCCGGGCCGGCCGGCTCGACCTGGACTACACCGCCTACGTCATCCCCGGCACCCACAATCTCGAACTCGTCGTCCTGACCGCGGCCGAGGGCTCCCCCAGCCACCGCGCCCTGCGGCAGGCCGCGGCGGACCGCTGAACCGGCCCACGCCCGGAACCAGTTGGTGTCGGCAGGACGAGGGCGCGCCCGGCCGGCTCACCGGGCGTGCCGACGGCCGACGGCCTCGGCCGAAGGGCCCGGGCCGTAGCGGTGTCAGGCCTTGCGGATCCGGTCGCCGATCTCCGGCCGCGCCTCGAACCCGGCCGCCCGGTACGTGGCGACGCCGCCGACGTTGGAGCTCGGTGTGCACACGCGAACGCTCGACGAGCCCAGCTCCCGCAGCGCGGCCGCCCCGGCGAGGGTGATCGCCCGGCCGTAGCCGCGACCGCGGTGGTCCTCGTGGACGCCCATCGGCTCGACCAGCCCCGGCCTCCCCGGGCCGGCCGACCAGACCGTCACCACCGCCGCCGGGCTGCCCCGGTCGTCGTAGGCGCCCAGGCAGCGGGCGTCGGCGGCGTACGGCCCCGCCGATATCCCCTGCCAGTACGTGCGCGTCGGCCGCGAGGTGCCGAACGCCGACCGCAGTACGTCGGCGAAGTCCTGCGCCTGCTCCGGGCCGATCGCCCTGATCCGTACGCCCGGGTCCTCCACCGCCTGCGCGAGGTCGCGGAACAGCGGCGTCCACGGCTCGTCGACGCCCCAGCCCTCCTCCGTCAGCAGGTCGTGGAGCAGCAGGCCCAGCGGCGCCTCGACGGACACCGCGCCTTCCGGCAGCACGCCGCGCTCCGGCAGCGAGACGTCCTCGACGAGCCGCCGTGCCAAGTCCTCGTCCCGGAAGGCGTCGGGAGCGACCGTCATCCGCAGCGCCGTCGGCGAGTCCAGCATCCCGACGGCGAGGATCCGCCCGTCCCGGCTCCAGGTCCGCACCACCGCGGCCGTCTCAGCCGTGCCGAACCGACAGTTCCAGCCGATGTCCCCCGCGTGCAGCTGCATCGGCGCTCCGTCGTCCTGCCACTCCCGCAGCGCGCCCATGGCTTCGCGCACCCCGCCCGCGGTCGGCGTTCCCAGCACAATCGTCATGGCCGGAATCTGACACCCCGCCCAGGATTTCCGCAACCCGTTTACCGGCCGGCCGGTAATTCTCCTGGTGGTTGTGAGCACTTGCGGGAGGTCGCATACTGACAATAAGGAAGTGGACACCATGAAGCTGCTAGCGGAAATCGACAGAATGGTCGCCACCGGAAAGGTGGTGACCTCAGCGAACGACGAAGCCGTCGCGGACATCGTCCTCGCCACGATCACGAGTGGCGTCACGGCCTCGTTCTACCTGACCCGCGCCCAGGCCGCGCTCGTCAAGGAGCGGTTCTGGACTCCGGAGCGGATCCGCCGCACAGGACTCCGCCCGATATCCCCCGAGGAAACCGAAAGGATCAGGGTGGAGCTGGGCGTCAGGGTGAAGAATTTCAGGTGCACCCCGATCACGTGCGGCTGCGGCCATGTCTACGACGCATTCGACTTCATTCAGCAGGGGATCCGCGAACACGGCCTCGACGTCGTCAATTCCGTATTCTCCCTGAAGGACTCGACTTTCCTCCAGGTCAATCCGTCCTTCGTCCCGATCTGCCCCGTGGACGACCGGAGGCTGAGCCGCACCCACAGCTCCGACGGCGGGATCGAGTACGACTGCGACGAGTACGGCGGGTGCTGCTACCAGGAGTGACGCTCCGTACCCGGGGCCCCGGGCCGACGAGACGATGTTCAAATGTCTGATGTTTGTATATGGTCCTCCCATGACACGCATCAGCGCGCCGCGGCGCACGGCCAGCCTGTCCGCCCAGCTCGTGGAGAGCCTCCGCTCGCACATCGAGACGGGGGGCTGGCCGGTCGGGACGCGGATCCCGCCGGAGCAGGCCCTCGTCGAGGAGCTCGGGGTCGGACGCAGCACGCTGCGGGAGGCGATCGGTGCGCTGGTGCACCTCGGCCTGCTGGAGCCCAGAGCCGGTGACGGCACCTATGTGCGCTCCTCCAGCGAGCTCCAGTCGGTGATGGTGCGGCGGGCGGGCTCCGCGAAGCGGGACGACGTGCTGGAGCTGCGGACCGTTCTGGAGGAGTACGCCTCGGGCGCCGCGGCCCTGCGCCGCAGCGAGGGGCAGGTACGGCAGCTGCGGGAGCTGCTGGCCGACGCCGAGGCGGCCGCCGCCGGCGAGGACGCCTCCGCGGCCACGGACGTCGACGCGCTCTTCCACCGGTCCGTCGTCCGGGCGAGCGGGAACGCCCTGCTGATCGAGGTGTACGACCACCTCGGCACGGCGCTCACCTCGCACCTGGGGGGCCCGACCTGGAACGCCGCCCACGCCGAGGAGCACGGGGGCCTGCACCGGCGGCTCGTCGACGCGATCGAGACCCGGGACGAGGGCGGCGCCCGCGAGGCCGCCGCCGCGATCGTCCGGCTCACCCGCGACCACGAGATCGCCGACGCGCGTGCGGCCGAGGAGCGTTGAGCCCGCAGCCCTCCCGACTGATCCGATCACCCCATACGAACGGCACCACCGTCCACCTGAACAGGATTTTCTCGGCTGCATAGGAGATCATTCGTGTCCCTCTCGCACCTCCCCGCCGACGAACTCGACGCGCGTACCGACCGACGAAGCGCCCACCTGTACGCGACCGACCCTCAGTTCCGCGACACCGCGCCCCTGGACGCCGTCACCGAGGCGATCCGCCGCCCCGACCTGCCGCTCGCCGAGCTGGTGGCCACCGTGCTGGAGGCGTACGCCGACCGTCCCGCCCTGGGCGAGCGCGCCACCGAGCCGGTCACCGACCCGGAGACGGGCCGCACCACGCTGCGCCTCCTGCCGCGGTTCGACACGCTCACCTACGGCGAACTCCGGGAGCGGGTGGGCGCGGTGGCCTCCGAGTGGCGCCACCACCCCGAACATCCGCTGGGCCCCGGCGACTTCGTCGCCCTCCTCGGGCCCACGAGCGCCGAGTACGCCGTGGCGGACCTGGCCTGTGTCCGCTCCGGCGCGGTGTCCGTCCCGCTCCAGTCGGGGGCTTCGGCGGCGCACCTGGCCCCCGTCGTCGAGCAGGCCGGACCGCGCCTGCTCGTGGTGGACGTCGACCAGCTGGACGTCGCGCTCGAACTCGCGGCGAACGCCGCCTCGTTGGGCAGGATCGTGGTCATCGGCCACCGGCCCGAGGCCACCGCCCACCAGGAGGAGCTGGAGTCCGCGCGCGCCCGGCTCGCGGCGCTGGGCCGCGGGGTGGCCCTGGACACGCTGGCGTCGACCGTCGAGCGGGGAAGGGCGCTGCCGCCGCTCCCCCGGGTCCCCGACGGATCGGCGCCCGACACGCTGAGCTCGCTGATCTACACCTCGGGAAGCACCGGCACCCCCAAGGGGGCCGTGTACACCGAGCGTCTGGTCCGGAGCTTCTGGCTCGACTACGTGCCCGGCCGGCCGGTGCGGCCCGCCATCGTGCTCAACTTCCTGCCGTTGAGCCACGTGATGGGCAGGGGCGCGCTGTTCGGGACGCTCGCCAAGGGGGGCCTCGCCTGTTTCACGGCGTCCAGTGACCTGTCGACGCTCCTCGAGGACCTCTCCCTGGTCCGTCCCACCGAGCTGCTCATGGTGCCCCGCATCTCCGACCTGCTCCTCCAGCACTACCGGGCGGAGCTGTCCCGCCTGGCCGGGACCGGCGGCGACGCGGCCGAGCAGGTGAGCGCCGGGCAGGTGATGGAGGAGCTGCGGGAGGAGGTCATGGGCGGCCGCCTCCTGTCGGCCGTCAGCGCCTCGGCCCCGCCGAGCGCCGAGACCACGGCCTTCGTCGAGGACTGCTTCCAGGTCAGGCTGATCGACGGCTACGGGTCGACGGAGGGCGGGGTCGTCTTCCTCGACGGCCGGGTGCAGCGCCCGCCGGTGACCGACCACAAGCTGGTCGACGTGCCCGAGCTGGGATACTTCGGCACCGACACGCCGTACCCCAGGGGCGAACTGCTGATCAGGTCCGAGCGGCTCGTCCCGGGGTACTTCCGGCGCCCGGACGCCACCTCCGAGGTCTTCGACGAGGACGGCTTCTACCACACGGGCGACATCATGGCCCGGCTCGGCCCCGACGAACTGCGGTACGTCGACCGCCGCTCCAACGTCATCAAGCTGTCCCAGGGCGAGTTCGTCGCCGTCTCCCGCCTGGAGGCGCTCTTCACCGGCAGCCCGGCCGTCCGGCAGGTCTTCCTGTACGGCAGCGGCGCCCGCGCCTACCTGCTCGCGGTCGTCGTGCCGACCCGGGACGCCCTCGACCGCGTCGACGGGGACGCCCGGCGCCTCAGGGCGGTCCTGCGGGAGTCCCTGCGGGAGACCGCCACCGAGGCTGGGCTGAACTCCTACGAGATCCCCCGGGACCTGCTCGTCGAGACCGAGCCGTTCACCCAGGAGAACGGGCTGCTCTCCGGGGTGCGCAAGCCGTTGCGGCCGGCTCTGACGAAGCGGTACGGCGAGCGTCTCGAAGCGCTGTACACCGAGCTGTCCGACCGCGAGGCCGAGGAACTCCGGACGCTGCGTCAGGCCGGCACCGACCAGCCGCTGCCGGCGACCGTGCTCCGGGCCGCGCAGGCGCTCCTGGGACTGGACGAGGGTGTCGTGGAGCCCGACACGCGCTTCCTCGAACTCGGCGGCGACAGCCTCACGGCGCTGTCCTTCTCCCAGCTGATGAAGGAGATCTTCCACGTCGACGTCCCGGTCGACGTGATCGTCAACCCGGTCAACTCGCTGCGGCAGGTGGCCGATCACGTCGAGCGGGCGCTCGCGGCGGACCACCGCCGTCCCACCGCCGACAGCGTCCACGGCCCGGACGCGACGCGGCTCGACGCGGCCCAGCTGCGGCTGGAGGCGTTCCTCGACCCGCGGACCGTCGAGCAGGCCGAAGGGCGGAAGCCGGCCGGTCCGCTGCCCGAGGCCCGGACCGTCCTGCTGACCGGCGCCAACGGCTACCTGGGCCGCTTCCTGTGCCTCGAATGGCTGGAGCGCGTGGCGGAGCGCGGCGGCACGCTGGTGTGCGTGGTCCGCGGCTCCTGCGCCGAGGAGGCCCGGGCCCGGCTCGACGCGGCCTTCGACAGCGGCGACCCGGATCTCGTGGAGCGCTACCGCGCGGCCGCCGCCCGGCACCTCCGGGTGGTCGCCGGCGACATCGGGGAGCCGCGTCTCGGGCTCGACGAGGAGACCTGGCAGCGGCTGGCCGACACCGTGGACCTGATCGTCCACCCGGCGGCACAGGTCAACCACGTCCTGCCCTACGGCCAGCTGTTCGGCCCCAACGTGCTGGGAACGGCCGAACTGATCAGGCTCGCGGTCACCTCCCGGACCAAGCGGTTCACCTACCTGTCGACGGTCGCCGTCGTCTTCGGGAACGCGGCGGCCGCCGACGAGTGGGCGGACATCCGCACCGCCGGCGGGGTTCGCGACCTCGACGGTGACTACGCCGACGGCTACGCGGCCAGCAAGTGGGCCGGCGAGGTGCTGCTGCGCGAGGCGCACGAGAGGTTCGGCCTGCCGGTCGCCGTCTTCCGCTCGAACATGATCCTCGCGCACCCGCGCTACCGCGGTCAGCTCAACGTCCCGGACGTCTTCACCCGCCTCGTGCTGAGCCTGCTGGCGACGGGCGTCGCACCCGGCAGCTTCTACGCCCGGGGCACCGGCGACGGCCGCGCGCACTACGACGCGCTCCCGGTGGACTTCACCGCGCGGGCCGTCACCGCGCTCGGCGACGACGCACGGGAGGGCTACCGGACGTACAACGTGGTCAACCCGCACGACGACGGCATCTCGCTCGACACCGTCGTCGACTGGCTGGCGGCGGCCGGGCACCCGCTGACCCGCGTCCAGGACCACGCCGAGTGGATCGAGCGCTTCGAGACCGCCCTGCACGGCCTGCCCGACCGCCGGCGGCAGCACTCGCTGCTCCCGCTGCTGCACGCCTTCGCCGAGCCGGCCCAGCCGGTCGCCGGATCCGCCCTGCCGGCGGACCGTTTCCGGGCGGCGGTCCGGGCCGCGGCCCTCGGCGACGGGAACGACATCCCCCGGCTGTCACCGGACCTGATCACCAAGTACGTGGCCGACCTCCGGGCGCACCGCCTGGTCTGACACCACCCCCGTGGCCGCCGCGGGGCCCCATCGGCCCCGCGGCGGGCCCGGCTCAGCTCCCGGCGCCGGCGCGGTGGCCGTGGCGGAAGAGCGGGGCGCGGGTGTCGAAGGGGACGTCCTCGCGGGCCGCGGCCACCGCGGCGTCCGAGGCGGGCAGGTCGAACGGCAGGGTCGCGGTCATCGGGGCGCGGCCGAGCGCGGCGTCCAGGACGACCTCGTCGGCGGCGCCGAACTCCCCGATCAGCAGGGCCGCGTGCGGGGCGAGCGGGGTCAGCACCGCGGGCCGCTCCAGCTGGGCCGCGAAGACCGTGGGGACGACGGCGGCCAGCGCGGCGAGCCGGTCCGCCTCGGCCGGCTCGAACTCCAGCGAGCCGCTGTGGAAGTGCCGCTCCAGCAGGCCCTCGCGCCGCTCGTACGGGGTGGCGAGGCGGACGACGGCCAGGTCGGCCAGCGCCGGGTCCTCGACGACGGTGCCGTACCGGGCGGCGACGGCCGGGTCGACGCCCTCCACGTACAGCCGGGTGGCGCTGCGCGGCTCGCCGGCCAGGTGGACCACGGAGCGGCGCTGGACCTCCAGGCCGAGCGCCCGGCCCTCCGGGGCGCCGACCAGTTCGGCGGCGGCGTCCGGGTCGGCGTACGGGTCGTCGAAGAGGCCGAGGCGGAACTTGTCGCGCAGGATGCGGCGGACGGACTCGTCCAGCCGGGCCTCGGTGACCGCGCCGGAGCGGAGGGCGGCCAGGATCAGCTCCGGGTCCGTCTCGCCGCCGAGCTGGTCGGCGCCCGCGTCCAGGGTCAGCGCGACCTGCTCGGCGACGGACAGCTCCTCGACGCCCCAGTGCCGCGGGGGCAGAGTGACCACGCCGGGGACGTCCATGCCGGTGATGGCGTTGAAGTCGGTGCAGACCACGCCGTCGAAGCCGTAACGACCGCGCAGCAGGCCGGTGATGACGTCCCGGTTGAAGTTGGCGCCGACCTCGGCGAGGCCGCTGCCGGAGGGGATCGCGTAGGCGGGCATGATCTGCGCGGTGCCCGCGGCGAAGGCCGCCTCGAAGGGCCGCAGGTGGGTCTCGAACTCGCCGCCGGGGTAGACCAGTCGGCGTCCGGCGGCGAAGTGCGAGTCCTCGCCGCCGGCCTGCGGGCCGCCGCCGGGGAAGTGCTTGGTCATGCAGGCGACGCTGTCCGGGCCGATCGGCCCGCCCTGGAGGCCCTCGATGTAGGCGGCGATCATCCGCGAGGCGCGCTCCGGGTCCTCCCCGAAGGTGCCGCTGATCCGGGCCCAGCGGGGCTCGGTGGCGAGGTCGGCCATCGGGTGGATGGCGACCCGGATGCCGACGGCGCACAGCTCGCGGCGGATCAGGTCGGCGTAGCGGCGCACCAGGTCGGGGTCGTCGGTGGCGGCGAGGCCGATCGGCTCGGGGCCGGTGCTGAAGCCGCCGCCGGTGTGGGCGGTGGCCGGGTTGGCGGTGAAGCCGTGCCGGGGGTCGGAGGAGAGGGTGACGGGGATGCCCAGCCGGGCGGCCGCGGCGAGGTCCTGGACGTGGTTGTTCCAGGCGGCCATCGCGCGCGGGTCGGGGACGGCCATCATGGCGAAGTGGGTGAGGCCGCGTTCGGTGATCAGATCGGCGCCGGAGGGGAACGGGCCCTGGTCGCCGGGGAGCATCCGGCCGTGCAGCATCTGCGCGGCCTTCTCCTCCGGGGTCATCCGGGCCAGCAGGTCCTCGACCCGCTTCTCGACGGGCAGCCGCGGGTCCTCGTAGGGCTCCATGGTGCCGTTGTGGTTGAGGTCGCGGAAGGGCGTGCCGTCGGTGTGGTGCAGGACGGTCAGCATGCCGTCACCTCGGCGGTGTTCGACGCGGCGGCCTTGGTACGGAAGGCCTCGATCGTCTCGGCGGTGACCCCGCAGGCGGCCAGGAAGCCGGCGGCGCCGCCGTGCCTGGCCCGGACCAGGTCGAGGAAGGCGCTCATCGCCCCGGCGGGGGCCTCCAGCAGCGGGGCGGGGACGACCAGCCGGCCGGCCTCGACCTCGTTGAGGGCGGCACGGTTGCGGTCGGCGAGCCCGGCCCAGATCTGCTGGATCGCCTCGTTGGTGCGGGCGTAGTCGGCGACGATCTCCTCGGCCGGCACCCCGAGCAGCTCCAGCAGCAGCGCGGTGAGCAGCCCGGTGCGGTCCTTGCCGGCGGCGCAGTGCACCAGCACCCCGCCGGGGCGGACGGTGGCCTCCACGGCGGCGGCGAGGGCCCGCGGCGCGGACTCGGCCATCAGCAGGTAGAAGGCGCCGAGGTCCTCGGCGGTGGTCATGGTCCGCATGGCCCGCGCGAGTTCGTCGTTGGTCGGCTCGATCCGGGCGGCGACGACGGCGATGCCGGCGGCCTCGGCGGCGGCCCAGTCCTCGGGGCCGGTCTCGGCCTCGCCCCGGAGGTCGACGACGGTGGTGATGCCGTGCTCGCGCAGCCGGGCGACGACGGCCGCGTCGGCGGCGGGGAAGGGCTGGGCGGAGCGGAACAGGGCGCCGGGACGGATCCAGCGGCTCGCGGGGTCGGCGAGCGCTGCGGGGTCGCGGAAGTTGACCAGGGACATGCGGGGGCCTTTCGGGTCGTGCGGGGGGGTGTGCAAAAGGGGAAGAGGGCGTGCGGTGCCGTCCGGGCGGCCTGCGGCGCGCCCGGGAGGGACGGGGTACGGGGTCGGGTCAGCCCGCGGTGGCGAGCACGTCCCGGTAGGCCTTGACCCAGTCGGTCAGGGTGCCGCTCTCCGAGCCGATCAGGACGTGGCGCCGCACCATGCCGCCGAACATCGCGCCGAGCGCGGTCGGACGCAGGTCGGTGGCCGGGTCGACGTCGAGCCGCTCGGCGGCGATGGTGACGGTGCGTTCGGTGAAGGCGTCGATGACGACCAGGGCGTAGTTGTGCACGGAGTGCACGTCGAGCAGGCCCCGGCGCAGCCGGCGGCGGCGCTCGGTGTGCTCGACGGGCTCCTCCAGCCGTCCGCCGGTGACGGTCAGCGCGTGGTCGAGCGCGGCCCAGAGCGGGAGTTCGGCGGGGGCGGCGGCGAAGGCGTCGAGGACGACCTGGCCGAAGTCCCAGCCGAACAGCAGCGCCTCCTTGGCCGGGTAGTAGCGGAAGAAGGTGCGGTGGGCGACGTCGGCGCGGCGGCAGATCTGGTCCACGGTGGTGCGCTCGTAGCCCTGCTCCTCGAAGAGGTCGAGCGCCGCGCTGCGGATGCTGTCGCGGGTGCGCGCCTTCTTCCGGTCGCGCATGCCCTGCTCCGCCGCGGTGTCCGTCCCCTGCATCGTTCTTCCGCTCCCGTTCGGTGAGTTGAGTGTCGGTCGTGTCGGTGGGTGGGGCCGCCGAGGGGGCCGCCATGAGTACGGAACCACGTCCGGCCGGGCCCGCTCAAGGCGAGCGCCGACTCTTCCGGGTTTCGTCATCCGGAATTTGCACAACTGCCTTTTGGCAGTCCTGCCACTTCCGGAATGGTGTGTCGCGTCGGCGGCCGCACTCCCCCTGGCCGCCCCCACTCCCCCGAACCGAGGAACCATGAAGCGGCACTACCTCCTGGCATCGGCGGCCCTCGCCGCCGCGCTCACCCTCACCGCCTGCTCCGCCTCCGACGACGCGCTGTCCGGCACCGGCGGCGCCGCCGGGAACACCGGCGCGGCGGCCGACGGGCCCGCCGTGGACGGCGGCACGCTCAAGATCGGCCTGGACCGGCCGTTCGCCAAGCTCGACCCGGCCGACGGAACGCTGATCCAGATGCCGATGATGGTCCTCGCCAACGCCCTGTACGACCCGCTGATGGTCAACGGCGACAACGGCACCGTCCAGCCGTACCTCGCCAAGTCCTTCACGCCCAACACCGACGCCACGGTCTGGACCCTCGACCTGCGCGAGGGCGTGACCTTCAGCGACGGCAAGCCGCTGGACGCCCAGGCCGTCGCCGACCATGTCGCCCGGCTCGCCAAGCCGGAGAGCAAGTGCGCCTGCGCCCTCGACGCGGCCGCCATCGCCACCACCGCCGTCACCGGCCCCACCACCGTCGCCTTCACCCTCAAGGCCCCCGACGCCGCCTTCCCCAACCTGTTCACCCGCTCCCTCGGCTACATCTCCGAGGCGCCGTCCGGCGACTCCCCCGCCGTCGGCTCCGGCCCGTACACCGTGGAGAGCGTGCAGCCCGGAGTCTCCGTCACCCTCGCCCGCAACCCCGCCTACTGGGGCACCAAGGGCCACGCCGACAAGCTCGTCTACCGGGTGCTGTCCGACGCCGACAGCCGCTACCAGTCGCTGCGCTCCGGCGACACCGACCTGATCTGGACCGAGACGCCCGGCCAGCTCAAGCAGGCCGCCGCCGACGGGCTGCGCACCGCCACCGGGCCCGGCTCCACCAGCACCGTCGTCTTCAACACCAAGGCCGCGCCCTTCGACGACGTCCGGGTCCGCCGGGCCGTGCAGTACGCGATCGACCGCGAGGCCCTGGAGAAGGTCGTCTTCCTCGGCCAGGGCGCCGTCTCCGACGGCCCGATCGGCTCCCGCTCCCCGTACCGCACCGCCGGCGCGTACCCGGCCCACGACACGGCCAGGGCCCGCGCCCTGCTCGCCGAGGCCGGCCACCCCGACCTCGCCTTCGACTACCTCGTCGACAGCCGCCCCGAGGCCCAGCAGCGCGCCACCGTGCTCCAGCAGATGCTCGGCGAGGCCGGGATCAGGATGACCATCAAGCCGATGGACAACGCGAGCCTGGGCACCGCGATGCTCCAGCGCAAGTTCCAGGTCCTGGACTTCATCACCAGCATGTTCGGCGACACCGACACCGCGCTCGGCAGCCTCTACCTGCCGAACTCGCCGTACAACTTCATGGGTTGGACCGACCCGGAGGCCGCCAAGGCGATCGCCGAGGGCCGCGCCTCGACCGACCCCGCCAAGCGCTCGGCCGCCTACGGCCAGGCCGCCCGGCGGGTCGTCGACGAGGCGCCGATGGCCTTCCTCACCGAGAACACCGTCGGCTTCCTCTCCACCGCCAAGGTCGGCGGCCTGCCCGACCTCTCCAAGCGCACCGTCCTCAACGTCTCCCCCGCCACCCTGTGGGTGAAGCGATGACCCCCGGCACCCGGACCGCCCTGCGGTACGGCGGACGGGTCGGCCGCGCCGCGGCCGTCCTGCTGCTGGTCACCGTCGCCGCCCTCGCCCTGCCCCACCTGATGCCCGGCTCGCCCGCCGTCGCCGCCCTCGGCCCCACCGCCACCCCCGAGCAGATCTCCGCCTACGAGGCCGGGCTCGGCCTGGACCGCAACCTCCTCGCCGCCACCTGGCAGTGGATCGGCGACGCCCTGCACGGCGACCTCGGCCACTCGCTGTCCACCGGAGCCGCCGTCACCACCGAACTCGCCGACCGCATCCCCGTCACCCTCGAACTCTTCCTCGCCGCCCAGCTGGTGGCGCTCTGCCTGGCCGTGCCCGTCGCCCTGCTCTCCGCCTGGCGGCCCGGCGGCACCTTCGACCGGATCGCCACCGCCGGCACCTTCGGCTGGCTCGCCGTCCCCGGCTTCGCCCTCGGCCTGCTGCTGATCTGGATCGCCGCCGTCCAGCTGCGCGTCCTGCCCGCCACCGGCTGGACCCCGTTCACCGAGGACCCGGCCGAGAACCTCCGCCACCTGGTGCTGCCCGCACTCACCCTCGGCCTCACCGAGGCCGCCGTGTTCACCCGCACCCTGCGCGGACAACTGCTCGACACCCTCGACCAGCCGTACATCGCCGCCGCCCGCAGCCGCGGCATGGGCACCACCCGGCTGCTGCTGCGCCGCGCCCTGCGGCCGTCCAGCCTGCCGCTGGTGACGCTGATCGGGATCGGCATCGGGACCTCGCTCGGCGGGTCGGTGCTGGTCGAGTCGCTGTTCGCGGTGCCCGGCGTCGGCAGCCTGGCCTCCGCCGCCATCGCCGGCCGGGACTTCCCGGTCGTCCAGGCCGTGGTGGTGGTCAGCGCCCTCGGCGTGGTCGCGGCCACCTTCGCGGTCGACCTGCTGTACCGCACGATCGACCCGAGGATCGCCCATGAGCACCGTTGAGCCCACCGTCGTCACCGTTCTTCAGGCCCGCACCGCCCGGCGACGGCCCCCGGCCGGTGTGCTCACCGCCGCGGCCTGGCTGGCCCTGGTCGCCCTTGCCGCCCTGCTGCTGCCCCTGCTGCCCGGCTTCGACCCGCTGCACGGCGACTTCGCCCACCCCTCCGCCGCCCCCGGCCCCGGCCACTGGCTGGGCACCGACGCCGCCGGACGGGACGTCCTGCAACGCACCGTCGCCGGCGCCCGCGCCTCGTTCACCGTCGCCGCCCTGACCATCCTGGTCGGCCTGCTCGGCGGCGGCGCGCTCGGCCTCGCCGCCGGCTGGTTCCGCGGCCCGGTCGACAAGGCGATCGGCTTCGCGACCGACCTGCTGATGTCCGTGCCCAGCCTGATCCTGGTGATGATCACGGTCTCGCTGCGCGGCCCGAGCCTCACCGTGATCGGCACCCTCATCGGGCTGTTCACCGTCCCGCACTTCACCCGGGTGGTGCGCGCCGTCGTGCTCTCACTCGGCGAGCGCGGCTTCGTCCAGGCCGCCCGCATGATCGGCACCGCCCCGCTGCGGATCCTGCGCCGCGAGATCGTCCCGCACGTCGTGCCGGTCGCCCTCACCTTCGCCTTCACCGCCACCACCGTCGCCATCGTCGCCGAGGGCTCGCTCAGCTTCCTCGGCTTCGGGCTGCGCCCGCCGGAGCCCTCCTGGGGCGGCATCATCGCCGAGGGCCGCACCGCGCTCGGCAGCGCGCCGTGGATCTCGCTGGCGCCCGCGGCGGTGCTCTGCCTGACCGTCCTCGCCCTCAACTACCTCGGGGAGCAGCTGCGTTCGGGCACTCCCGCCGCCGCGAAGCCCACTGCCCCGAAGCCCACCGCCACGAAGGGGGTGCGCGGATGACCTCCGCCCCCGTCCTCGACGTCCGCTCGCTGGACACCGTCCTGCACACCCCCGACGGCCGCGCCCTGCACGTCCTGCACGGCGTCGGCCTGAGCATCGCGGCCGGCGAGTGCCTCGGCGTGGTCGGCGAGTCCGGCTCCGGCAAGTCCGTGCTCGCCCGCACCGTCCTCGGCGTCGAGTCCCGCACCACCAGGGCCGTCGCCACCGGCGAGATCCGGCTGAACGGCGAGGACCTGCTCGCCGCCACCCCCGCCCGCCGCGCCGAACTGCTCGGCACCGGCATCGCCATGGTCCACCAGGACCCGATGACCTCGCTCAACCCGGTGGTCCGGATCGCCGACCAGGTCACCGAGTCGATCACCAACCGGCGCCGCCTCTCCCGGCGCGAACGGCTGCGCACCGCTGCCGAACTGCTCGCCGCCGTCGACGTCCCCGACCCCGCCCGGCGGGCCCGCGCCCACCCGCACGAGCTCTCCGGCGGCCTTCGCCAGCGCGTCGGCATCGCCGCCGCGCTGGCCGGCGAACCCGCGCTGCTGCTCGCCGACGAACCCACCACCGCCCTCGACGTCACCGTCCAGCGCACCGTCCTCGACCTGCTCGACCAGCACCGGGTCGAACGGGGCCTGGCCACCCTGCTGATCACCCACGACATCGGCCTGCTGTACGGGCGGGCCCGGCGCATCGCCGTCATGTACGGCGGCCGGATCGTCGAGACCGGCCCCACCGAGGCCGTCACCCGCGACCCCCGGCACCCCTACACCGCGGCCCTGCTGCGCTCCGTCCCCCGGGTCACCGGGCCGCTGCGCCGCACCCTGCCCGCCATCCCCGGCTCGCCGCCCGACCTCACCCGGCCCACCCCCGGCTGCCCCTTCGCCCCGCGCTGCGAACGGGCGACGGAGCTCTGCACCACGACCGCGCCGCCCGCCCACGCCTCGGCGGACGGCCACACCGCCGACTGCCACTTCCCGCTCACCGAAGCCGACATCCCCGACGAACTGGAGCCCGCGGCATGACCACCTCCCCCGAAGCCGTGGGCCCCGACGCCGCCACACCGGGACGGCCCGTCCTGGAGGCCACCGGCCTGAGCGTCGTCCACCGCACCCGCTCCGGCCCGCTGCACGCCGTCAGCGGCGTCGACCTGGCCCTGTACCCGCGCCGCACCCTCGCCCTGGTCGGCGAGTCCGGCTCCGGCAAGAGCAGCATCGCCAAGGCCCTGCTGCGGCTGCCCCCGCCCACCACCGGCACCGTCACCCTCGACGGCACCGACCTCGCCGCGCTCTCCCCGCGCGCCCTGCGGGCCGTCCGGCCCCGCCTCCAGATGGTCTTCCAGGACCCGCTCTCCTCCCTCAACCCGCGCCGCCGGGTCCGCGACCTCGTCGCCGAGCCCCTCGACGCCCACCCCGACCCGGCCCGCGACCGCGAGGAGACCGTCACCCGGCAGCTGGAGGCCGTCGGCCTGCCGCCCGCCCTGTTCGGCGACCGCCGGCCCCACCAGCTCTCCGGCGGACAGGCCCAACGGGTCGCCATCGCCCGGGCGTTGGCCGCCGGGCCGCGCGTCCTGATCGCCGACGAGGCGGTCTCCGCGCTCGACGTCTCGGCCCAGGCCACCGTGCTCAACCTGCTGCGCGGGCTCACCGAGGAGCGCGGACTGGCCGGCCTGTTCATCTCCCACGACCTCGGCGTGGTCCGGGCGGTGAGCGACGAGGTGGCCGTGCTCCAGCTCGGCCGCGTCTGCGAGCGCGGCCCCACCGAGGCCGTGCTCGCCGCCCCGGCCCACCCCTACACCGCCGCCCTGCTCGCCGCCGTCCCCGAACCCGGCCGCCCGCTGCGCGACACCGGCCTGCTCCCCGCCGACCCGCCCTCCCCGCTCGCCCCGCCCAGCGGCTGCCGCTTCCGCACCCGCTGCCCCCTGGCCGACTCCCGCTGCGCCACCGAGGAGCCCCGCCACCGGGAAGTGGCACCCGGCCGCACGGTGGCCTGCCACCGCCCGCTGGTCGGCGCCGCCCAGGCCTGACCTCCCGGGACAGCACACTTAACGCAGGACGGACTCCAGGAAGTCGCTGCCGATCCGGGCCACGACCGACAGGTCGAGCTGGTGGAGGACGTAGCGGCCCCGGCGGCGGGTGGTGAGCAGCCCGGCCTTGCGCAGGACGGCGAGGTGGCGGGAGACTTCCGGTGCGGTGATGTCCTGTGAGTCGGCCAGCTCGCTCGTCGAGTACGCCCCGCGCGCGAGGTGGCGGCACAGGTTCATCCGCATCGGGTGGGTCAGCGCCTCCAGGCGCAGCTTCACCGTCTCCACCGACTCGGCGCCGCCGACCTCGTGGGCGGCGGCCGGGTACTGGATCACGGGCTGCCAGCCCGGCGCGTACAGGGCGAAGAAGTGCGGCCAGCCGAAGACGGTCGGCAGCAGGGTGACGCCCGTGCTGCCGGCCTCGGTACGGCCGTGCACCAGTTTGTCGACGACGATGCGGGTGCCGTGCCCGTCCTCCTCCAGGCTCAGTACGGAGGAGGTCGCCGCGAGCGCCTCCGCCAGGCCCTTGCGGCGCAGCAGGTCGGTCTTGTGCCGGGCGTCGGCGGCGAGCTGGACCTGGACGCGGCGCCAGGCGTCGGCGAAGAACGCCCGGTCGCAGTCCTCCAGGAGGCGCCGGATCCAGGCGCGGGTGCCGGTGGGGTCGGCGAGCGTCCGTTCGACGAAGGCCGCCTGGCGCGGGCCGCGCGCGGCGGCGAGGTCGAGCGCGCGGCGCCGCGACCGGCCGTCGGTCAGCGGCGAGGGCATGCCCTGCGAGTAGCGGCTGCTGTTGCAGGAGATCTCCAGGGCCGAGCCGACGAAGGTCTCGTCGTCCAGCTGGTCGAGGTCGTCCAGTTCCTCGGCGAGCGTCTCCCGGGGCCGGGGCGGCATCAGGAAGTCGGAGCGGGTCGAGCGCCACATGAAGTCGGCCTCGACGAGCCGGTCGGCGAGCTCCGGTTCGAGCGTGGCGGAGGTCGCCGTCGTCCACGCGTGCAGGCGTGGGTGGTGAGCGGGCTCGGCCAGCGCGTGCAGGGCGTTGCCGAGTTCGGCCAGCGGCGAGGGGCAGAAGATGATCCGCTCGTGCGGCAGTCCGGTGATGTCTATGGTCACGCTCACCCCACCATGGTGCCGGATCGGGCGGCGGCGCCGTCCCGTCGTTTGACCAGTACCGTCAATCGACGGGACGGGAGGGGCGCGCCGGGCGCAGGGTGAGGACATGAACGCACTGCAGCAGCACCTCCTCGACAGCCACCGGGCCGCCCAGCGCGGCGAACCGGCCCCGCCCCTGCCCGGCACCCACGACCTCGCCGTCCTGCGGGCGGTCGCCGGCCGCATCCGCGCGGCCCTCGGACTCCGGCGGTCCTAGCGAGACGGACGCGCGGTGCTACGAACACCTCGGCTTGCCGATGCCTTGGACACGGGTCCGAGGTCGAATCCGCCCGTCATCACAGGATGGCGGGCGGATCCGTATCACCCCTGCGCTTTTCGTACGCAGGCGCGCGGTGTCACCGCGCGACGAAGCCGAGGGGTACCGAATTGCTGGTGTTCGACGAATTGACCTGATCCTTCGTCTTGGCGTCCGAGAGGGCGATCGTCCCCTCACTCGTATCCAGACCGTCGGGGCATACCGAGTCGGCCGCCCTGCCGACGTCCACCCCGGTCGCGGGCACGGTCAGGCTGTGCTTGCTGTCTTCGTCCGTGAACACCGCCCAGCGCGCCAGGCCGAGGTCACTGCCCTCCAGATGAACCGGTCCGCCCGCCTCGACCTGGGGCGGGTAAACGGAGGTAATGTGCATGCCCATCCTGTCTCGCCTCCTCTTCTCTCACGCGTGCCGTCGGTCGGAATTAGCCCCGGTGGAGCAAGACCTGAATCCAATCTAAAAGCCCACCGGCGGCTGGGCAACCCCATTCGGTCGGGAAACACAGTTTCATGGAGATACATCAACAACATCACCACCAAGATGATTCGCTGACGAATCATTGATAAAATGCCCCTGTCGGGACGTGGGCGCAGCACTCCCCTTTGCGCACGGCCCGGGAGAAACCCGATCCGGCGGGACACGCGATGCCGCTACGGATTCTCGAAGACGATGTCCAGACTATTGCTCGTGTTGCCCGGCGCGATCTCGTTCTGCGTATCGGCAGTGGAGAGCCAGACCTTTCCGCACCCGTTGGCCAGCCCCGGCGGGCGCTTCGACGTCGCCAGGTAGCCGACATCGCTACCCTTGGCATCCGTGATGACCGTCCTGCCGTCTTCGTCCGCGAACACCGCCCAGCGCACCAGGCCGAGATTGCTGCCCTCGAAAGTGACCGGCCCCCGTTCCTCCACGTCAGGGGGGTCGACCCTGTCGATGCGGGGAACGAGTCGCTTGACGTGAACGGTCACGTCTCCGGACCCGTAGGTCTCCGGTGGGCAGTCCGGCGGGCTCGTGACGGCCAGCCGAACCTTGGGATCGCCGGAGGAGAGCCCGCTGCCGACGCGGACGGCGACATCGAGGTCGATCCGGTCCCCGCTGTCGTAGACGTCGAGATGGGCGCCCGCGCACCTCAGGGTGGAATTCCCCGGCGACCGCTCGCCCCGGAAGGTCCCCGGCCGGCCTCCGTTCCGGCTGAACCCCACGACGTCCTCCTCGAAGGTCAGCCCCGGATCGGCGGTGAGGACGAGGTCCGCTCCCGCGACCCCCTCCCGCGCGTCGACCACCCGGAACGCGGCGGTGACGACGGAACCCGGGTCGGCCGGGACGTCCTCGGCCGTCACGTCCAGCCGGCCGCCGCTGCCTCCGGTCTCCACACCGCTCACCAGCCCAGCACGGTCACCCAGACCTCCCCGGCCGACGGGAAGCTGCTGGCCTGGGGATCGAATGCCCATTCACACGTCACCAGGATCTCACCCTTCTGGGCGTCCTCAAGGCTGGCCTCCGCCTTCACATGGATCCTTCCGATGTTCAGGTTCGGATCATCGGTGTAGTGCCCGGAGTAGCCGGACACGAAGGCGACCGCCCTGTTGACGCACTGCTCGAACGAGAACTGCCGCGTCAGGGTCCTGACGGATGCGTCGCTGGACCGCGGAAAGTCGAAATGGCACTGCTCGACCTGGATGATCGGCGCCACACTCACTCCGGTCACTGTCTTCCCTTCCCGTTTCCCGCTACATCCCACCCGTCTCGGCGATGACCAGGATCCGCGCCGAGGCCTGGAAGTTGTAGTCGGGGCCGGCGTCCCGCGGGCGCAGCAGGAACGTCACCTGGACCGCGGCGGTATTACCGGCCAGTTTCCCCACGGAGCAATCGACGTGCTCCTTGCCGTAGGGGGCTTCACCGGGATTGTAGGGCCCCCTCAGGAATTCAAGGGAGAACGCCTGGATAGCGGCTTCGGCATTCTTCACGGGGTGACTGAAGGTGGCAGTACCATGCCATATCAATGGCTCCGTGCTGCGGCCGTGCTCATATGGGACGGCATCGACGACCGTGAATTCTATTCCCATGATCTGATCTCCGGACTCGCCCTGCGGATCCTGACCGCCGGCCGGTCAGTCCGTCACGGCCGGCTTGCCCCCGTTCGAGGTGTCCGTCGCCTCCTTCGCCCTCGTCCCGCTTTCGGCGCTGTCGGGGTCCGGAGCGAGGGGTCCGGCCCGGCCGGCCGACGGTTCGCACACTTCCCAGCGCACACCATCCCGTCCACGATCGCAACCCGGTGCGGTACGACTACCCGGAGCGACCGGCCCGCGGGCTCACGCCCCGAGGAACTCCGGACCGAAGTGCCGCGTCTGGTCCGATCGTGGGCCGACAGGTGACCGCCCACCACCCCGGGCGGGCTGCCCGGGTCAAGGCACCGGGCCTTTGCGGTGGTGTTCGGCGGCCGGGGTTACCCGCACGGCGGAGTGCGGGCATGCGTGCGGAGCGGCCGTGACCGAGTCGGCCGTGAAGCCCCCGGGTGAGAGCGCCCCCGGCGCCGTCACCCGGACGACGGAAGGAAGAGTCCTCCGATGACCACGGACACCACGACGGCCGACGCGCCCGCCGACGACGTCGCCACCCGACGGGAGGAGGCCCGCGCCCGGCTCCTCGACCAACTCCTGGGCCACGACGGACAAGCAGCGCTGAATCCGGACGGCCTCCGGGTCGCCGACCCCACCTTCACCGGCCACGGCTGTCCGCTGCGCCTGGACCTGGGCGACGGCACCCGCCCCGCGGAGCCGCACACCCCGGTCGCGTTCCGGGACACGGTGGTGGAGACCGGCACCTACACGTGGCTGTTCCCCGCGCTGCACGGGTACGTGCCGGGCGACGATCTGATCGAGGAACTCGGCGCGCCCGGCGGTCAGATGGACCTCAACCCCCCGCTCCCGTTCGACAAGAGGCAGTGCGCCGAGCTCGGCGAGAAGATCGACGACAAGTACCTGGCGAAGCCGTCGAAGCCGTCGACGGCCCCGGCCGAGGCCGGCATCCCGGCGGGCTACACCTACCTCGGCCAGTTCCTCGACCACAACATCACCTTCCAGGCCGACGTGACCTTCGACAGCAACACCATCGGGGACACGACGAACTTCCGCAGCGCCAGGGTCGACCTCTCCCACGTCTACGGACTCGGTCCCAAGACCCAGTCGTTCGCGTTCTACGACAACCTCGACGTCGGAAAGTTCTGGATCGACCCGAACCGCGACTACGACGTGCCCCGCAACCCCCAGGGCGTCCCGGTCATCGCCGACCCGCGCAACGACAACACCATCATCTCGATCCAGATCCACCACGCCTTCATGCTGTTCCACAACGCCGTGGTCGACATGCTGAAGGGCTCGGTCCCGGACGTCGCCCTCTTCGACACGGCCAAGCAACAGGTCGTCTGGCACTACCAGTGGATGATCCTCAACGACTGGCTTCCCAGGATCGTGAAGGACTCGGTGTACGCGAAGGTCAAGGCGGCGGCCGAGAACAAGGAAGCCCCCTTCCTCCTCTTCAACCCCCCGCAGGACAAGCCGGTCGCGCTGCCCCTCGAATTCACCGCCGCCGCCTACCGGCTGCATTCGCTGCCGGTCGAGGAGTACCGCCTCAACAACACCACGACCGGCCACCTCTTCAACTTCCGCAGACCGTTCTCGCCGCTGCGCACCGAACAGGTCATCGACTGGCACCAGTTCTTCGTGATCCCGGGGGCCACGCAGCAACCCCAGTACGCGAAGAGGTTCGACAGGAAGATCATCCACGCCTTCCTCCAGATGCCGCCGCCCATCGACAGCCCCCTGACGTGGCTGGAGGACTCCACGGAGAAGGAAGGGCTCCCGGACGGAAACCCCTACCAGGGCCAGCTCTACTCGCCGCTGCTCTCCATCGCCATCCGGAACCTGCGCCGCGCGAACTCCTTCGTCCGCAAGGACGGCACCAAGGGGCTGCCCTCCGGGGAGGACCTCGCCAAGGAGGTGTACGCGAAGTACAGCTCGGGCCACGATCCTTACACGCCGAAGGACTTCGGGCTGCAGGACTTCGACCACGTACCGCCCTGGTACTACGTCCTGGGCGAGGGCGCGCTCGAAGAGAAGTCGGACGTGGGCAGCCTCAAACTCGGCACCCTGGGCAGCGCCGTCGTCGGCGAGGTGATCGCCGCACTGATCAAGGCCGACCCGGGTTCGTACCTCAGCCACAACAGCAGGAACTCGGCGAACCCGTGGAAGCCGACGTTCGGCAAGGACCCCGGCACGTTCTACATGGCGGACCTCGTGCGCATCGCCGGACTCGTGTGACGACAGGCCCCCGGGCCCGGCCGCCGAAAAGGTCCTCACGTCGACGGTGCTCGTGGTCGGCTGCGGGGAACGGGGGCGGAGCTCTTGATGAAGATCAGGTCCACCGTCCCGGCCGGTGAGGCGTCAGCCCGTGGACGGGGGGTTCCCACCCGCGGTGACCACGCCCGTCTCATAGGCGATGACGACCAGCTGGGCCCGGTCGTGGGCGTCGAGCTTGGCCAGCAGCCGCCGGACGTGGGTCTTGACGGTCGCGATGCTCAGCCCCAGATGGTCGGCGATCCCGCGGTTGGGCAGTCCCCGGGCCACCAGTCGGAGGACTTCCCGTTCCCGTGGGGTCAGGCCCGCCAGCTCCCGGGCGAGCCGCGGGCGCGGCTCGTGGCGTCCGGCGAACTCGCGGATCAGACGGCGGGTGACGGCGGGCGCGAGCAGGGCGTCGCCCGCGGCGACCACCCGCAGGGCCGCCAGCAGGTCGGCGGGGAGGATGTCCTTCAGGAGGAATCCGCTGGCTCCGCCGCGGAGTGCCGCGTACACGTACTCGTCCAGGTCGAAGGTGGTGAGGACCAGCACGCGGGTGCCGACGGCGTCCGGGTCCGCGCAGATGCGCCGGGTGGCCTCCAGACCGTCCATGCCGGGCATCCGGATGTCCATCAGCACGACGTCGGGCCGCAGCCGCAGGGCGAGTTCGACGGCCTGCTCCCCGTCGGCGGCCTCGCCCGCGACGGCGAGGTCCGGCACGCTCTCGATGAGCAGGCGGAAGCCCGTCCGCAACAGCGCCTGGTCGTCGGCGATGAGGACCCGGACCGGCCGGTTCACCGTGCCGCCTCCGATCCGCAGGGCAGCCGCGCGTGCACCCGGAACCCGCCCGTCGCCAGGGGGCCGGCGGAGAAGGTCCCTCCGCACATGGCCGCCCGCTCCCGCATCCCGACGAGCCCGTGCCCGCCGCCGAGACGCCGGAACGGGAACCGGGACGGGAGCTGAGACGGCAGCCGGGCCGGCGCGTCGTTGACGACCTCGATCTCGACCGCCTCGGGATCCACCCGGGACAGGCTCACCCGGCAGTCCGCCGATCCCGCGTGCCTGACGACATTGGTGAGGGCCTCCTGGACGATCCGGTAGACCGCCAGTTCCACCCCCGGGGGGAGCGGTGGATCCGGATCGACGGACAGCTCCACGCGCGGGCCCGCGCCGGCCGCGAGCGCGGGCAGGTCCGCCAGACCGGGGGCGGACCCGAGTTCGGCTCCGTCACCGGGTGAGCGCAGCACGCCGAGCATGCGGCGCATCTCGGTGAGCGCCGTCCGGCCCGCCGTCCCGACCAGGGCGAGGGTCCGCTCGGTCTCCTCCGGGTTGGTGGAGGCCACCGCGCGGGCCACCTCGGCCCGGACCGTGATGACGGTCAGATGGTGGGCCACCACGTCGTGGAGCTCGCGGGCGATCCGCAGGCGCTCGTCCGTCACGGCCTGCCGGGCGGCGAGTTCCGCGTACGACCGCTGTTCCCTCAGCGCGGTGCCCACCAGCCAGGGCAGGGTCATCATCAGGGACGCGAAGACGACGCCCCCCGCGACCTCGGAGGCCGGGACCGGTCGCGGCCCGAGGGCCATGGCCGCCGCGACGGCGCACAGCGAGCAGCCGAGCGCCGTCGCGGACCGGCGCCGCGGTTCCCGCGCCGCCACCGTGTACAGGGCGGTCCCGACCGGGACCCAGGACGCCTCCCATCCGGTGGACACCACGGCGAGGACCGCTCCGGCCAGGACCGTGTACAGAACCCGGACGGGCCACCTGCGCCGCACCGCGACCGGCAGCCAGACCACCGCCGCCACGACCCCCGCGCCCCAGCCACCGCTCAGCGTCTCGCTCACGCCGAACGCCAGGGCGAGGAGCACGGCCGCGACCGTGTCCACGCCCTGCCACTGTCCGTCCCGCAGACGTCCGGCCACCAGCGGCCGTGACTCACCGTCACCCATGCCGGCCACGCTATCCAAGCGGGGCCCAGGACCCGTCAGCCCGGAGGACGTCATCTCACGGGCTGAGTCATCCGCGCGACCGATGCCCGTCGTACCCTCCTGGGCTGACACCGGGTTCCTCCCCGGGGGCGAAGCCGCCCGGCTCGTCGGCCGGAACAGTGGAACGCATGAATCGGAGAACACTGCTGTCCTCGGGCGCCGCACTGGCCGCCGCCCTGATCCCGGGTCCGCTCGCGCCGGCGGCCGTCGCGCAAGCGGGGCAGGAGGAACCCGTGCGGTTCCAGCTGCCCGCCCCGAACGGACCGTACCCGCTGGGTACGGTCGCGCTGCACCTGGCCGACACCGCGCGGCCGGACCCCTGGGTGCCCTCCCGCCCCTGCCGTGAGCTGATGATCAGCATCTGGTACCCCGCCCGCGGCCGCGCGGACCGCCCCACCGTTCCCTGGATGCCTCCGGCGGCGGCCGACCGGTACCTGAGCATCCTCGGACTGCCTCCCGGCCGGGTACGGTTGGGATCCACCCACGGCCACGAGGGCGCTCCCGTCGGCGGCCCGCCCGGCCCCCTGCCCGTCGTGCTCTACTCCCCCGGCGCCGACGCGTCACGGTCGTTCGGCACCGGCGTCGTGGAGGACCTCGCCAGCCACGGCTTCGTGGTGGTCACCGTCGACCACACCTACGACGCGGCGGCGGTCGCCTTCCCCGGCGGACGCGTCGAGACGAACCCGACGGGCGGGATCAGCGACTACGCCAAGGCCCTCGCGGTCCGTACCGACGACATCCGCTTCGTCCTGGACCGGCTCGCCGTCCTCCGCGCGGGTGGCCACTCCGGCGTCTGCCGCACCCCGCTGCCCGCCGGCCTGCGCGGGGCGCTCGACCCGCGGCGCGTCGGGATGCTCGGCCACTCCCTGGGCGGCGCCACCACCGCCGCGACGATGCTCACCGACGGGCGGATCACGGCGGGCATGAGCCTGGACGGGGGCGCGGCGGGCCCGGTGGTGGACGCCGGGCTCGACCGTCCGTTCCTGGTCGTGGACACCCCCGGCAAGGGCGGCATGGAGAACAACCCCGCCCTGCGCGCGTTCTGGTCGCACCTGCGCGGCTGGCGCCTGCACCTGACCGTACGGGGAGCCGCGCACCAGTCGTTCGGCGACGACGTGCTGATCCTGCCGCTGATCGCCCCTCTCCTGGGGAGGTCGGCGTCCGATCTGGAGGAGGATGTCGGGACGATTCCCGGGCACCGGGCACAGGCGTTCCAACGCGCCTACCCGCGAGCCTTCTTCGACCTCCACCTCCGCGACCAGGGGCGGCTGCTCGACGGCCCCTCCCCCGACTTCCCCGAGGTCGACTACGCCCGGTGAACGCCTTGGCTCCGGCCTCGCACGGGGATCACGCCCCGGGGAATCCCGCGGGGCGGCGAATACGGGCCGGGGTCAGTCCTTGTGCCGGAAGGACGCCTTCCCGGCGGCTTCGGTGTCGGCGCGGAAGCGGGACCACGCACCGGGGCCGAGTCCGAGGGCGTCGAGGAGGTACGCGGCGACGGCGTCGGCGACGAGGGCGACCCGGTCGGCGTCCGGGTCGGTGGTCTCGCTCACGGCCTCCCCGGCGATGCCGCCCAGGGTGTGCTCCCCGCCGGGGACGACGAGGAGCCGCTTGGGGGCGGGGCTGAGGTCGAAGGCGTCGAGGAACCAGTCCGGTCCGCGCGTGGACATCCTCGACTGATCCCTGTCGCCCGCGATGACGAGCGCCGGCGTGGTCATGGTGGAGTAGTCCGGCCGCATGAAGGGCAGGTGCTCGACGGCGAACGGCGTGAGCGAGTCGCCCGTGCCGGTCGCCGCGATGAGCACGCCCGCCGTCGCTCCGCCGTGGGAGAGGTCCTCGCCCGGGACGCCCTGGGCGTCGAACACCCGGGCGCCCAGCAGGGCGCCGACGGTCTGGGCGCCCCAGGAGTGCCCGACGAGGGCGACACGGGTCCGGTCGGCGCGGTCGATCAGGTCGCCCGCCTCGGCCAGGACGGCGTCGAGGTGGTCCAGCACGGCGTGGAGATCGTCGACGCGCACGCGCCAGATGGTGCCGAACCGCGGATCGTCGAACCCTATGGCGTTGCGGCGCGAGTCCAGGTGGGTCGGCTGCACGACGACGAAGCCGGCGGCGGCCCAGCGGTCGACCAGCGGCTCGTAGCCGTCCATCGACCACGCGTTGCCGTGGGAGAACACGACGACCGGAAGGCCGCGGCCCTCGGCCGGTGCGGTCACCTTGACCTGTAGGGGCACCGCCCGCTCACCGGCGGGAACGGTGATGGGCTTGACCGCGACGGTCTTCGTCCGGGATTGCGCGGGAGTGAGCATGTGCGGACTCTCTGTCGGGAGGACGCGTGCCGCATACTTGGCGGAACGATGTTCCGCTCACATTAGCGGAACAATGTTCCGCGAACCAGAGGTGAGACCTTGTCCCCATCGGCCGGCTCCAGAGCGGCAGGCGCACAGCGCACCCGCCAGTCCCTGCTCGCGGCCGCGGCGCAGGTGTTCGTCGAGCAGGGCGTCCAGGCGCCCATCCGCGACATCGCCGGCCGGGCCGGCGTGGGCCTGGGCACCGTGTACCGCCACTTCCCCTCCCGGGCGGAGCTGGTCGTCTCGGTCTACCGGCACCAGGTGGACGAGTGCGCGCAGCTCGCCGCCGACCTCGCGGGGTCGCCGAGGCCGGGCGAGGCCCTGGAGCGGTGGATGGACGCGTTCGTGGAGTTCCTGGTCACGAAGCACGGACTGGGGGCGGCGCTCCAGTCCGAGGACCCCGGCCGGCAGAGCCTGCACTCCCTGATGCTCGACACACTGGTCCCGGCCTGCGCCTCGCTCCTCGACGCCGCCGCGGCCCGGGGCGAACTCGACCCGGACGTCACCGCCTACACGCTGATGCGCGCGGTCGGCAACCTGTGCATCCTGGGCCCGGGTTACGACCGCGAGCATGCGCGGGCCATGGTCTCCCGGCTCCTCGCCGGCTGCCGGACCACCATGCCCCCGGACGGTCCCGCGGCGGCCTGACGACGGGAATCCGCACGGTCTTGCCACGGGACGCACCGTCGGGGTCACCATCGATCAGGCGACCCCGTCGGGACGGGGAGATGCGCCGGAGGCCGGGAACGGCCGCGACGTACAATCGCGGCGAAAACGAAGCGCCGGGCCGGGGTTCCGGCACCGGCGTGAGGGAGGGGACAGGATGTTCGGTTCGGAGAAGAAGCTCAACGACATGGCGGCGCGGCTCAGGCCCGACCTGAGTCGGGAAGCGCTCGGCGTCGGGCCGGACTTCCCGGGCATCGCCCCGAACCCGGTCCTGAGCAGGGACGCACGGAAGCGCAATGCGGAACTGCGCACGGGGGCGCTCGCGCTCGGCGTTCTCGTCGACTGGCGGGAGATCAGCAGCGGCGGCAGTCCACGCGTGGCCCTGATGCTCGACGTGGAGACCATCGGCGGCATCTCGTTCCGCGGCATCGCGGACGAGAACCTCACGATCACCGAGATCACCCGACTCGCCCCGGGGCAGACGTTTCCCGTGCGCTACCGGCCGGCCGTCATGGACCACTACGTCGCCCTTGCCCGGGACGCGGACCCCGCCCACGTGCAGCGGCTCTCCGACGAGATCGCGAGCCGCAAGCGGACCTGACCCGAAGCCAGTCGAGTGCGAACCGGCTCCGGGGCGGAGCGCCAGCGGCGCCTTCCGCCCGTTGCGGCCCCCGCGTACGATCGGCGCTCATGGTTGACCTCTATCCTCCGACCGAGCCGTACGACACCGGGTTCCTGGATACCGGAGACGGCAACCGCCTCTACTACGAGCAGCTCGGCAACCCGGACGGCAAGCCCGCCCTGAACGTCCACGGCGGCCCGGGTGCGGGGGCGCCGCGACGGCCGACGCGGGCCTGGGACCCGGAGCGCTACCGGGTGATCCGCTTCGACCAGCGCAACTGCGGCCGCAGCACCCCGCACGCCAGCGACCCGGCGGCGGACATGAGCCTGAACACGACCCGGCACCTGATCGACGACATGGAGCGGCTGCGCGAACACCTCGGTGTGGAGCGGTGGTTGCTGAACGGCGCCTCCTGGGGGTCGACCCTCGTCCTGGCCTACGCGCAGCGGCATCCAGGGCGGGTCACCGAGATCGTCATCCCGGCCGTGACGACGGCCCGGCGGGCCGAGATCGACTGGCTCTACCGGGGTGCCGGGCGGTTCCACCCGGAGGCGTGGGACCGGTTCCGCGACGGCGTCCCGGAAGACGAGCGGGACGGCGACCTGTTGGCGGCGTACGCGCGGCTGATGGAGAACCCCGACCGCGCCGTCCGGGAGAAGGCCGCCGCCGACTGGCTCGCCTGGGAGGACGCGGTCGTCTCCAACGAACCCAACGGTTCGCCCGGTATGTACAGCGACCGCGAGGTGGACGAGCGGATCGCCTTCGTCCGGATCTGCGCCCACTTCTTCAGCCACGGCGCCTGGCTGGAGGAGGACCAACTGCTGCGCGACGCCCACCTGTTGGCCGACATCCCGGGCGTGCTCGTCCACGGCCGGCACGACATGGGCTGCCCGGTGCAGACGGCCTGGGAGCTCGCGAAGGCGTGGCCGGGGGCACGGCTCCACATCATCGAGGACTCCGGGCACGCCGGCAGCGAGGCGATGGGGCAGGCGACCCGGACCGCCATCGAGGAGTTCAAGAACCGCTGACCCCCAGGCCTCGGAGGCGACCTCGCCAGCCCCGAACTCAGGTCGCCGGACCGCGGTCGACCGGGGCCTGCCACGGCAGGACCGGGCGGACCAGCAGTGTCCGCCCGTCCGGCCATGTCAGTCGGACCTCGGCGCCCGCCACCCGGACCGTCACCTCCGGCGCCGGGGGCGCCCCCGGCACACCGGTCAGCAGCACGGCGCCGACCACCACCTCGACCTGTTCTGACGATTCGTCACATACCCGTGCCGGAGCGGGCGGGAGCACGAGGAGGGGCACGGCGCAGCGGTGGCCGAAGGCGTTCGCCCCCTCGCGGCGGTGCACCTCCGCCGCCGTCCAGCCGTGCAGCCCGAGCACCGCGCTGACCAGCCCCGGCCCGTTCGCGCCGGGTGCCGTCCGGACGGCCGCGCCGGGAAGCTCCCGCAGGACCGTCTCCGGCTCCGCCTCGGCCGCCAGTGCGTAGCCCCCCTCGCGCAGGCCCCAGCCGGGCGGCCGGCGCAGGCCGTGCACCCTGATCTCCCAGGGCCCGGCCGGCACCGAGACGCTCACCACGGGCGGCGGGGCCGCGCCTGGGACGGGCCCGCCGGGGGGCAGCGGCCGGTGCCAGGAGGCGGCGTACCGGTCGGTCACGGCGAGCGGGTGGATGCGCTCGCGGCGGGTGGCGGTGCCGTCGGGCAGGAGCAGCGCCAGGTGGTTGTCGATCCGTGGCGCCTCCGGGCCGATCACCGGCCCGGTGCGGGTCGAGTAGGCGAGCCTGGCGTAGTGCGGCTCGTCGCGTTCGACGGCCGGCGGGGCGGTCAGGTAGCAGGAGCCGTGGTTGAGCACCCGGACGAGCCCGTCGGCGGCGGTCCGGTGGACGAGGAACCCGGGGACGGGCAGCGCGGCCGTCAGGTCGGCGCGCTCCCGCGCGAGCGGCTCCTCGGGCGCCGTCCACACCGGGTGGCCGGCCGGGAGCAGCAGCCCCAGGAACCCCATGGCCGCCGCGTACGGCGAGCCGGGCGAGCTGTAGACCTGGGCGGCCGCGCTCTGCTCCCCGTACCAGCCGAGCGGGAGCAGGCCGCGCGGGTCGGGGGCGCCCCGCTCGGTGAAGTGCCGCAGCACGCCGGAGGCCAGGCGGCGGGTCTGCCCCGGGGTGAGCGGGGTCGCGTCGTCCAGCGCCCCGAGCCAGAACGGGGCCAGGCAGGCGAAGCGGTAGCTCAGCGACCGCCCCTGGTGGAGCACCGCGCCGTCCGGCCCGAACAGCCAGCGGTACTGGGCGAGGAAGCGGTGCAGCCGTTCGCGGTACAGCGCCGCCCTGGCCCCGGCGCGTTCCCCGGCGATCCGCGCCCAGAGCAGCGGGTAGAGGTGGAACCCCCAGGCGTTGTAGTGGTCGAAGCGGCGGCCGGCGTCGTAGGCCGCTTCCGGGCCGACGGCGAACTCCCGCGGGCCGCCCGAACGGTAGTCGTGGCGGGTCTCCGGCCCGTCCAGGTACCAGCCGTCGCCGGAGTACCACGGCTCGATCCGGTCCAGCCGGTCCTCGATCTCGCCTCGGTCGTGCCCGGCGCCGACGGAGGCGAGGAACTCGCCGACCACCGCCTGGAAGAGCACGTGGTTGTTCTCCCGGACGCCCCGGCCGACCGTCCCGCCGAGCCAGCCCGCCACCTGCTCGCGCTGACCGGGGGTCAGCCGCTCCCAGATCCACGGGCGGGACTCGTGCAGGGCCACCGCGAGCGACGCGGCCTCGACGATCTGCTGGGAGTAGTCGGTGACGGCCGGCCAGCGCTCCGGCCCGCCGGGGTCCGTGCCGGCGAGCAGCCCGGCGGTGACCTGGTCGGCCAGCTCTCCGAGGCGGCCGCGCGCCGGCTCGTCGCCGGCCGCCAGCCGGACGGCGGCCAGCACCGCCGTCCGCGCGAAGCCCTCCAGGCCGTCGGTGTCGCCGCCCGACCAACTGCCGCGCCCCGGCGGCGAGATCCGCGCCCCGAGCGGGCTGCGGTAGGGCCGCAGGGACGCCAGCAGGTGGTCCGCGACGGCGATCCAGTGCCGACGGGTCCAGCCCGTCACCGGCGCGCCCGCCCGGTCCTCGGGCGGCAGGTCGAGCCCCGCGGTCGGTCGGTCCCGCATACGGCGGCCTCCTGGTGGCGACGGTGCCGGCGGCTCCGGCACCCTCACCGTACGGCCGGGCGTGCCGCGGGCCGGGGCGACTCAGGCCGGGTCGGCGGTGGAGACGGCGAGCAGCTTGGTCACCGAGCCGTCGTCCCCGACCACGTCGCGCAGGTGGCGGAAGCCGAGCCGGCGGCACATCGCCAGGCTCGGGGTGTTCTCCGCGCCGACCATGCCGTAGACCTCCTTGAGCCCCAGTTCGTCGCCGGCGTAGCGGATCAGGCCGCGGACCACCTCGGCGCCCAGGCCCCGGCCCCAGAACTCCGGGGCCAGCGCGGTGACCAGCTCGTGGCCGTCGACGTTCCCGGTGCGCTTGACCTCGGCGTGGCCGGCGTACGCGCCGTCCAGCCAGAGGCCCCAGATGTCGAAGAGGTGCTGCGGGTAGACGTCGGTCAGGATCGCGCGGAACAGCGTGCGGATGTCCGGCTCGGGCACGAGGTCCTGGCCCATCCAGCGGCACACGTCCGCGTTGCGGAGCAGGGAGACGAAGGCGTCCTCGTCCTCGGGCCGGTAGGGGATGAACTCCAGGTGCTCGGTGCGCAGCTGAGGGGTCATGCCGCTCTCCTCTTGGGTCGTGGTGGTTCGGTGGTGCGGCAGCCGTGGGGCGGGGCCGGTCGGCGCGGCCGGCGGCCCCGTCCCCGCGGCCGGTCAGGCTCGGGCGTTCTCCATGCGCTCGCGCAGGCTCTTCGGGCGCATGTCGGTCCACACCTCGTCGACGTAGGCGGTGCACTCGGCCTCGGTGCCCTCGGTGCCGACGGGCTGCCAGCCGGCCGGGACGTCGAGGTCGGCGGGCCAGAGGGAGTACTGCTCCTCGTCGTTGCGCAGCACCTGGTAGCGGGTGTTCTCGTCCATGTCGGGCTCCTTCGTCATCGTCGGTCGGTCTCGGCGGGGTCGGTACGGGTGCGCGGGTCCGGTACGGGTGGGCGGTGTCGTCACCGTCCTTCCCGGGCGTGCCGGGCGATCTGCCGCAGGGCGGCGGCGAAGTCCTCGGCGGCCCGGCGGACGGCCCCGGTGTCGTGGGCGGCGGGCCGGTGGTGCCAGGTGAAGGCGAGGCGTCCGTGCTGGGCCGCGCCGACCACCTCCAGCGGGTGGGAGCCGCCGTCCCGGGGGTCGTGGTCCTGGCCGAAGGAGCCGAGTTCGGCGCGGACCAGGCCGTCGCCGGCGGCCTCGGGCCGGGCGTCCCACTGGCCGAGGTAGTTGAAGACCACCTGGCCGTGGCCGCCGGCGGCGAGGCGCTCGCGGACCCCGGGCGTCCCGAAGGTGCGCAGGGCGCCGAAGCCCAGGCCGTTGCCGGGCACCGCCCGCAGCTGGCGGCGGACGGACTTCACCAGGGCGCGCCAGTCGCGGTCCGGGCCGGGCTCGGCCGGGTCGGGGACGTGGAAGGTGACGGGGTGGACGGTGGTGAACCAGCCGACCGTACGGGACAGGTCGACGCCGTCCAGCAGGTCCTCGCGGCCGTGCCCCTCCAGGTCCAGGCCGATCCGCTGCTGCCCGCTCCAGCGGGCCAGGGCGAGGGCGAGGGCGGCCAGCAGCACGTCGTTGACCCGGGTGCGGTAGGCGGCGGGGGCGGCGCGCAGCAGCGCCTCGGTGTCGGCCTCGTCGAGGTCGACGGTGACCGCCGCGGTCTCGGCACCGCCGGGCCCGGAAGGACCGCCGGGCCCGGACGGACTGCCAGGCAGGGCCGCCCGGGCGCTCACCGCCTCCTCCCAGTACGGGAGTTCGTGGTCCAGACCGCCCTCGGCGACATGGGCGGCGAGCCGCTGCGCCCAGTCCCGGAAGGAGGTGCCGCGCTCCCCCAGGGTGACCGGCCCGCCCTGGACGGCCTGGCGGTGGGCGCTCTCCAGGTCGTCGCGCAGCACCCGCCAGGAGACGGCGTCGACGACCAGGTGGTGGGCGACCAGGAGCAGCAGGGCCGGGTGCTCCGGGTGGCCGGTGAACAGGGCGGCGCGCAGCAGCGGGCCGCGGGCCAGGTCGAAGCCGGCGTGCAGCTCGTCGGCGGCCTTGGCCATGGCCGCGTCGGCGGCCCCGGCGTCCTGCCCGGTCAGGTCGTGGTGGACCAGGAGGTCCTCGGCGGGGGCGGGCGGCGGGTTGAACTGGTGCCAGCCGGCCTCGTCGCGGGTGAAGCGCATCCGCAGGGCGTCGTGGTGTTCCAGCAGGGCGTCGAGCGCGGTGCGCAGCGCCGCCGGGTCGGGGTCGGCGGCGAGTTCGAGCAGGGTGGACTGGTTGAAGTGGTGGTGGGCGGCGCGCGGGGTGGTCAGGAACCACTCCTGGATGGGGGTGAGCGGCACGCCGCCGGTCACCGGGCCGTCGTCGGCGCGCTCGGTGGCGGTGCGTACGACGGTGGCCAGTTCGGCCACCGTCTGGTGGCTGAACAGGTCGCGGGTGGCCAGGTGCAGGCCGTCGCGGCGCAGCCGGGAGACCACCTGCATGCTGAGTATGGAGTCGCCGCCGAGGAGGAAGAAGTTTTCGTCGGCGCCGACCTCGTCGAGGCCGAGGACGTCGGCCCAGATCCGGGCGATCCGGCGTTCGAGGTCGGTCTCCGGCGCCCGGCCGGGGCCGGCCGCGGCCTGGGCGGGACCGGGGTCGGGCAGGGCCCGCCGGTCGAGCTTGCCGTTGGGGGTGAGCGGGAGCCGCTCCAGCGCGACGAAGGCCGAGGGGACGAGGTGCGGCGGCAGCGTCTCGGCGAGGTGGAGCCGCAGGTCGAGGGCGGGGGCGCCGGCGGTGGCGTCGGCGGGGACGACGTAGCCGACCAGCCGGCCGCCGCCCGGGCCGTCGGCGCGGACGGTGACGACGGCGTCGCGCACCAGGGCGCTGCGGCGCAGGGCGCTCTCGATCTCGCCGGGTTCGATCCGGAAGCCGCGCAGCTTGATCTGCTCGTCGGCGCGGCCGGCGAACCGGAGCTGGCCGTCGGCGGCGCGGCGGGCGAGGTCGCCGGTGCGGTACATCCGCTCGCCGGGGGCGCCGTACGGGTCGGGGAGGAAGCTCCGGGCGGTGAGGCCGGGGCGGCCGAGGTAGCCGCGGGCGAGGCCGGGGCCGGCCAGGTAGAGCTCCCCGGTGACGCCGGGCGGCACCGGCCGCAGGGCGGTGTCCAGGACGTACGCGCGGGTGGCGCCGCTGGGGCGGCCGATCGCGGGGCTGCCGCTGCCGGGGGCGAGCGGGCCGGTCCAGGTGGCGACGACGGTGGCCTCGGTGGGGCCGTAGGAGTTGACCATGCGCCGGCCGGGGGCCCAGGTGTCGACCAGGTCGGCCGGGCAGGCCTCGGCGCCGACGACCAGGGTGCGCAGCCCGGTCAGGGCCGCGGCGGTCTCGGGTTCCAGGGTGGCCAGGGCGGCCGGGGGGATCAGGGTGTGGCTGATCCGGCGGGCGGTCAGGGCCTCGGCGAGCCGTTCGCCGACCAGCGGCCCCTCCTCGCCGGTGACGAGGGCGGCGCCGGAGAGCAGCGAGATGCACAGTTCCAGGACGGAGGCGTCGAAGCTGGGCGAGGCGAACTGGAGCACCCGGTCGCCGGGGCCGACGGCGTACTGCTCGGCGGCGGCGGCCGCGAAGACGGCGAGGCCTCGGTGGGTGACCAGGACGCCCTTGGGCGTTCCGGTGGAGCCGGAGGTGTAGACGGCGTAGGCGGGGTGGGCGGGGGTGAGGGCGGTGGTGCGGTCGGCGTCGGTGGGCGCGGTGTCCGGGCCCTCGGCGGACCAGACCTGGGCCGGGTCGTCGAGCAGCAGGTGGGCGGCGGCGTCGCGGACCATGAACTCCCGCCGGGGCGCCGGGTAGTCGGGGTCGACGGGGAGGAAGGCGCCGCCGGCCTTCGCGACGGCGAGCTGGGCGACCACCATGGCCGCCGAGCGGGGCAGGGCGAGGGCGACCAGCCGCTCGGGGCCGACGCCGCGCCGGATGAGCTGGTGGGCCAGCCGGTTGGCGGCCCGGTCGAGGTCGGCGTAGCTCAGCTCCCGTTCGCCGTCGAGCAGGGCCGGTGCCCCGGGGGTGGCGGCGGCCCGGCGCTCGAACAGCTCGGGCAGGGTCGCCTCCGCCACCGGCCGGAAGCCGCCGTGCGGCTCGGCGGGCGACTCGTCCGGGCCGGCCAGCGGCAGCGCGCCGACGGCGCGGGACGGGTCCTCGGCGACGGCGGTGAGCAGGGTGGCGAGCTGGCCGGCCATCCGCTCGACGGTGGCCGGGTCGAACAGGTCGGTGTCGTAGGTGAACAGGCCGTGCAGGGCGCCGCTCGCGGTCTCGACGAACTCCAGCACCAGCTCGAAGGGCGTCCGTACGGCGTCGGGCTCGATGCCGGTCACGTCGAGGCCCGGGAGGTCGGGTTCGGCGGACGGCGCGTTCTGGAGCACCACGTGGACCTGGAACAGCGGGCTGCGGCTGGTGTCGCGCACCGGCTGGACTTCGTCGACCACCTTCTCGAAGGGCACGTCCTGGTGGGCGAAGGCGTCGAGGACGGTCTGCCGCACTTCGCCGAGGAGGGCGTCGAAGGGCTGTCCGGGCTCGACCCGGGAGCGCAGCACCAGGGTGTTGACGAAGAATCCGACGAGCCGCTGGACCTCGGGCCGGTGCCGGCCGGAGGTGATGGTGCCGACGGTGATGTCGCTGTCCCCGCAGAGCCGGGCCAGGTAGGCCTGGGCGGCGGCGACCAGGGTGGTGAACAGGGTGGCGCCGCGCCGCCGGCCGACCTCGGCCAGCCGGCGGGCGGTGTCGGCGGGCAGTTCCAGTCGGACGGTGGCGGCGTTGGCGGCGTTGGCGGTGCGCACCGCGGGCCGGGGCCGGTCGGTGGGCAGCTGCGGCGGGACCACGCCGGTCAGTTGGCCCTTCCAGTAGGCGCGCTGGTCCCCGGTGGGGGCCCCGGCGGTGCGCTGCCAGTGGGCGTAGTCGGCGTACTGCACCGGCAGGGGCGCCAACTCGGCTTCGGTGGAGCCGAGTTCGGCGCGGTAGAGGTGGGCCAGGTCGGTGAGCAGCACGCCGGTGGACCAGCCGTCGGTGACCATGTGGTGCAGGGTCAGCGCCAGCACGTGCTCGCGGTCGGCCAGCCGGGCCAGGGTGGCGCGCAGCAGTGGTCCGCGGCGCAGGTCGAAGGGGCGGGCGCGGTCGGCGGCGAGCAGGTCGCGCAGGGCCCGCGGCCGTTCGTCGGCGGGCCGCCCGGAGAGGTCGTGCAGCGGCAGCGGCACGGCGTGCGGCGGGTGGACCAGTTGGACGCCGTGGCCGTCGACGCTGTCGAAGGTGGTGCGCAGCGACTCGTGCCGGGCCGTCAGGGCGTCCAGGGCCGCGCCGAGGGCGCCGGTGTCGAGGGTGCCGCGCAGCCGCAGCGCGAGCGCGACGTTCTCGGAGACGCCGGGCGTGAACTCCTCCAGGAACCAGAGGCGCTGCTGGGCGTGGGACATCGGGGCGGCGCCCGTGCGGGGCACCGGGACGACGGGCGGGCGGGCCGGGGCGGCGGGCTCCTCGGTGAGCAGCCGGGCCAGGCCGGCCGGGGTGGGGTGGTCGAAGACGGCGCGCGGGCCGAGCTCGGCGCCGAAGGCCTCGGTGAGGCGGGCGGCGAGCCGGATGCTGAGGATGGAGTCGCCGCCGAGGTCGAAGAAGCCCTCGTCGGTGCCGGGCGGGCGGATGCCGAGGACCTCGGCGAAGAGCTCGGTGGTGCGGCGTTCGGCCGCGGTGCGCGGTTCGACCCGCTCGCGGCGCCCGCCGGGCCGCTCCTCGGGGGCCGGGAGGGCGGCGCGGTCGACCTTGCCGTTGCGGCTCAGCGGGAGGGCGTCGAGCGGGACGAAGGCGGACGGGACGAGGTAGTCGGGCAGGGCGCGGGCGGCGAAGTCCCGCAGTTCCCCGGGGTCGGGGGCGCCGTCGGTGCCGACGGCGTAGGCGACCAGCCGGCGGGCGCCGGGCCGGTCCTCGCGGACGACCACGGCGACGTCGGCGACCAGCGGGTGGGCGGCGAGGGCCGCCTCCACCTCGGCGGGCTCGACCCGGAAGCCGCGGATCTTCACCTGGTCGTCCGCGCGGCCGAGGAACTCCACGGTGCCGTCGGGGCGGCGCCGGGCGAGGTCCCCGGTGCGGTACATCCGGGCGCCGGGCGGGCCGGAGGGGTCGGCGAGGAAGCGGGCGGCGGTCGCACCGGGGCGGCCCAGGTAGCCGCGGGCCAGCCCCTCGCCGGCCAGGTAGAGCTCGCCCGCGCAGCCCGGCGGGACGGGCCGCAGCCGGGCGTCCAGGACGTGCGCCCGGCGGTCGTCCAGCGGGCGGCCGATCGGGACGGTGTCGGGCACCGCGGCGGCGTCCGACAGGGCGTGGGCGGTGGCGAAGGTGGTGGTCTCGGTGGGCCCGTAGCCGTCCACCACGGTCAGCCCGGGGCAGGCCGCCAGGACGCGGCGCACGGCGGCGGCGGGCACCACGTCGCCGCCGGTCCACAGGGTCCGCAGGCCGCCGAAGCAGTCCGGCGCGTCCTGGGCGAGGAGCCGGAACAGCCCTGCGGTGAGCCAGAGCGCCGTCGGCCCGTCGGGGCCGGCGAGGCGGCGCAGCAGGGCGGCGTCCACCGGCCCGTCGGGGGCGACGAGCACGCAGCCGCCGTTCAGCAGCGGCGCCCAGACCTCGAAGGTGGCGGCGTCGAAGGCGACCGGCGAGTGCAGCAGCACCCGGGCGCAGCGGCCGCCGGTGAAGCGGCTGTCGGTGGCGAGCGAGGCCACGTCGCGGTGGCGGACGGCGACGGCCTTGGGCTCGCCGGTGGAGCCGGAGGTGTACATCACGTACGCCAGCCGGTCCGGGTCTGCGGGCGGCAGGTCCGGGGCGGCCGCCCCGTCGCGGGCGGCGGCGACCTGTCCGGCGGTCAGGGTCGCGGCCGCGCCGGCCCGCTCCAGCAGGGTGCGGCGGCGCTCCTCGGGGGCGCGCCGGTCGACGGGCAGGTAGGCGCCGCCGGCCTTGAGGACGGCCAGCTGGGCGACGACGAGTTCGGTGCCGCGGTCCATCGCCAGGGCGACCCGGTCCTCGGGGGCCAGGCCGTCGGCGAGCAGCCGGGCGGCCAGCCGGTCGGACCAGTCGTCCAGCCCGCGGTAGCTCAGCTCGCGCCCGCCCTCGCGCACGGCGGGGGCGTCGGGGGTGCGGCGGACCTGTTCGGCGAAGATCCGCAGCGGGCTGCGCGGCTCCGGCGGGCGGGCGGTGGCGTGCCAGGAGGCGAGCAGGTCGCGGTCGGCCGGGGTGAGCGGGTCCAGCGCGGCGAGGTCGCCGTCCAGGCCGTCGGCGAGGGCGGTCAGCAGCAGGGCCAGGCGGTCGGCGGCGTCCCGGGCGGTGCGCTGGTCGAAGAGCGCGGGGTCGTACGCCAGGTCGAAGGCGAGCTGTCCGCTCAGGTGGGCGCGCAGGCACCAGGGGAAGGTGGTGGCGTCGTCGGCGCGCACCTCGACCACCCGGACGCCGGTGCGGTCCGCGGCGGACTCGTCGACGGGGTAGTTCTCGAACACCAGCATGCTGTCGAACAGCGGCTCGCCGGCGGGCAGTTCGCTCAGGCCCTGGATCCGGGTCAGCGCCAGGTGGTCGTGGCCGCGGCCCTCGCTCTGCCGGTCCTGGAGGTCGCGCAGCCAGGGCAGCACGCCGCCCGAGGGGATCCGGACCCGGGCGGGCACGGTGTTGATGAACAGGCCGATCATCGTCTCGACGCCGGGCAGTTCGGCCGGGCGCCCGGAGACGGTGGTGCCGAAGACGACGTCCGCGGTGCCGCCGTAGCGGGCCAGCAGCAGCGCCCAGGCGCCCTCGACCAGGGTGTTGACGGTCAGTCCGGCGGCGGCGGCGTTCTCCCGCAGCCGGGCGGAGGCCGCCTCGTCCAGGACGCGGTGGACGGCGGCGGTGGAGCGGGCCCGGTGGGCGCCGGCGGGGCGGCGGTCGTAGGGCAGCGCGGTCCGTTCGGCGAACCCGGCGAGCGCGGCGCCCCAGTGCTCCTCGGCGGCCCGCCCGTCCTGCTCGCGCAGCCAGGCCAGGAAGTCCGCGAACGGGCGGCGGACGGGGCGGGGCGCCTGCGGGCCGCCGGTCAGCGCGGCGTACTCCTCGCAGACCTCGGTGAGCAGCTGGCCGGTGCTCCAGCCGTCCAGGATCACGTGGTGGGTGGACCAGAGCAGCAGTACCTCCTCGCCGGGCAGCGCGGCCAGGACGAGGCGGGTGAGCGGCGCGGTGCCCAGGTCGAGGCCGGCGGCCCGCTCCTCGGCGAGCAGCCGCTCGGTCTCCTCGGCGCGCCGTTCGGGCGTCAGGGCGCGCCAGTCCAGGTGGCGGACGGGCAGGGCGGCGCGGCGCGCGACCAGCTGGACGGGGTGCGGCAGGCCGCGCCAGTGCACGGCGGTGCGCAGCGCCGGGGTGCGGTCGGCGACCTGCTGCCAGGCGGCGGCGAAGGCCGCCGGGTCGCCGACGCCGGCCAGCCGGACGGCGATCCGGTCCACGTAGGCGCCGTCCTCGTCGACCAGGCCGTGGAAGAGCATGCCGGACTGCAGCGGGGTCAGCGGCAGCACGTCCGCGACCTCGCGGCCGTCGCCGACCAGGCCGTCCAGCCGTTCCTGGTCGAGGCCGGCCAGCGGGAAGTCGGACGGGGTGCGGCCGCCGGCGCCGGGGCCCGCGCAGTGCTCGGCCAGCTCGCGCAGCGCCTGGAGGGTCTGCTCGGCGAGGGCGCGGACGGCGGCCTCCTCGTACACCTCCGCCGGGTAGGTCCAGCCCAGTTCGAGCCGGCCGTCCTGGACGGCCCCGATGACGTCGAGCAGGTAGGGGCGGGGCTCGTCGGGGTCGGTGTCGCGCCCGGCCGGGGACAGCGAGCCGCGCAGCAGCCCGTCGGCGCCGGTGCGGGTGTCCCACTGGCCGTGGTAGTTGAAGCCGACCTGCGGCGCGGCCGCGCCTTCCGGGAGGGCGGACGGGAGCAGGTGGCGCAGCGCGCCGTGGCTGAGTCCGCGCAGCGGGACGGCGCGCAGCTGCTCCTTGACCGAGCGCAGGGTGTGGTGCCAGCCGGCCTCGGGGTCGACGCGCAGGGCGAGCGGGAACTCGGCGGTGAACCAGCCGACCGTCCGGGAGAGGTCCTGGTCGGGGAAGAGGTCCTCGCGGCCGTGGCCCTCCACCCCGATCAGCACCGTGTCCCGGCCGCACCAGCGGGCCAGGGTGCGGCCGAGGGCGCTGAGCAGGACGTCGTTGACCTGGGTGCGGTAGACCTCGGGGACGCGGCGCAGCAGCGCCCCGGTGGTCGCCTCGTCCAGCGTCACGGTGACGGTGGCGGCGGCGCCGTGGGTGTTGGCGCCCGGGCGCCCGGCGGGCAGCCCGGCCGGGGCCTCGCCGGTGCGGGTCCAGTACGCGGTGTCGCCGTCCAGGGCGCCGGAGCGGGTGTGCCGCTCCAGCCGGGCGGCCCACCGGGTGTAGGAGGTGCCCGGCTCCGGCAGCCGGACGGGCGCGCCGCCGCGGGCGGCCTGGTGGGCGGCTTCGAGGTCGGCCAGCAGGATGCGCCAGGAGACGCCGTCCACGGCCAGGTGGTGGATCGTCAGCACCAGCTGGCCGGGCCGGCCGGCGCCGCCGTCGAAGTACAGGGCGCGCAGCATCCGGCCCTGGAGCGGGTCGAGGGAGCGCTGGGCCTCCTCGGCGGCCCGCTGCACCTCCGTCTCCAGGACGGTCCGGTGGTGGGTGAAGACACCGTCCGGTGCCTGTTCCCGGACCTCCTGGTGCCAGCCGGCCTCGCCGTGGCGGAAGCGGGTGCGCAGCGCCGGGTGGTGCTCCACCAGCGCGAGCACCGCCTGCCGCAGCGCCGCCGGGTCGGTGTCCGGGGCCAGCACCAGCCGCTGGGTCATGGTGAAGCGCAGCGCCTCGCCGGGGCGGCGCCCGTCGAGGTACCAGTGCTGGATCGGGGTGAGCGGGGCCTCGGCGGGCTCGGCCTCCTCCGCTTCCGTCCGTACGGTCGACTCCCCGGCGCAGAGGGCGAGTTCGGCGACGTTCTGATAGCGGAAGACGTCCTTGGTGGTGAGGGCGAGTCCGGCGGCGCGGGCCCGGGAGACGATCTGGATGCTGAGGATGGAGTCGCCGCCGAGCGCGAAGAAGTTGTCCCGGGCGCCGACCCGCCGCACGCCCAGCACCTCGGCCCAGATCGCGGCGAGCCGCTCCTCGGTGCCGGGGCGCGGGGCGACGTACGGGGTGGTGCGGTCCGGCTGGGCGGGCGGGGCGGGCAGGGCGCGCCGGTCGGTCTTGCCGCTGGTGGTGCGCGGGACGCGGGCGAGCGGGACGAAGGCGGTGGGCACCAGGTGGTCGGGCAGGGTGCGCCGCAGCCAGGCGCGCAGCTCCTCGGCGGGCGGCACCCGGTCGCCGGCCGGCACCGGGTAGCCGACCAGCAGGGTGCGGCCGCCCTGTTCGCGGGCGGCGACGGCGCAGTCCGCGAGGTCGGGGTGGGTCAGCAGGGCGGCCTCGACCTCGCCGGGCTCGATCCGGAAGCCGCGGATCTTGACCTGGTCGTCGGCCCGGCCGAGGAACTCCAGCTGCCCGGCGGCGTCCCAGCGGGCGAGGTCGCCGGTGCGGTACATCCGGGTGCCGGGGGCGCCGTACGGGTCGGCGAGGAACCGGCCGGCGGTGAGCCCGGGCCGGCCGAGGTAGCCGCGGGCGACCTGCCGACCGGCCAGGTACAGCTCCCCCGGCATGCCGGGCGGCACCGGGCGCAGCGCGCCGTCCAGCACGTAGGCGGTGACGCCGCGGCCCGGCCGGCCGATCACCGGGCGCCCGGGGTGGTCGGCGCAGCGGGCGTAGGCGGCGTCGACGGTGCACTCGGTGGGCCCGTACAGGTTGTAGACGGTGACGCCGAGTCGGGCCCGGACCTCGGCCAGCTCCCGCCAGGTGGCGGCGGGGATCGCCTCGCCGCCGAGCTGGAGCAGCCGGGGGTGGTGCGGGGCGGGGCCGAACAGTCCGGCGGCGGTGAGTTCGCGCAGGTAGGAGGGGGTGACGTTGACGACGTCGAGCCGCTGCTCGACGATCCTGGCGCAGAAGGCCTGCGGGTCCAGCCGGACGTCCTCGTCGATCAGGTGGAGCTCCTGGCCGGAGACCAGCAGCAGCGGGCCCTCCCAGCTGGTGTCGAAGGAGAGGGAGGCGCTGAGGGCGACCTTCAGCCGGGCGCCGTCGGCGGTGTGCGGGGCGAGCATCCCCTCCCGGTGGTCGCGGCAGAGGTTGACCAGCTGGCGGTGCTCGACGACCACGCCCTTGGGGCGGCCGGTGGAGCCGGAGGTGTGGATCAGGTAGGCGGCGTTCCCGGGCCGCAGCGGGGCGGTCCGCTCGGCGTCGGTCAGGTCGTGGCCGGGCAGGGCGTCCCAGGGCACCTCGCGCAGGACCCGCTCGGTCAGCACCGTGCGCGGCCGGGTGTCCGCCAGCAGCAGGGCGGCCCGCTCCTCGGGCAGGTCCGGATCGACGAACTGGAGGACGGCCCCGGCCTTGAGCACCGCGAACAGCGCCACCACCAGGTCGGAGGTGCGCGGCAGCCGGACGGCGACCACCTGCTCCGGGCCGGCGCCGAGGGCCGTCAGGTGGCGGGCGAGCCGGTTGGCCCGGGCGTTGAGGGCGGCGTAGTCCAGCGTGGCGTCCCGAGCGACCAGCGCGGTGGCGTCCGGGGTGCGGGCGGCCTGCTCCTCGAACAGGGCGGTGAAGGTGGTGTCCGGCCCGGGCAGCGGCTCGCCCCGGCCCTGGCGCAGCACCTGCCGCCGCTCGTCCCCGCTCATCAGCGGCAGCTCGCCGACGGCCGTCCCGGGCGCCTCGGCGACGGCCGCCAGCAGGGTGGTCAGCCGGTGGGCCAGCTGCTCGGCGGTCCGCGCGTCGAACAGCCCGGTGCTGTACTCCAGGTAGCCGGTCAGGCCGCCGTCGTGCTCGGCGAAGTCGAAGGAGAGGTCGAAGGCGGCGCTGCGGACCGGCGGGGTGACGGGTTCGACCGTCAGGCCGGGCAGCGGGGGCGTCTCGGCGCCGAGGTTGTGCAGTGCCACCATCACCTGGAACAGCGGGGTGCGGCTGGTGTCGCGCTCCGGCTGGAGGGCGTCCACCAGCCGTTCGAAGGGCACCTCCTGGTGGGCCAGGGCGTCCAGCACGGCGTGCTGGGCGGCGGTCAGCAGCTCCTGGAAGGTCAGTTCGGGGCGGATGTCGCCGCGCAGCACCAGGGTGTTGACGAACATGCCGACCACGTCGTGGAGTTCGCCCTGCTCGCGGCCGGAGGTGACGGTGCCGACGGCGACGTCGCGCTGCCCGGACCAGCGGGCCAGCAGCACCTGGCAGGCGGCCAGCAGGACGGTGTAGAGGGTGCCGTCGGCCTCGCGGCCGCGCTCGCGCAGCCGGGCGGTCAGCTCGGCGGGAAGCGTGAAGGTCGTCAGCGCGCCCTCGCGGGTGCGCACCGCGGGGCGCGGCCGGTCGGTGGGCAGTTCCAGCGGGGCCAGGCCGTCCAGGGCCCGGCGCCAGTGGTCGAGGTCGGCCTCGGCGGCGGCGGTGCGGGTGCGCTGCCAGGCCGCGTAGTCGGTGTACCGGACGGGCAGCGCGGGCAGCCGGGGGCTCCGCCGTTCGAGGGCGGCGGCGTACAGCTCGCCGAGGTCGCGGCCGAGCACGCCCATCGACCAGCCGTCGGTGGCGATGTGGTGCACCGCCAGGGCGAGGACGTGCTCCTCGGCGGCCGTCCGGGCCAGGTGGGCGCGGAGCACGGGGCCCTCGGCGAGGTCGAAGGGGGCGGTGGCGATCCGCTCCAGGTGGGCGTCCAGCTCCGCCGCCGGGACATCCGCGCAGGGCAGCTCGACGGGGTGCGGCGGGCGCACCACCTGCCGGGCCCGGCCGTCCCGTTCGGCGTACGTGGTGCGCAGCGCCTCGTGCCGCTCGACCAGGGCGTCCAGGGCGGCGCCCAGGGCGGCCCGGTCGAGGGCGCCGCGCAGCCGCAGCACGGACAGCGAGGTGTACTCGGTGCTGCCGGGCTCGAAGCGGTCGAGGAACCAGAGCCGCTGCTGGGCGTAGGAGAGCGGCGCCTCGGCCGCCGGGTCGGCGGCGGGGATGACGGCCGGTGCGGCGCCGGGGCGGGGTGCGCCGAGCGCCTCGGCCAGGTCGGCGAGCACGGGGTGGGTGAACAGCACCCGGGGCGAGAGGTCGGCGGCGCCGAAGGCGGCGCGCAGCCGGGCGGTGACCCGTACGGCGAGGATGGAGTCCCCGCCGAGGGCGAAGAAGTCGTCCTCGGCGCCGACCGCGCCGGTGTCCAGGACCTCCGCCCAGGCCTCGGCGACCAGCCGCTCGGCGGGGGTGCGGGGCGCGGTGCGCCCGCGGCCGGCCGCGAAGCCGTCCGGGCCGGGCACCGGCAGGGCGCGCCGGTCGAGCTTGCCGTTGGGGGTGAGCGGCAGGGCGGCCAGCGGGACGTAGGCGGCGGGCACCAGGTAGGCGGGGAGCAGGCGTTCCAGGTGGGCGCGCAGCTCGGCGGCGCCCGGCGGCCGGGCCGGGTCCTCCCCGACGAGGTGGGCGACCAGCCGGCGGGTGCCGGTGGCGTCCTCGTGGACGCCGACGGTGGCCAGGGCGACGCCCGGGTGGGTCTGGAGGGCGGCCTCGATCTCGCCGGGTTCGATCCGGTAGCCGCGGATCTTGACCTGCTGGTCGGCGCGGCCCAGGTAGCGCAGGGTGCCGTCGGCCTGCCAGCGGGCCCGGTCGCCGGTGCGGTACATCCGGGTGCCGGGGGCGCCGAAGGGGTCGGCGAGGAAGCGGCCGGCGGTCAGGCCGGGCCGGTTGAGGTAGCCGCGGGCCAGCCCCTCGCCCGCCACGTACAGTTCGCCGACGGCGCCCGGGGGCACCGGGGCGAGGTCGCCGTCGAGCACGTACAGCCGCAGGTCGGCGATGCCGGTGCCGATCGGGCCGGGGCCGCCGGCGGTGGCGGTCGCCGGGTCCAGCGCGGTGTGGGTGACGTGCACGGTGGTCTCGGTGATGCCGTACATGTTCACCAGGCGCGGCGCGTCCTCGGGGTGGCGCCGGTACCAGTCGGCGAGCCGGGTGACGTCCAGCGCCTCGCCGCCGAAGACCACCGTGCGCAGCGCCAACCGGGCGGAGACGTCCGGGAGTTCGGCGTCGGCGCGGGCCAGCTGGTGGAACGCGGACGGGGTCTGGTTGAGGACGGTGACCCGCTCCTCGGCGAGCAGCCGCAGGAAGTCCTCCGGGGAGCGGGCGGTGTCCTCGGGCACCACGACGAGCCGGCCGCCGTGCAGCAGCGGGCCCCACAGCTCCCAGACCGAGAAGTCGAAGGTGTAGGAGTGGAAGAGCGTCCAGACGTCCTCGGCGCCGAAGCCGAACAGCTCCTGGGTCTGCTCGAACAGCCGCACCACGTTGGCGTGCGGCACCACGACGCCCTTGGGGCGGCCGGTGGAGCCGGAGGTGAAGATGGCGTAGGCGGGGCTGTCGGGCAGCGGGCGGTGGCCGGCGCCGAGCGGGCCGACCGGGCGGCGGGCCAGGTCGGCGCGCACCCCGGGGTCGGCCAGGGCGAGGACGGGCACCTCGACGCCGGTCGGATCGGCCGGGGCCTCCAGGGTGACCAGGGCCACCGGGGCGGCGTCGCGCAGCAGTTCGGCGCGGCGTTCGGCGGGCAGGCCCGGGTCGAGCGGCAGGTAGGCCGCGCCGGTCTTGAGGACGGCGAGGACGGCCACCACCAGCTCGGCGGTGCGGGGCAGCGCCAGGGCGACGTACCGCTCGGGGGCGGCGCCGAACCCGGCCAGCCGGTGGGCGAGCCGGTCGGCCCGGGCGTCCAGCTCGGCGTAGTCGAGGTGCTCCCCGCCGCAGGTGACGGCCTCGGCCCGCGGGGTGCGGGCGGCCCGCTCCTCGAACAGGTCGACCAGGGTGCGCGCGGGCCGGCCCTGCGCGGTGCCGTTCCAGTCGACCAGCAGCCGGCGGCGCTCCTCCTCGGTGGTCCAGGCCAGCGCGCGCAGCGGGCGGTCCAGCCCGGCGGCCAGCTCGGTGAGCAGCAGCCGCAGCCGCCCGGCGAGGGCGTCCACGGTCGCGGCGTCGAACAGCTCCGGGTCGTAGGCGAGGTCGAAGCCGACCTGCCCGCCCTGGTAGGCGCGCAGCACCAGCGGGAAGCTGGTGGCGTCCCGGGAGGAGACCTCGGCCAGGCGCACTCCGGTGCCGGCGGCGCGGGCGTCGTCGAAGGGGTAGTTCTCGAAGGCGACGATGCTGTCGAACAGCGCGCTGCCGGCGGGGACGTCGCTGAAGCCGGTGAGTTCGGCGAGCGAGACCGCCGAGTGCCGGCGGGCCTCGGCCTGGTCCCCCTGGAGCTCCCGCAGCCAGTCGGCGGCGGTGCGCTCGCCGTCCACCCGGACCCGGGTGGGCAGGGTGTTGATGAACATGCCGATCATCGACTCGACGCCGGGCAGCTCCTCGGGCCGGCCGGAGACGGTGGTGCCGAACAGCACGTCCGGCTCGCCGCTGTAGCGGGACAGCAGCAGCGCCCAGGCGCCCTGCACCACGGTGCCGAGGGTCAGCCCGGACTGCCGTGCGGTGCGGGCGAGTTGCTCGGAGACCTGCTCGGACAGGGCGGCGCTGAGGCTGCCCGCCGAGCGGGCCCGGTGGGCCTCGCGCCGCGCCCGGTCGGCGGGCAGCGGGGTGGCGGTGGCGAAGCCGTCCAGGACGGACCGCCAGTGGGCCCGGGCGGCCCCGGCGTCCTGCCCGGCCAGCCAGTGCACGTAGTCGGCGAAGGGCCGGCGCACCGCCGGGGCGGGGGCGGCGCCGGTGGTGAGCGCCGCGTACTCGGCGAACACGTCGGTGAGCACCTGGGCGAGGCTCCAGCCGTCCAGGACCAGGTGGTGGGAGGTCCACAGCAGCTGGACCCGGGCCTCGGGCAGCCGGACCAGGGTGAGCCGGGTGAGCGGGGCGGTGGCGATGTCCAGGCCGAGGGCGAGGTCCTCGGCCTTCAGCCGCTCCAGCCGTTCGGCGCGCTCGGCCGGGTCGACGGCCCGCAGGTCGAGGTGGGTCACCGGCAGCCGGACGCCCCGGCGCACCACCTGGAGCGGGGCGGGCACGCCCTCCCAGACCACGGAGGTGCGCAGCGCGGGCGTACGGTCGGCGACCCGCTGCCAGGCCAGGGCGAGGGCGCGCGGGTCGGCGACGCCCTCCAGCAGCAGGGCGGCCTGGTCCAGGTAGACGTCGTCCTCGCCGCCGACCAGGCGGTGGAAGAGCATGCCCTCCTGGAGCGGGGTGAGCGGCAGCAGGTCCGTCACGTCCCGGCCGTCGCCGACCAGCCGGTCCAGCGCGGCCTGGTCGAGGCCGGCCAGCGGGAAGTCGGAGGGGGTGCGGCCGCCGGCGCCGGGGCTCGCGCAGTGCTCGACGATGCCGGTGAGCGCGGCGGCGGTGGCCTCGGCCAGGGCCCGGACGGTCTCCTCCCGGTGCACCCGGTCGCTGTAGTGCCAGGTGAGTTCCAGCTCGCCGTCGGCGACGACGGCGGAGACGTCGAGCAGGTGGTCCAGCGGCTCGTCGGGGGCGAGGTCGCGGCCGGGGGCCTGCCCGGCGGGGGCGAAGTCGCCGCCCTCGGGGGCGGTCCACTGGCCGTGGTAGTTGAAGCAGACCTGCGGCAGCGGACGGTCCCTCAGCGCGGCGGCCGAGCCGAGCCGGGCGAGGGCCTCGTAGCCCAGCCCCCGGCGGGGCACGGCGCGCAGCCGCTCCTTGACCCGCTTGAGGGTGGCGGCCCAGTCCGTCCCTTCCGGCAGGTCCAGGGTGACGGGGTACTGGGTGGTGAACCAGCCGACGGTGCGGGAGAGGTCGAGGCCGTCGAAGAGGTCCTCGCGGCCGTGGCCCTCCAGCGCGACGGTGACCCGCCCGGTGCCGGTCCAGTCGGCGAGGGCCCGGCCCAGCGCGCTGAGCAGCACGTCGTTGACCTGGGTCCGGTAGGCCTCGGGGACCTTCCGCAGCAGCGCCTCGGTGGTGGCCCGGTCGAGCCGGTGGCGCAGGGTGCGCACCGAGCCGGCGGTGGGGGTGCCGGGCAGGTCGACGGGCAGCGGCCCCGCGGGGGCGGCGGTCTCGGCGGTCCAGTACGGCAGGTCCGCGTCCAGGCCGCCGGTCCGGACGAGTTCGGCGAGCCGGTGGGCCCAGTCGGTGAAGGCGGTGGGCTCGGGCGCCGGGTCGGGGGTGCGGCCCTCGGCGGCCTGCCGGTAGGCCTGCGCCAGGTCGGCGAGCAGGACCCGCCAGGAGACGCTGTCGACGGCCAGGTGGTGGGCGGTCAGGAGGAGTTGGGGCCGGGCGCCGTCGGCGGGCCGGAACAGCACGGCGCGCAGCAGCGCCCCGGTGGCCGGGTCCAGCTCGGCGCGGGCGGCCTCGGCGGCCGCCTCCCGCTCCGCCTCCCGGTCGTCGGCGGGGTCGGTGGCCGGGTCGAGGGCGGTCAGCAGCGCCCCGGCGTCCGCGGCCGGCTCCTGCCGCCAGCCGTCCCCGGTGCGGGTGAAGCGGGTGCGCAGCGCCGGGTGGGCGGCCACCAGCGCGCCCAGCGCCCGGTCCAGCGCGGCTTCGTCCAGCCCGTACGGCAGGTCGAGCAGCATCGACATGGTGAAGTGCCGCAGCGGGCCGTGGGCGGCGAAGAACCACTCCTGGACGGGGGTCAGCGGAGCGGGCCCGTCCTGGTGGTGGCGCGGCGCGGGGGCGGCCGGAGGCTCGGCGGTGCGGGCCGCGGCGGCCAGGTCGGCGACGGTCTGGTGGCGGAAGACGTCCTGGGAGCCGATCCGCAGGCCCGCCGCGCGGGCCCGGGAGACGGCCTGGATGCTCAGGATCGAGTCGCCGCCGAGTTCGAAGAAGTTGTCGGTGACGCCGACCCTGGGCACGCCCAGCACCTCGGCCCAGATGGCGGCGAGGGTCTCCTCCTCGGGGGTGCGCGGGGCGGTGAACTCCCCTTCCCGGACGTCGGTTTCGGGGGCGGGCAGGGCTCGGCGGTCGAGTTTGCCGCTGGTGCCGAGCGGCAGGGCGTCGAGCACGGTGAAGGAGGACGGCACCAGGTGGTCGGGCAGCACCCGGCGCAGGGCGGCGCGCAGGTCGGCGGCGGGGCGGGCGGCGCCGTCGGCGAAGACCAGGTAGGCGGCCAGCCGGTGGTGGCCGTGGGCGTCGGGGACGGCGGCCACGGCGGCGGCGCGGACCTCGGGCAGGTCGAGCAGGGCCGCCTCGATCTCGCCGGGTTCGATCCGGTGGCCGCGCACCTTGACCTGGTCGTCGGCGCGGCCGAGGTACTCCAGGCGCCCGTCGGCCGTCCAGCGGGCCAGGTCGCCGGTGCGGTACATCCGGGTGCCGGGCGGGCCGTACGGGTCGGCGGTGAAGCGGGCGGCGGTCAGGCCGGGGCGGCCGTCGTAGCCGCGGGCGACCTGTTCGCCGGCCAGGTGGAGTTCGCCGCTGACCCCGGGCGGCACGGGCTGGAGCCGGCCGTCCAGGACGTAGGCGCGGACGTTGGGCAGCGGGCGGCCGATCAGCGGCCGGTCCCCGCCGTCGATCCGGCAGGCGATGGCGTCGACGGTGCACTCGGTGGGGCCGTAGTAGTTGTAGGCGGCCGTCTCCGGGCGGGCGGCGAGTTCGCGCCAGAGCCGGGGGGCGACCGCCTCGCCGCCGAGCATCAGCACCCGGGGGCGGTGGCGGGGGTCGTCGAGCAGCCCGGCGGGCAGCAGTTGGCGCAGGTAGGAGGGGGTGAGGTCGAGGAAGTCGATCCGGTGGCGGACGACGTACTCGACCAGGGCGGCCGGGTCCATCCGGGTGGTCTCGTCGACGAGGTGCAGCGGGTGGCCGTCCGCGAGCAGCAGCAGGCCCTCCAGCGAGGTGTCGAAGGAGAACGAGGCGGTCAGGGCGACGTTCAGCGGGCCGCCGCCCGCGTCGGCGACGAAGCCGGCCCGGTGGGCGGCGAGCAGGTGGGCCAGGGCGCGGTGCGGGACGCTGACGCCCTTGGGGCGGCCGGTGGAGCCGGAGGTGTAGAGCACGTACGCGGGGGTCGCGAGGTCCGGCGTGGGAAGGACGACGTCGACCGGGTCGTCGTTGCCCGACAGGTCGCGCAGGGTGTCCTCGTCCAGGAACAGGGCCGGCCCGGCGTCCTCGAGCACGTAGACGACCCGCTCCCAGGGCAGCGCCGGGTCGAGCGGCAGGTAGCCGGCGCCGACCTTCCAGACCGCGAGGACGGCCACCACCAGGTCGGCGGTGCGCGGCAGTCGCAGCGCGACCAGCCGTTCGGGGCCGGCGCCGGTGGTGGCCAGTCGGCGGGCGAGCCGTTCGGCGCGGGCGTCCAGTTCGGCGTAGTCGAGGCGCTCCTCCCCCGCGACCAGGGCCAGGGCGTGCGGGGTCCGTTCGGCCCGGCGCCGGAGCAGCTCCGGCAGGCTGACGGCCTCGACGGGCAGTGCGGTGGCGTTCCAGCCCCGGGTGACCTGCTCGGTCTCCCGCGCGGAGAGCAGCGGCAGGGTGGCGAGCGGGCGGTCCGGTTCGGCGGCGGCGCCCTCCAGCAGGCGCAGCAGCTGCTCGGCCATCCGGCCCGCGGTGGGGGCGTCGAAGAGGTCGGCGCGGTACTCCAGGACGCCGGTGAGCGCCTCGCCGTCGGGGACGAACTCCACGCTGAGGTCGAAGGTGGCGGCCTGCCGGGGCACGGTGACCGGGGCGGTGGCGAGTCCGGGCCGGTCCCCGGCGGTGGGCGGGGCGGGGTGCAGCAGCACCAGGACGTCGAACAGCGGGTTGCGGCCGGCCTCGCGGGGCGCGCCGACCGCCTCGACGATCCGTTCGAAGGGCGTGTCGCCGTGTGCGAGGGCGTCGTTGCCGGTCTCGGTGGCGGCGGCGAGCAGCTCGCGGAAGGAGGCGTCGGGCGCCACCCGGGTGCGGAGCACCACCGTGTTGACGAAGCAGCCGACGGCCCGTTCCAGTTCGGTGCGGGTGCGCCCGGCCATCAGCGAGCCGACGGTGACGTCCTGCTGGCCGGACCAGCGGGCGAGCAGCGCCTGGGTGCCGGCCACCAGCGCGGTGTTGAGGGTGCCCTGCTGCTCGGTCGCGAGGGCGCGCAGCCGGGCGGTGAGCGGCGCGGGCACGGTGAAGGTGTGCAGGCCGCCGGGGCCGGCCTCCTCGCCGCGCCGCGGGTGGTCCAGCGGCAGGTCGGACGGCACGGCGCCGGCCAGCTTCTCCCGCCAGTGGGCGAGCTGCCGCTCCAGCCGGTCGCCGGCGAGCTGCTCGCGCTGCCAGGCCGCGAAGTCCGGGTACTGGGCGGCGACTTCGGGCAGTGCGGGGTCGGCGCCGCGGGCCAGGGCGTCGTAGGCGGTGCACAGTTCGTCCAGGACGACGCCCATCGACCAGCCGTCGGTGACGATGTGGTGGGCGGTCAGCTGCAGGACGTGGGACCGCGGCGACTCGGCGACCAGCAGGGCGCGCAGCAGCGGCCCCCGTTCGAGGTCGAAGGGCCGGGAGTACTCCTGGAGCAGGACGGCGTCCAGGCTCTCGCCCTCGGCCGGTTCGCGGACCGGCAGCTCCACCGGCCCGGGCTCCCGGACGGTCGGCACCGGCCGGCCGTCGCTCTCCGCGAAGGTGGTGCGCAGCGCCTCGTGGCGCGCCACCACGGCGGTCAGCGCCGCGGCGAGCGCGGTGCGGTCCAGCTCGCCGGTGAAGCGCAGGGCGACGGCGCTGTTGTAGCGCGGGTCCCCGGGGCGCAGCCGGTCGAGGAACCAGAGCCGCTGCTGGACGAAGGAGGGCGGCAGCGGACGGCCGCGGTCGGCGCGCGGGATGGCCCGCTCGGCGGCGGCCCCGTCGCCGCCGGACCGGCCGGCCAGCCGCCGGCGCAGGGCTTCGCGCAGGTCGGCGGGCAGGGCCGCGGCGCGGTCCCGCTTCGAGGGCGTCGGAGGCGTCGAAGGCGTCATGGTCGTCGGGTCCTCACCGTTCGTCATCGTCGGGGCTGCCGGGGGCGGCGGGTTCGTCGGGGCCGTCCAGCGCGGCGGCTTCGAGTTCGCTGAGCACCAGGTCCTCCACCAGGTCGGCCAGGGCGGCCACGGTGCGGGAGACCAGCACGTCGCGGGGGGTGAGCGTGACGCCGAAGGCGTCGTTGGCCCGGGAGGCGATCAGCAGGGCGCGCATGGAGTCGCCGCCCAGCTGGAAGAAGTCGTCGGTGGCGCCGACGGCGGTGCGCAGGGCCTCGGCCCAGATCTCCGCCACCGCCTCCTCGGTGGGGGTGCGGGGGGCCACCCGTCCGGCCGGCTCGGCCTCGGCCGGGTCGGGGGCGGGCAGGGCCGCGCGGTCGGTCTTGCCGCTCGCGGTGAGCGGGAAGCGCTCCAGTACCGCGAAGGCCGTGGGGACCATCGGGCCGGGCAGGGCGCGGGCGGCCAGGGCGCGCAGTTCGGCGGCGGTCGGCGGTTCGGCGCCGGGGGCGGCCAGCAGGTGGGCGACCAGCCGGGGCAGTCCGGGCTCGTCCTCCCGGATGCTCACCACCGCGTCCAGGACGGCCGGGTGGCGCGCCAGCACGGCCTCCACCTCGCCCGCCTCGATCCGGTGGCCGCGCAGCTTGAGCTGGTGGTCGGTGCGGCCCAGGTAGTGCAGTTCACCGTGGCGGTCGCGGCGCACCAGGTCGCCGGTGCGGTACATCCGGCCGCCGGGCGGCCCGTACGGGTCGGCGGTGAAGCGGGCGGCGGTCAGGCCGGGGCGGCCGAGGTAGCCGCGGGCCAGGGCAGGGCCGCTCAGCCACAGTTCGCCGGGGACGCCGTCGGGCACCGGCCGCAGCCGGGCGTCCAGGACGTACGCGCCGGTGCCGGGCAGCGGGCGGCCGATCGGCGGGGCGGCGCCGTCGGCGGTGAGCGGCGCGGACCAGGTGGCGACGACGGTGGCCTCGGTGGGGCCGTAGGAGTTGACCATCCGGTGGTGCGGGGCCCAGCGGGCGACCAGGTCGGGGCCGCAGGCCTCCGCGCCGACGATCAGGGTCTTCAGCGCGGGCAGGCTGCCGGGGGTGTCGGCCGGCAGGGTGGCGAGGGCGGCGGGCGGCAGCAGGGTGTGGGTGATCCGCTCCGCCCGGAGCAGTCCGGCCAGGTGGGCGCCGAGCAGCGGTCCGGGCTCAGGCACCACCAGCCGGGCGCCGTGCGGCAGGGCCAGGCACAGTTCGAGCACGGAGGCGTCGAAGCTGGGGGTGGCGAAGGCCAGCACCCGGTCCCCCGGGGCCACCTGGTAGTGGGCGGCCTCGGCGGCGGCGAAGGCGGCGAGGCCGCGGTGGGTGACCACGACGCCCTTGGGGGTGCCGGTGGAGCCGGAGGTGAAGATGACGTAGGCGGGGTCGTCCGGGTCGAGCGGGCGGGTGCGGTCGGCGTCGGTGGGGCGGTGGCCGGGGGCGCCGTCGGGGTCGGCGGCGAGCAGCTCGGCGACCTCCTTGGCGTCCAGGGTCAGCGCGGGCGCCGCGTCGCGCAGCATCGCCCCGATCCGCTCCTCGGGGTAGTGCGGGTCGACGGGCAGGAAGGCGGCGCCGGTCTTCGCCACCGCCAGTTCGGCGAGCACGGTGTCCGCCGAGCGGGGCAGCAGCAGGGCGACGGTCTCCCCGGGGCCGGCGCCGCGCGCGATCAGCCGGTGGGCGAGGCGGTTGGCGTGCGCCTCGGCCTCGGCGTAGGTCAGCTCCAGGCCGTCCGCGCTCAGCGCGACGGCCTCCGGCCACCGGTCCGCGGCGGCCTCGACCAGGGCGGGCAGGGTCGTCGGGGGCACCGGGGCGAGCGCCGGGCGGGCGGGGCCGTGCAGCAGCCGCTCCCGTTCGCCGGGCGGCAGCAGGTCGAGCCCGTCCAGCGGGGTGGCGCCGTCCGAGGCGGCCAGCGCGTTCAGGGTGTGCAGCAGCTGGTCGGCGAGCCGCCCGGCGGTCCGCCGGTCGAGGAAGCGCGGGTCGTGGCCGAGTTCCACGGCGAGCCGCCCGCCGGGCGAGACGACCACGGTGAGCGGGTAGTTGGTGGCCTCCCGGGCGTCCAGGTCGCGTACCAGCAGGCCGTACGCGCCGGCCGTGGCGTCGCCGACCGGGTAGTTCTCGAAGACCACCAGGCTGTCGAACAGCTCGGTGCCCGGCGGGACCTGACTCAGCCCGTGCATCCTGGCCAGCGGCAGGTGGTCGAAGCGGCGGTCCTCAGCCTGTTCCTCCTGGAGGGTGCGCAGCCAGTCGGCGCAGGGCTGCCGGCCGTCGACGGCGACCCGGGCGGGCAGGGTGGTGATGAACAGGCCGACGATGCCGTCGGAGCCGGCCAGGTCGGCGGGCCGGCCGGAGACGGTGGTGCCGAAGCAGACCCGCTGCTCCCCGCTCCAGCGCGACAGCAGCAGCGCCCAGGCGCCCTGCACCACGGTGTTGAGGGTGAGGCGGTGGCGGCGGGCGAACTCCTGGAGCCGCGCGGTCACGGCCTCGTCCAGCCGGTGCGAGAGCCAGTCGCCGGAGCGGGCGGTGTCGCCCTGGGCGGGGCGGCGGTCGTAGGGCAGCGGGGTGGGGGCGGCGAGGTCGCCCAGCACGCCGCGCCAGTGCTCGACGGCGGCACCGGTGTCGCGGGCGGCGAGCCAGCGGACGTACTCGGCGAAGGGGCGGCGCTCGGGCAGCTCGGGGCGCTCACCCCGGGCGAGGGCGGCGTGGGCGGCCAGCACGTCGGCGAGGACGTGGAAGACGCTCCAGCCGTCCAGCAGCACGTGGTGGAAGGCCCAGACCACCCGGACCTGCTCCGGGCCGAGCCGGACCAGGTCGAGCCGCAGCAGCGGGGGCCGGTCCAGCACCAGCGGGCGGGCCCGCTGCTCGGCGAGCAGTTCCTCCAGCCGGGCCGCGCGCTCGGCCTCGCCCAGCTCGCTCCAGTCGTGCTCGGCGACCGGCAGTTGCGCCTGGCGGTGGACCACCTGGAGCGGCACCGGCACGTCGCGCAGCGCCACCGAGGTGCGCAGCACCGGGGTGCGGTCGACGACGTGCTGCCAGGCGGCGGCCAGCAGGCCCGGGTCGCGGGCGCCGTCCAGGACGAAGGTGATCTGCTCGACGTAGAGGCCGTGTTCGGCCTCGTCCAGGCCGTGCACCACCATGCCGGTCTGGGTGGGGGTGAGCGGCTGGATCTCCGTCACCTCCCGTCCGGTGCCGGCCAGCCGGTCGACGCCGGCCTGGTCGAGGCCGGCCAGCGGGAAGTCGGAGGGGGTGCGGCCGCCGGCGCCGGGTTCGGCGCAGTGGCGGACGAGCTCCCGCAGCTCGTCCAGCAGTTCGGCGGCCAGCCGGGCGACCGTGCCGCTGTGGTGCACCGCGCGGGAGTAGGACCAGGTGAAGGAGAGCCGGCCCTCGGCGACCAGGCCGAGCACGTCCAGCAGGTGGGGGCGGCGGGCGGTGCGGTCCATGCCGCCGGTGAGCGGGCCGGCCGGGGCGTGCAGCAGGCCGCCGGGGGTGGCGGTCCAGTCCTGCCGGCCCAGGTAGTTGAAGCCGATCCGCGGCAGCGCCAGGCCCGGCACCGGCTTGAGGTGGCGCAGGGCGCCGTGGCCGAGGCCGCCGCCGGGGACGGCGCGCAGGCTCTCCTTGACGGCCTTCAGGGCGGTGCCGGGGTCGGCGTCCGGGGGCACGTCCAGGGCGACGGGGTACATCGTGGTGAACCAGCCGACGGTGCGGGAGAGGTCGACGCCGTCGAAGGGCTCCTCGCGGCCGTGGCCCTCCAGGGCGACCAGCACCTTGTCCTGTCCGGTCCAGCGGGCCAGCACCCGGCCGAGGGCGCAGAGCAGGGCGTCGTTGACCCGGGTGCGGTAGGCCTCCGGGACGTCCTGGAGCAGCCGGCGGGTGGACTCGGCGTCCAGGGCGAAGGTCAGCGACTCCTCGCTCTCCGCGGTATTGGCGCCGTCCAGGTCCACCGGCAGGTCACCGTCCACCAGGCCCTGCCAGTACGGGAGTTCCGCGTCGAAGCCGCCGGCCGCGGTGTGCGCGGCGAGCCGTTCGGCCCAGGCCCGGAAGGAGGTGCTCTTGGCGCCGAGGTCGGGCCGCTCGCCCGCGCTCAGCGCGTTGTGGGCGCGCTCCAGGTCCTCCAGCAGGATCCGCCAGGACACCGCGTCCACCACCAGGTGGTGCGCGGCCAGCAGCAGCACCGGGCGGGGGTCTTCGGCGAAGCGGCAGAGCGCGGCCCGCAGCAGCGGTCCGGCGGCCAGGTCGAAGCCCTCGGCCAGTCGCTCGCCGAGGTCCCGCAGGACGGTCGCGCGCTGCTCCCCCTCGGCGGCGGGCAGCTCGTGCGGGCGCAGTTCGGGGGCCTGGCCGGGTGCGGTGCCGTGCTGGCGCCACCGGCCGTCGGCGAGCGGTTCGTAGCGCAGCCGCAGCGCGTCGTGGTGGTCCAGGACGGCGGCCAGCGCGGCCCGCAGGGTTTCCTCGTCGGTGTCCGGGGCGAGGGTGAAGGAGACGGACTGGGTGAGCCGGGCCGGGTCGCCGTCCAGGGTGTCCAGCAGCCAGTGCTGGACGGGGGTGAGCGGGGCCTCGCCGACCACCGCGCCCTGGTCGGCGGCGGGCTCGGGCTGCGGTGAGCGCTCGGCGGCGCGGGCGAGTTCGGCCAGGGTCTGGTGGGCGAACAGGTGCCGGGGGGTCAGCGCCAGGCCGTCCCGGCGGGCCGCCGAGACGATCTGGATGCCGAGGATGGAGTCCCCGCCGAGGGCGAAGTAGTTGTCGTCCGCACTGACCTCGGGCACCCCGAGCACCTCGCGCCAGATGGCGGCGAGGACGCGCTCGGTGTCGGTGCGCGGGGACCGGCCGGCCTCCGTCGCGGGCGCGGCCCACACCGGCTCGGGCAGGGCGCGCCGGTCCAGCTTGCCGGTGGCGCCGAGCGGCAGCCGCTCCAGCGGCACCACCAGGGCGGGCACCAGGTGGCCGGGGAGGGTGCCGCCGAGGAAGGCCCGCCACTCGGCCTGGTCGGGCAGGGCGCCGTCGCGCGGCACCGCGTAGCCCACCAGCCGCTTGTGGCCGTCCTGGTCGACCACCCGGGCGGCGGCCGCCGACACCCGGGGGTGGCGGGCCAGCGCGGCCTCGACCTCGCCGAGTTCGATCCGGAAGCCGCGCACCTTGACCTGGTCGTCGGCGCGGCCGAGGTAGTCGAGGCCGCCGTCGGCGCTCCAGCGCACCCGGTCGCCGGTGCGGTACATCCGGGCGCCGGGCGGGCCGTACGGGTCGGGCAGGAAGCGGGCGGCGGTCAGGCCGGGGCGGCGCAGGTAGCCGCGGGCCACGCCGGTGCCGGCCAGGTACAGCTCCCCGGGCGCGCCGACGGGCACCGGGCGCAGCCGCTCGTCCAGGACGTAGGCCCGGGCGCCGCCGACCGGGCGGCCGATCGGCGGGTCGCGGTCCGGGTCGGCGGGGTCGCAGGTGTGGGCGGTGGCGTAGACGGTGGCCTCGGTGGGGCCGTAGACGTTCAGCACCCGGCAGCCGGGGACGGCCTCGCGGACCTGGCGCACGGTGCGGGCGGGCAGTGCCTCGCCGGCCAGCACCACGGTGTCCGCCGCGAGGTGCACGGCGCCGTCGGCGAGCAGTCCGCCGAGGGCCGAGGGCACCGCGCTGAGCAGGCCGGCCCGCCAGGGGCCGGGGCGCTCGGCCAGGGCCAGCAGGTCGCGCAGGAGTTCCACGCGGCCGCCGGAGAGCAGCGGCGCGAAGATCTCGAACACCGACACGTCGAAGTTGAGCGAGGTGGCGGCGAGCACGTGGGCCAGGCCGCCGTCGGCGAACTCGGCGGCGGCCCAGTCGGTCAGGGCGAGCACCGAGCTGTGGGCGACCACCACGCCCTTGGGGCGGCCGGTCGAGCCGGAGGTGTGGATGACGTACGCGGGGTGCTCCGGGCGCAGGGCGCCGTGCCGCTCCTCGTCGCGGACGGCGTCGGGGCGGGCGGCGGCCAGGCGCTCGCGGCAGGCGGGGTCGTCCAGCACGATCCGGGTGGACGGGCCGTCGGGCAGCCGGTCGGCGGTCGCCGTGCCGGTGACGACGGCGTCGGGCCGGACGTCCTCGAAGAGGTAGGCGATCCGCTCGGCCGGGTAGCCGGGGTCGACGGGCAGGTACGCGGCGCCGCTCTTGAGCACCGCGAGCAGTGCCACGGCGAGTTCGACGGTGCGGGGCAGCGCGAGCGCGACGAAGCGCTCGGGTCCGGCCCCGGCCGCGATCAGCAGCCGGGCCAGCCGGTTGGAGCGCTCGTCGAGCTCCCGGTAGGTCAGCTGCTCGTCGCCGGAGCGGACCGCCGGGGCGTCGGGGGTGCGGGCGGCCTGCCGGGCGAAGGCCTCGGGCAGGGTGCCGTCCGGTGCCTCGGTGAACGCCCCGCCGAGGCGGGCCACCAACTCGCGCCCCTCGGCCGGCTCCAGCAGCGGCAGTTCGCCCACCGGCCGGTCGAGGCCGGCCGCCATTCCGGCGAGCAGGGTGCGCAGGCCCGCGCCGAGCCCCTCGACGGTGGCGGTGTCGAAGAGGGCCGGGTCGTGGTCCAGGCCGACCTCGATGGACTCGCCGGGCGCCACCACCACGCTGAGCGGGTAGCTGGTCGGCTCCAGCACCTGCTCGGTCTCCACGCCGAGGCCGTGCCGGGTCAGCGACTGGGCGTCGAAGGGGTAGTTCTCGAAGACCACCAGGCTGTCGAACAGGGCGGTGCCGCCGGGCAGTTCGCTCCAGCCCTGGAGCTGGGCCAGCGAGACGGCGTCGTGCCGGCGGGCCTCGGACTGGTGGTCCTGGACCTCCCGCAGCAGCTCCCGCAGCGGGCGCCGGGGGTCGATCCGCACCCGGGTGGGCAGGGCGTTGATGAACAGCCCCACCATCGAGGTGACGCCGGGGAGTTCGGCGGGCCGGCCGGAGACGATGGTGCCGAACACCACGTCGTCCCCGCCGCCGTAGCGGGAGAGCAGCAGCGCCCAGGCACCCTGGAGCACGGTGTTGACGGTCAGCCCGGCCTGCCGGGCGGTGTCGCGCAGCCGCTCGGACAGCTCGGCGCCGAGGGCGACCCGTACCGAGGCCGAGGAGGAGGCGCGGTGGGCGCCGGCCGGGCGGCGGTCCCGGGGCAGTTCGGTGGGGGCGGGGAAGCCGGCCAGGGTGTCGCGCCAGTACCGCTCGGCCTCCGCCCCGTCCTGGCCGGCCAGCCAGCGCAGGTAGTCGGCGTAGGGCGCCCGTTCGGCCGGAGCGGGGGCGCGTCCGGCGGTCAGGGCGGCGTAGCGCTCGCACACCTCGTCGAAGACCTGGGCGGCGCTCCAGCCGTCGAGCAGCACGTGGTGGAAGGTCCACACCACCCGGACCCGGGTCGGTGTCAGCCGGATCAGGGCGAGGCGCAGCAGCGGCGCGCCGCCGAGGTCGATGCCGGCCGCCCGGTCCTCGGCGAGCAGCCGGGCGGTGTCCCGCTCGACCTGCTCGGCGGGGCGGCCGGTCCAGTCGTGGTGGGCGACCGGGACGGCGGCCCGGTGCTGGACGACCTGGAGCGGTTCGGCGCCGTCCTGCCAGCTGAGCCGGGTACGCAGGATCGCGTTGGCGTCGGCGGTCCGCTGCCAGGCCTCGGCCAGCGCGTGCGGGTCGGTGACCCCGTCCAGCACCAGCTGGACCTGGTTGACGTAGGTGTCGCCGTCCGGGTCGAGCAGGCTGTGGAAGAGCATCCCGGCCTGCATCGGGGTCAGCGGGTAGACGTCGGCGACCGCTCGGCCGTCCCCGGCGATCCGGTCCACGGCCGCCTGGTCGAGCCGGGCGAGCGGGAAGTCGGCGGGGGTGCGGCCGCCCGAGCCGGGCTCGGCGCAGTGGGCGACGATCTCCTCCAGGGCGCCCAGCATGGCGTGGGCGAGCCCGGTGACGGTGTCGGCGCGGTGCCGGCCGGAGCTGTAGTACCAGCCGATCTCCAGCTCGCCGTCCTCGACCCGGGCGACCACGTCCAGCAGGTGGGGGCGCTCGGTGCCGGGCGCCTCCGCGCCGCCGAGGCCGCCGGGGACGGCGCCGACCAGGGCGGCGCCGTCGGCGGACCAGTCGAAGCGGCCCAGGTAGTTGAAGGCGACGCCGGGGGCGGGCGCGTCGGCGAGCGCCACGTCCCCGGCGAGGTGGCGCAGCGCACCGTACCCGAGGCCGCGGTCGGGCACCGCCCGCAGCTGCTCCTTGACGGCCTTCAGGGCGGTGCCCCAGTCCCCCGCCGGGACGTCGAGGGCGACGGGGAAGAGCGAGGTGAACCAGCCGACCGTGCGGGACAGGTCGAGGCCGTCGAACAGCCGGTCCTCGCGGCCGTGGCCCTCCAGGCCGACGGCGACGGTGCCGCGCCCGGTCCAGTCGGCGAGCACCCGGCCGAGCGCGGTGAGCAGCACGTCGTCGATCCGGGTGCGGTAGACCGCGGGGACCTGGCGCAGCAGGGCGTCGGTGCGGTCGCGGTCCAGCCGGACGGTCACCTCGCGCAGGTCGGCGGCGGTGTTGGTACCGTCGCCGTCCACCGGCAGCGGGGTGGCGCAGGCCCGGGCGGCGGCCGCCCAGTGGTCCCGCTGCCCGTCGAAACCGCCGGCCGCGGTGTGCGCGGCCAGGCGGCGGGCCCACTCCCGGACGGAGCTGGTGCGGGCGGGCAGCCGCAGCGGGCGGCCCTCGACGGCCTGCCGGTAGGCGGTCTCCAGGTCCTCCAGCAGCACCCGCCAGGAGACGCCGTCGACCACCAGGTGGTGGACGGCCAGCAGCAGCCGGTCGGGCCGGGCGCCGTCGCCCCGGAACAGGCGGGCGGTGAGCAGCGGGCCGTCGGCCGGCCGGAAGGAGGCGTGGGCGGCCGCGGTCACCGCCTCCTCGGCGCCATGGCCGTGGACCTCCAGCAGCTCGGGCGCGGCCTCCTCGGCGGGGGCGCAGTGCTGCCGCCAGGTGCCGTCCTCGGAGCGGGTGAAGCGGGAGCGCAGCGCGTCGTGGTGGGCCCACAGGGCGGCCAGGGCGCGGCGCAGGGCCCGGGGGTCGACGGCGCCGGGAGCCTCCACCACCAGGGACTGGTCGAAGTGGTGGGCGTACGGCGGGTTCGGGTCGAGGAACCAGTGCTGGATCGGTGTCAGGCCGACCTCGCCGCCGACCGGTTCGGTGCCCGCGACGGTGACGGCGCTGCCGGCGGCCGCGGCCAGGGCGGCGACGGTGGGGTGCCGGAACAGGTCGCGCGGGGAGAGCGCGAGACCGGCGGCGCGGGCCCGGGAGACCACCTGGATGCTCAGGATGGAGTCGCCGCCGAGCAGGAAGAAGTCGTCGTCCAGCCCGACCCGTTCGACCCCGAGCAGCTCGGCCCAGATCGCGGCGAGCAGCCGTTCGCGGTCGGTGCCGGGGGCGCGGTGGGGGCGGTCGCCGCCCGCCGCCGACCAGTCGGGGGCGGGCAGCCGGCGGCGGTCCACCTTGCCGTTGGCGGTGATCGGGAGTTCGGGCAGGGTGACGAAGGCCGCGGGCAGCATGTAGTCGGGCAGGTCGGCGGCCAGGTGGGCGCGCAGCTCGGCGGCGCCGGGCGGCTCGGCGCCCTCGGCGGGCACCAGGTGGGCGGCGAGGCGCTTGCGTCCGGCGTCCTGGTGGAGCGAGATTACGGCCTCGGCGACAGCCGGGTGGGCGGTGAGCCGGGCCTCGATCTCGGCGGGTTCGATCCGGAAGCCGCGGATCTTGATCTGGTCGTCGGCGCGGCCGACGAAGTGCAGTTCGCCGTCCGCGCTCCACCGGACGGTGTCGCCGGTGCGGTACATCCGGGCGCCGGGCGGGCCGAAGGGGTCGGCGAGGTAGCGGGCGGCGGTCTCGCCGGGGCGGCCCGCGTAGCCACGCGCGAGCCCGGCCCCGGCGATGTACAACTCACCGGTGATGCCCGGCGGTTGGGGCTGGAGCGCGCCGTCCAGGACGTACACCCGGGTGTTGTCCAGCGGGCGGCCGATCGGCAGCGTGGCGGGCAGCTCGTCGCCCTCGCGGAAGGCCCGGCGGGTGGCGAAGGTGGTGGTCTCGGTCGGCCCGTAGCCGTCGACCACGGTGAGGCCGGGGCAGGCCGCCAGGACCTTGCGGACGGCGGCGCCGGGCACCGCCTCGCCGCCGGTCCACACCTCGCGGGCGCCGCGCAGGCAGCCCGGGTCCTCCTGGGCGAGCAGCCGGAACAGCCCGGCGGTCAGCCACAGGCAGGTCACGCCCCGCTCGGTGACGGCGTGCCGGACGGCGGCGGCGTCCAGGTCCTCCGGCGGGGCGAGGACGGCGGTGCCGCCGCGCAGCAGCGGCACCCAGAGCTCGTAGGTGGCGGCGTCGAAGGCGTGCGGGGAGTGCACCAGCACCCGGTCGTGGCCGGTGAAGGCGCGGTCCAGGGCGAGCGCGGCGACGTCCCGGCGGCGCACCGCGACGCCCTTGGGGGTGCCGGTGGAGCCCGAGGTGAACATCAGGTACTGGACGTTGTCGGGGTGGACGGCCGCCGGGGGCGCGGCCGGCGCGCCGGTGCGGTCCGGCCGGTCGACGCGCAGCACCCGCTCGGCGGGGCGCAGCTCGGCGGCGGTCTCCGCCCAGCGGGCGTCGGTGAGCAGCAGCTCGGCGCCCGCCTCGGCCAGCATCCGGTGCAGCCGCTCGCGCGGCGCCCGGCCGTCCAGCGGCACGAAGACGCCGCCGGTGCGGACCAGTGCCAGCTGGGCGACGACCAGCTCGACGGAGCGCTCCATCAGCACCCCGACCGGCTGCTCGACCCGGACCGCGTGCGCGGCCAGGCGTCCGGCCAACTCGGCGGCCCGGGCGTCCAGTTCGCGGTAGGTCAGGCGCTCGTCGCCGGCCTCCAGGGCGACCGCCCCGGGGGTGCGGAGCACCTGCTCGGCGAACAGCTCGGCGATGTCGGCCGCGGGCTGCTCGGCGGCGGTGGCGTTCCAGTCGACCAGGACGCGGTGCCGCTCCTCGGCGGTCAGCAGCGGCAGCCGCGCGGGCGGGCGGTGGGCGCCGGCGGGCAGGCCGGTCAGCGCGGCGGTGAGCTGACCGGCCAGCCGCCGCACGGTGGACTCGTCGAACAGCCGCGGGTCGTAGCAGAGCCGCAGGGACAGCTCCGGGCCGGGGTAGGCGAGCAGGGCGAGCGGGTAGTTGGTGGTCTCGATGCCGTCCAGGTCGCGCAGCCGCAGGCCGTGGGCGTCGGCCGCGTCCTCGTCGACCGGGTAGTTCTCGAAGACCACCAGGCTGTCGAACAGGCCGGTCTGCTCGGGCAGTCCGGTGCCGGCCCGCATCCGGGTGAGCGGGACGAAGCCGTACCGCCGGTCCTCGCTCTGCTCCCGCTGGAGGGCCTGGAGCCAGTCCAGCAGGGTGCCCTCGGCGGGCACCGTGGTGCGGGTCGGCAGGGTGGTGATGAACAGGCCGGTCATCGACTCGACGCCGGGCAGCTCGGGCGGGCGCCCGGAGGACGTGGTGCCGTACACCACCTCGGCACGCCCTGCCTGGCGGCCCAGCAGCACCGCCCAGGCGCCCTGGACCAGGGTGTTGAGGGTCAGCCCGGAGCCGCGCGCGAGGTCCTCCAGCGCCCTGGTCGCGGCGGCGGGCAGGGTGAACGGCACGGCCCGGGTGGACTCCGCGCGGTGGCTCTGCACCGGCTCGCGGTCGTACGGCAGCGGCGTCGCCTCCACCAGCCCGGCGAGGCGGGTGCGCCAGTGCCGTTCGGCCTCGGCGTGGTCGCGCCCGCCCAGCCAGGCCAGGTAGTCGCGGTAGGGCCGGCGCTCCGGCACGGTGCCGTACGGGACGTCCGCTCCGGGAGCGGCCAGGGCGCCGTGCACCGCGAAGACGTCCGAGAGCACCTGGAACAGGCTCCAGCCGTCCAGCACCAGGTGGTGGAACGACCAGAGCACCCGCACCCGGCTGTCCGAGAGGCGGATCAGCAGCAGCCGCTGGAGCGGGGCCCGCGCGAGGTCGAGGCCGCGGGCCCGGTCGCGGTCCAGCAGCTCGGCCAGCCGGGTGCGGCGCTCCTCCTCGGGCAGCGCGCGCCAGTCCAGGTGGCTGACCGGCACGGCCACCCGGCGGTGCACCACCAGCAGCGGCTCGGGCACCTCCTGCCAGCGGACGTGGGCGCGCAGCACCGCGGTGCGGTCGGTGACCCACTGCCAGGCCTCGGCGAGGCGGGCCGGGTCGGGCACCCCGTCGAGGACGAAGTCCAGCTGCTGGAAGTAGGCGCCGCTGTCCTCCTCGGCGAGGCCGTGGAAGAGCATGCCGGACTGGGTCGGGGTGAGCGGCAGGACGTCCTCCACCGCGCCCGGGTCGGCGCCGGTGATCAGGTCCACCGCCGGCTGGTCGAGCCGGGCCAGCGGGAAGTCGGACGGGGTGCGCCCGGCGGCGCCGGGGGTGGTCGCGTGGCGGGCGAGGTCGGCCAGCTCCTCGGCGAAGCGCCGGGCCAGTGCCTCGACGGTGGCACTGCCGTGGACGGCGGCGGAGTGGAACCAGGTGAACTCCAGCGCGTCGCCGTCCAGTCGGCCGACCACCTCCAGCGGGTGGGGGCGCTCGACCGCCGGGTCGGCGTCCAGCTCCAGCGGCCGGAAGGTGCCGCGGAACAGCCCGTCCGGGTCGTCCGGCAGGGCGATGCGGCCCAGGTAGTTGAAGCTGATCCGGGCGGCCGGCACCTCGGGCGCGGTGCCGGGGCGGCCGAGGTGGCGCAGCGCCTCGAAGCCGAGGCCGCGCCGGGGGACGGCGCGCAGCTGCTCCTTGACCTGCTTGAGGACGGTGTCCCAGCCGGCTCCCGCGGGGACGGCCAGGGCGACGGGGTGGCGGGTGGTGAACCAGCCGACCGTACGGCCGAGGTCGAGGTCGGCGAACAGCTCCTCGCGCCCGTGGCCCTCGACGTCCACCACGACCCGCTCCAGCCCGCTCTCCCCGCACAGCGCCCGGCCCAGCGCGCTCAGCAGCACGTCGTTGGCCTGGGTGCGGTAGGTGTCGGGCAGGGTGCGCAGCAGTGCGGCGGTGTCGGCGGGGCTCAGCCGGACGGTGACGGAGCGTTCGGTGGCGTAGCTGTCGGGGCCGTCGAGCTCGGCGGGGAACGGCTCGGCGGCGGGCCGCCCGGGCTCGGCGGCGGACTGCCCGGGCACGGCCTCGGCCCAGTACGCGGTCTCGTCCTCGAAGCCGCCCGCGGCGGCGAAGGCGCTCAGCCGCTCGGCCCACTGCCGCAGCGGCGAGGACTTCGCCGGGAGGGCGGCCGCGCCGTCCCGGCCCTCGCGGCGGGCCCGGTACGCGGTGTCGAGGTCCTCCAGCAGGACCCGCCAGGAGACCCCGTCGACCACCAGGTGGTGGACGGCCAGGTGGAGGACCGGGGGCCGGCCCCCGGCGCGCTCGTGCAGGACGGCGCGCAGCAGCGGGGCGCCGCCGGCCAGGTCGTACGGGCCGAAGTGCGGGGTGTCCTGGTCGGGGCCGGTGTGCCGGGCCAGGGTGGTGCGGGCCGTCGGCTCCTGGATCCGCCAGCGCACCGCGCCCGCGCCGTCCGGGGCCGTGAAGGCGGAGCGCAGCGCGTCGTGGTGGGCGACCAGGTCGTTCAGGGCCTCCTCCAGGGCCGCCCGGTCGAGGTCGCCGGGCAGCAGCAGGGAGACGGCCTGGGCGAAGTGGCCGGCCCGGCCGGTGGCCCGTTCGAACCACCAGCGCTGGATCGGGGTCAGCACGGCCTCCCCGGTGGCGGCCACCGGCGCGGGCGCGGCGGGCGCCTCGGCGTCCTCCGCGGCCAGGGCGAGCGCGGCGACCGTCTGGTGGCGGTAGAGGTCCCGGGAGGTCACCGCCAGCCCGGCCTGCCGGGAGCGGGCCACCACCTGGATGCCGAGGATGGAGTCGCCGCCGAGGTCGAAGAAGTTGTCGTCGGCGCCGACCCGCTCCAGCCGCAGCACCTCGGCCCAGATGCCGGCCAGCGCGCGTTCGGCGGGGGTCCGGGGGGCGACGTGGCGGGGGGCGGCCGGCGCAGGGGCCGGGTCGGTCTCCCCGCCGCGGGGCTTCGCCCGCTCCTCGACCCGGCCGAGGTGCTCCAGCCCGCCGTCGGCGGTCCACCGCACCAGCTCCCCGGTGCCGTACATCGCCTCCCCCGGCGCGCCGTACGGGTCGGGGACGAGCCGCTCGTCCGGCTGCTCCGGGAGGTAGCCCGCGAGGTACAACTCGCCGGGCACCCCGACGGGTTGGGGGCGCCGCGCGCGGTCGAGCACGTGGACCCGGCTCCACCCGGACGGCCGGGCCGGGTCGGTGCCCGGGAGCTCCCGCGGCGGCTTCCGGGAGGCGAGCAGCGCGCGCTGCTCCTCCTCGGGGATCATCGGCAGTTCGGCGAGGGTGCGCCGCGGCCCGTCCGCCATCCCGGCCAGCAGCCGGTGCAGGTGGCCGGCCAGCGCGGTGACCGTCCGCCGGTCGAACAGGTCGGTGTCGTACTCGACCGTCAGCGTGCAGCCGCCGTCGGCCTCGTCGGGGGTGAACTCCAGCACCAGGTCGAAGCGGGCTGCCGGGCGGGGCAGCGGGTGGTCGGTGAAGCGCAGCCCGCCGGCGGGCGCCGGGGCGGCGGGGGTCTGCTGGACGACGGCGACCTGGACCAGCGGGGTGCGGCTGGGGTCGCGGGGCGGGGCCAGTTCCTCGACCACCCGGTCGAAGGGCACCTCGGCGTGGGCGAAGGCGTCCAGCAGGGTGGTGCGCATGGACTCCACGAAGCGGTCGACGGTGGCCCGCTCGTCCACGTCGCCGCGCAGCACCACGGTGTTGACGAAGAAGCCGGTCACCTCCTCCAGCTCGCGCCGCTCCCGCCCGTTGACGACGGTGCCGAGGGCCACGTCCCGCTGGCCGGAGTGGCGCGAGAGCAGCAGCGCGGACGCCCCGGCGAACAGGGTGAACACGGTGGTGCCGCGGCCGGCGGCGAGGTGGCGCAGCCGGTCGACCAGCTCGGCCGGGAGGTGGTGGCGGTGCGCCGCGCCGTGGCCGGCGCGCTCGGCGGGCCGGGGGCGGTCGGTGGGCAGCCGCAGGGTGGGCAGGCCGGCCAGGGCGCGCTTCCAGTAGGCGAGTTCGGGGGCGTGGTCGGCCGGGCGGTGCTGCTCCCAGTGGGCGTAGTCGGGGTACTGGAGGGCGGGGGCGGGCAGGCTGTCGGGTTCGCCGGTGGCCTCCGCCCGCAGGAGGGCGGCCAGTTCGCGGGTGAGGACGCCGACCGACCAGCCGTCGGTGACGATGTGGTGCTGCGCCAGCAGCAGCAGGTGCTCGTCGGCGGCGAGCCGGACCAGCAGCGCCCGGCTGAGCGGGCCCCGCGCCAGGTCGTAGGGCCGCTCCAGTTCCTCGGCGAGCAGGCGGTCGGCCGCCTCGGCGCGCTCGCCGGCGGGCAGGGCGCCGAGGTCCTCGGTGCGCAGCGGCAGGTCGGCCCGCTCGGCGACGTGCTGCTCGAGCCGCCCGTCGACGGCGGTGACGGTGGTGCGCAGCGCGTCGTGCCGGGCGGTGAGCCGCCGCAGGGCCCGGCCGAGGGCCTCCCGGTCGAGGTCGCCGTGCAGCCGCAGGGCGACGCCGGTGTGGTTGCCGGTGCCGCCGGTGGCGAGGTCCTCCAGGAACCAGAGCCGGCGCTGGGCGCTGGAGAGCGGCAGCGGCTCCCCGCGCGGGGCGGGCGGGACGGGCCCGGTGGGCGCGGCGGCGGCCGGCCGGTCGAGCAGCGGCGCGAGGGCGGCGACGGTGCGGGCGGTGAACACGTCCCGCAGGGTGAGCCGGACGCCGAGGCGTTCGGTGATCCGGGCCAGGGTGCGGGCGGCGAGGACGGAGTCGCCGCCGAGGTCGAAGAAGTCGTCCTCGGCCCCCACCGCGTCGAGGCCGAGGACCTCGGCCCAGACGGCGGCCAGGGCGCGCTCCCGTTCGGTGCGCGGGGCGAGCCCGCCGCCGGCGCTCTGCCGGGCGGGCGCGGGCAGCGCCCGCTGGTCGATCTTGAGCTGCGGGGTGAGCGGGAAGGCGGGCAGCACGACGACGGCGGCGGGCACCAGGTGGGCGGGCAGCGCGGCGGCCAGGGCGGTGCGCAGCGCGGCCGGGTCCGGGGGCAGTTCCGGGTCGGCGGGCGTGGCGTAGCCGACCAGCCGGGTGTGGCCCGGTTCGTCCTCGCGGACCACGACCACGGCCTGGTCGACGGCGGGGTGGGCGCGCAGCGCGGCCTCGATCTCGCCCGGCTCGATCCGGAAGCCGCGGACCTTGACCTGCCGGTCGAGCCGGCCGAGGAACTCCAGCTCCCCGTCGGCGGTGAACCGGGCCCGGTCGCCGGTGCGGTAGAGCCGGGCGCCGGGCGGGCCGAAGGGGTCGGCGACGAAGCGGGCGGCGGTCAGGCCGGGGCGGCCGAGGTAGCCGCGGGCGACGCCCTCGCCGCCGAGGTACAGCTCGCCGTCGGTGCCGGCCGGCTGGGGCCGCATGGCCTCGTCGAGCACGTACACCCGGGCGTGCGGCAGGGCGCCGCCGATGGTGGGCGCGCCGGTGCCGGCGGTGAGCGGGCCGGTCCAGGTGGCGACGATGGTGGCCTCGGTCGGGCCGTAGGAGTTGACCATGCGCCGGCCGGGCGCCCAGCGGTCGACCAGCTCGGCGGAGCAGGCCTCGGCCCCGACGATCAGGGTGCGCAGGTGGCGGCCCGCGCCGGCCGGGACGGTGGCCAGGGCCGCGGGCGGGATCAGGGTGTGGGTGATGCGCTGCCCGTCCAGGACGGCGGCGAGCTCCTCCCCGAGCCACGGGCCGTCCGGGGGGATCACCAGGGTGGCGCCGGTGAGGACGGAGACGAACAGCTCCAGGACGGAGGCGTCGAAGCTGGGCGAGGAGAACTGGAGCACCCGGTCCCCCGGCCCGACCGCGTAGTTGTCGATCGCCGCCGCCGTGAAGCCGGCGATCCCCCGGTGGGTGACGACCACGCCCTTGGGCGTCCCGGTGGAGCCCGAGGTGTAGATCACGTACGCCGGGTGGTCGGTGCCGTCGGCGGCCGGGAGGTCGGTGTGGTCCCGGTCCTCGGGGCGCTCCGTCTCCAGGGCCGCGCGGACGGCGGCCGGGTCGTCCAGGACGAGCGCGGGGGCGGCGTCGGCGAGCATCAGCGCCCGCCGCTCGGCGGGGTAGCCCGGGTCGACGGGCAGGAAGGCGGCGCCCGCCCGGACGACGGCCAGCTCGGCGGCGACCAGCTCCATGGAGCGCGGCAGGACCAGGGCCACCGTCCGCTCCGGCCCGGCGCCGCGCCGGCCCAGGTCGCGGGCCAGCCGCTCGACGCGTTCGGCCAGGTCGCGGTACGTCCAGCTGCGCTGCCCGTCGGTCAGCGCGGGCGCGTGCGGCGTGCGGGCCGCCTGGGCGGCGAACAGGGCGTCCAGGGTCCGGGGCGCCGCCGACGGTGCGGTGGTGCCACCGGCCGGCGCCTGCGGCGGGGCGGTCGGGCGCACGGGCTGGGCAGGCCGGTCGGCCATGGCGGAAGGTCCTTCCGAGGGGGGCGACGACGAGGGCGGCGGGGCAGGCGGTGGCCGGCCCTCGGACCCGGGGAACGGTGCGGGTTCGGTGCGGGGGTGGGGTCGGTGCAGGGGTGGGCGTACGGCGGCCGGGCCGGTCGGCTCAGTCGGCGGCGGCCCGGCGGGCGGTGCGCCCGGAGACCTGCACCCGGTCGATCCGGCCGGTGGCCGGGTCCCGGTGGAAGCGCCCGCCGGGTTCGGGGCGCCCGGTGTCGGGGGCGATCAGGTCGTAGGAGAGGTCGGCGTAGCAGCGCAGTGGGATCGGGAGGTCGCCGTCGACCGAGAGGGTGGCCGGTCCGGCGCCGGCCGGCTCGACCCGGTAGCGGATGGCGCCGTTGCGGTAGTCGCCCGCGCACTCGGCCAGGGCCGCCGGGGCGGCGAGCAGCACGGGTCCGCCCGCGCCGACCGGTTCGATCCCCGCGGGCACCCGTACTCCGGCCAACTCCTCCAGGTCTGACGCGAGTTCGCGCCAGAGGGCGGTGGCGGCGCCGGCGTTGCCGGTGAAGGCGACCACGAGGCCGCTGTCCGGGTCGGCCCGCAGATGGCAGGAGGTGCCCATGGCGTTGCCGTCGTGGCCGCACCACAGCCGCCCGTCCTGCCGATAGAGCGCCGCGCCGGCACCCCAGCCGTCGGCGAGCGCTCCCGGCCGGGCGCCGGGCTCCGGGCGGCGCATCAGCTCGGCGGTGTCCGGGGGCAGCACCTTGGCGCGGCCGACCAGGGCGGCGCCGAGCGCGGCGAGGTCCGCGGCGCTGGCCAGCAGGGCGCCGGCCGGGGCCTCCAGTGGGGCCAGGTTCTGCCGGACGGCCCGGGGCAGGCCGGTCGCGGCGTTGAGCGCGTGCCCGGCGGCGACCGGCCGTCCGGGGGCGGCGGTGTCGACGAACACCGGCCCGGTGCCGAAGGGTTCGAGCAGCAGGGCGCGCACCGCCTCGTGCCAGGGCATCCCGGTCACCGTCTCGACCAGGCGCCCGGCGGCGACGTAGCCGGCGTTGGAGTAGGAGAAGTCCGTCCCGGGCGGGAACAGCGCGTCCGGGGCGGTGCAGACGGCGGACAGGTAGCGGGTCGCGGTGGTGCGGGCGGCGGCGTCGGAGTCCGGTCCGGTGGGCAGTCCGCCGGTGTGGCTCAGCAGCTGACGAATCGTTACTTCAGGCAGCTGCCGGAACTCCGGAAGGTGCTCGGCGGTCGGCTCGTCGAGGTCGAGGTCGCCGTCGTCGGCGAGCAGCATCACCAGGGCGGCCGTGTAGGGCTTGGTGAGCGATCCGACCGGAACGGCGGTGTCCTCGGTGAACGGTACCCCGGTGCCGGTGTCGGCCACCCCGGTGTGCAGGACGACGGCCTCCGGGCCGGTGTCCAGCACCAGTTGGGCACCGGGCACCCGGTGGGCGCGCGCGAGCGTGTCGAGCCGGTGCTGCAGCTCGCCGCGCAGGAGGAGCGGCGACCGCTCGCGGGCGGGCGCCGGACTGGCGTACGGCATGGCGGAACTCCCGTTGACTGGTTCTCGGGTGCGGGCGCGCCGGGCGCCCGCGGTGGAATCGCGGATTGGGAGGCGGCACAGCGGGAATTCCCGGCCGTCGTCGCCTGCTTCAGGACGCGCGGGAACGGAGGGAATCGGCGTCGGCCCGGCCGGCGGAGGCCGTCCGGCCCCGGGAACGGGAATCCCCGGACGCCCGCGGCCGGGCACCGCACCCGCCCTCGCGGAGCCGTTCCGCGGTCGCGTCGGCGCGCCCGGACCGGGCGGTGCGAATACGATCCGGATTTCCCTCCGCGCGATGAACGGCGGACCGGATCGCGGTGAACCGCGAGCCTCCGAATACTCTTACCCCGCCGGCACGTTCGAACAGAAAACCGTCCCCCGGCGGCCGGCCGCTCTCCCGGCCCCCACCTGCGCAACGGCCGTACCCGGCATGCCCATTCCCCCTTTTGGCGATCCACCCCCGCAACCGCCGCGCGGAACGCGCCGACACGGTCGGGGAGTCGCACAATCCCTGTCGTCCCGAACGTCCGGACGACGAACGCGCAACAGTCTTCACGGCGGGTCAGCCGCTCGCAACCCCTTCCGATTGAACGGAGAGCGACCGCCGTCGGTAATCGGAACGCCAAAATCCCAGGTGCGACTCCCGGCCGCGCCCGGAACGCCCGAGAACGGGCGCGAATTCTTTGGCCGAAAATATAAGGTTCGGATCCCACCAGCCACTCGAACAGTCATTCGTCGAAATAGCCGAGTGATTTACCGGGCGCCTGTGACGAATGTGGTGACTGTGATGCATGGGATTGCTGTGCCGGAATGCGACGGAATTCACCGGGCGGGCCGCGAGTGGCACTGCCCGGGGCCCGAGCGCCCGGGCCCCGGCCGACCGGCCCCCCACCGGCCGGTCACCCGGGCACCGGCGCGGCTACCACCAGTGCGGCGGCGGCCCCTGCGAGCCCGCCGGGTACTCGTCCAGCGGGACGAGCCCCCGCTCCCAGGCGGCCAGCACCGGTTCAAGCACCCGCCAGGCCTCCTCGGCCTCGTCGCCGCGGATGGACAGCGCCGGATCGCCGTTCAGGACGTCCAGCAGCAGCCGCCCGTACGCGGGCAGGTCCTGCGGCTCCATCCGCGCGGTCAGCGAGAGCGGGACGAGCTCGTGGGCGTGGGCGCCGATGCCGGTCAGGTCCAGGGCCAGCCCCTCCGGCTCCAGCTCGAACCGCAGCACGTTGGGCCGGGCCTCCCCGCCGTGGCCCTCCCCGCCGGAGCCCTTCCCGCCGTGGCTCTTCCCGCCGTGGCCGAACGGCAGGTGGGGCACCGGGCGGAAGTGCACCGCGACCTCCTTGCGGTCCGCGCCCAGGGCCTTGCCGCTGCGCAGCCGGAACCGCGTCCCGGCCCACCGCCAGCTGTCCAGCTCCAGTTCCACCTCGGCGAAGGTCTCGGTGCCGCGCGCCGGGTCCACGCCCTCCTCCTCGGCGTACGCGGGGACGTCGCGGTCCCCGATCCGGCCCGGCAGGTAGCGGGCCCGCCGGGTGCGGTGCACCACGTCGTGCTCGGTCAGCGGCCGTACGGAGCGCAGCACGTCCACCTTCCGGTCGCGCAGGTCCCGTTCGCCGAGCGTGAGCGGCGGTTCCATGGCCACCAGGCAGAGCAGTTGCAGCAGGTGGTTCTGGACCATGTCCTTGAGCGCCCCGACCCGGTCGTAGTACCCGGCCCGGCCCTCCAGCGCCAGCGTCTCGTCCCAGGTGATGTCCACCTCGGCGATGTGGGTGCTGTTCCAGAGGGGTTCGAGCACCCGGTTGGCCAGCCGGCTGCCGAGGACGTTCTGGACGGTCGTCATGGCCAGGAAGTGGTCGACCCGGAACACCGCCCGCTCCGGCAGGAGTTCGGCGAGCAGCCGGTTCAGCTCCCGCGCGCCGGCCAGGTCCTCGCCGAACGGCTTCTCCAGGACGATCCGGCTGCCCTCCGGCAGGCCCGCCGCGTGCAGGGCGGTGACCGCGGCGGGGAAGAGCGCCGGTGGGAGGGCGAGGTAGACGGCCACCGGCCCCTCCCCGGCGACGACCGCGGCCACGTCGGCCGGGTCGGTGACGTCGGCCCGCCGGTAGTCGAGGGCGGAGACCACCGCCTCCCCGGCCCCGGCCGGGAGGGCGCCGCCGTGCCGGTCGAGCCGCTCCGCGGCCCACGCCCGGTACCGCCCGGTGTCCCAGTCCTCCCGGCTCGCCCCGGTCACCCGGAGCGCGTCGCCGGTGTGCCCCGCCGCCCGCAGCGCGGCCAGCGCCGGCAGCAGGAAGCGGGCGCTGAGGTCCCCGGTCGCGCCGAGGATCGCGAGCCGGTCGATCATGCCCGTCCCCCCGCCCTCGCCCGGGCCAGGTTCACGCCGCTGGAGATGATCCCGATGTGGCTGAACGCCTGGGGGAAGTTGCCCATGAACTCTCCTGTGGAGGGGTCGATCTGCTCGGACACCAGCCCCAGCGGGCTCGCCCGGGAGCACAGCGAGGCGTACAGCTCCCCGGCCTCGTCGGTCCGGCCCTGGCCGACCAGGTTGTCGACCAGCCAGAAGCTGCACAGCACGAAGGCGCCCTCGTCGCCCGGCAGCCCGTCCGGGGACTCCTCGTGCAGGTAGCGGTAGAGCAGCCCGCCGCCCGCCGACAGGCGCTCGGCGACGGCCGCCGCGGTCGCCACCATCCGCGGGTGGCCGGCCGGCACCACCCGGCGCAGCGGGAGCGCGAGCAGGCTCGCGTCCAGCGTGCCCCCGCCGTCCAGGTGGGCGCTGAGGGTCTTGGCGTCCTCGTCCCAGGACTGCTCCAGGACGAGCCGGCGCAGCTCCTCGGCCGAGGCGCGCCAGCGGTCCGGCCCGTCGGACCGGCCGAGCCGCTCGCCGATCCGGGCGGCCCGGTCCAGGGCCACCTGGCACAGGCCCGCCGAGTACGTGAACACCCGGCCCTCGCTGCGCACTTCCCAGATGCCCTGGTCCGGCTCCCGCCAGGCCTGCCGGGCGGCGTCGGCCAGCTCGGCCAGGCCGGCCCAGAGCGCGGGCTGGATCTCGCCGCCGGAGCGCAGCCACTGGTGGGCGCAGTCCAGGATCTCGCCGTAGACGTCGTGCTGGCGCTGGTCGGTCGCGCCGTTGCCCCAGCGGACCGGGGCCGAGCCCTGGTAGCCCTCCAGTTCGCCGTCCACGACCTCGTCCGGCACCGGGCCGCCGCGCAGGTCGTACATGATCCGGGGCCGCCGGCTGGTCTCGAAGGCGTCCAGGACCCAGCCGAGGAAGGCGTCGGCCTCGCCGCCGAAGCCGATCCGGCGCAGGGCGAACACGGCGAACGCCGCGTCGCGGATCCAGCTGTAGCGGTAGTCCCAGTTGCGGATCCCGCCGATCGGCGCGGGCAGCGAGGAGGTGGGGGCGGCGACCAGCGAGCCGTTGGCCCAGTCGTCGCAGAGCTTCAGCGTGATCGCGGCCCGCCGGACCAGGGGCTCCTGGGGGCCGTCGTACGCGAAGTGCCCCATCCAGCGGCGCCAGGCCTCGGCGGTGGCCTTCAGCGTCGCGTCGGTGTCGAAGCGGTGGTGGCGGTGGAAGCGGCCCCAGGACAGCACCAGGTCCAGGCGTTCGCCCTGCCGCAGTTCGTGGGTATCGCGCAGGCCGGTCAGCGGGCGGTTGGAGCGCAGGTGCAGCCGCAGGTCCGGACGGCGGTGCGGGCGCACCTCCAGTCCGCTGAACAGGGCGCGGGCCTGCGCGCCGCCGCGCGGCTCCAGCTCCGCCCGCAGCCGGACCGTCCCGTCCAGCACCACGGCCGAGCGCACGAGTTCGCCCCGGTCGGCCGGCGCGTCGTCGGTGAGGTCGGCGCCGGAGCGCAGGGTCAGCGCGTCGGTGACGCGCACCAGGCCGGTGGGGCCGCGCAGTTCGGTGACCAGCACGCCGGTGTCCGGTTCGTAGCGCTGCCTGGCCTCCACCAGGCCCTCCGGGGCGAGGGTGAAGTGCCCGCCCCGGGCGTGGTCCAGCAGGCCGCAGAACAGCGGCTCGGAGTCGAAGCGGGGCAGGCACAGCCACGGGATGGCGCCGTCCAGGCCGACCAGCGCGGCCGTCGCGCCGTTGCCGATCAGGCCGAGGTCCTCCAGCGGCGGGTAGCCGTTCCGGCGGCGGACCGGCCGGAACGGTGGGTCGGGGTCGTACATGCCGCCTCGCTTCCGCAGCGCCAAGGGGGGTGGTCGAAGGGGCGTCGTCCCGGTGCGGACCGCCGGGCCGACGGCGACCCGGCCGCGCGGCCAACGGCTCCCACGTTCCCGGGGATCGGGCCGGTCCGCGATCCGGCCGCTCCGGCAGCGGTGCTTTCCAGTGAAAAAGCGCTCTCCGGCGAAAGAGCCCGGACGCCGCACCTGCTAGCGTTCGAGCCCGGACGGCGGATGGTGGACGACGGAGGTTTGCGGTGGCGGACAGCGGCGCGGAGCGGGCCTTCATCGGGTCGTTCACCTCGGAGGGCGGGCGCGGGATCGTCCTGGCATCGCTGGATCCGGACTCGGGGGCGCTGACCGCCACCGGTGTCGTCGAGGCCGTCGACCCGTCCTACCTCGCCCTCGGGCTCGCCGCCGGCGGCCCGGTGCTCTACGCCGTCTCCGAGACGGAGCCGGGCGCCGTCACCGCCCACGACCTCGCCGCTCCGGCGCCCCGCCCGCTCGGCGCCCCCGTCCCGGTGGACGGGGACCACCCCACCCACCTGAGCCTCAGCCGGGGCCACCTGCTGACGGCCAACTACGGCTCCGGCAGCGTCAGCGTGCTGCCGCTCGCCGACGACGGCACCCCGCGGCCCCCGGCCACCGTGCTGCGCCACCGGGGCAGCGGGCCGCACCCGGACCGCCAACGGGCCCCGCACGCCCACCAGGTGCTCCCCGACCCGTCGGGGCGCTGGGTGCTCGCCGTCGACCTCGGCACCGACGCGGTGCGGGTCCTCGCCCTGGACCCGGCGACGGGGGCGCTCACCGTGCACGCGGAGACCGCGCTGCCGCCCGGCACCGGGCCGCGGCACCTCGCCTTCCACCCCTCCGGCCGGCACGCGTACGTGCTCGGCGAGCTGCGCCCCGTCGTGACGGTCTGCCGCTGGGACGCGGCGGCCGGGGCGCTCGAACCGGTCGCGGAGGTCCCGCTGTTCCCGGACGGCGTCGAGGGCCCGGTCTCGCCGTCGGCCCCGGTGGTCTCCCCCGACGGCCGGTTCCTGTGGGCGGCCGAGCGCGGCACCGACACCATCGTGGTGCTCGCCCTCGACGCGACGGGCGAGCGGGCGCACGTGGTCACCTCGGTGCCCTGCGGGGGCCGCTGGCCGCGCGACCTGGTGCTCGGCCCGACCGGCACCCGGCTGTACGCGGCGAACCAGCACTCCGGCGACGTCACCTGGTTCGACCTGGACGCCGCCACGGGCGTCCCCCGCCGGGCGGGCTCGCTGGCCGTCCCGGCGGCGTCCACCGTCCTGTTCGCCTGACGCGCGGGCCCCGGGCCGGGGAAGCGGCCCGGGGCCCGGTGCGGGCGCGGCGGGATCAGCCGTCGCTCTCCGGCGAGGGCAGGTAGGCGCCGGGCACGTCGTCCGGCGCGAGGATCGTGCTCTCCCCCGGGTACGGCGCGGTCCAGTTGTGCGTCTGGTACCAGACCAGGTGCTCCATCTGCGCCGGGTTGGCGTGGTCCGCCACGGCGTTCGGGCCGGTCAGCCGCTGGTGCGACTTCCAGGCCTCCCACCGGTCCACGACCGGCTGCTGCGCGGCCGGCGGCGCGGTCGTGACCGGCGCCGCCGCCCGGAGGTCCTGCTCCCCGGGGACGTCGAGGCCGCAGGAGGGCGGCGTCTTGAGGCCGTCGGTCAGCGAGGTGCGGTTGGGCACCGCGGTGAACGGCGTGTAGTCCGGCCGGTCGGTGAAGGCCCCGGTCATCGGGCTGGCGGCGCTGTCCTTCTGGTTCATCGGGTGGATGCCGAGGATCTGCTCGATGGTGCGGACCATCGTGATCTGCGAGTAGTAGCGGCTGTCCACGGCCCCGTGCTGCGCCCAGGGGCTGATGATCTGGATCGGGGCGCGGTGGCCGTCCACGTGGTCGAGGCCCGCCTGGGAGTCGTCCTCGACGACGAAGATCGCCGAGTCCTTCCAGTACGGGCTGTGGGTGATCTCGTCGACGATCCGCCCGGTCGCCAGGTCGTTGTCGGCGACCTGCGCGGCCGGGCTGGCCGGGCCGCCGGTGTGGTCGCTGGACAGCCAGAGCATGTTGAGGTTCGCCGGGCCGTTCCGCTCGAAGTCCTGCTTCCAGACCTGGTAGCGGTACAGGTCCGGCACGTCGGTGTCGAACCTCGGGAAGCCGGGCACCGAGACGCTGTTGAGCGAGGGGATCGGCGAGGAGGACTTGAGGGCGTAGGCGCTGCCCTGCCCGGTCGCGTCCATGGTCCTGGCGTCGCAGTACAGGTTCTGCCAGGTGGCGTCGGCGGGCTTGTCCAGGAACTGGTGGAACTCGCCGAAGTCGCGCACGGTCTTCCCCGCCGCCTGCGCGCCCGTCCACAGGAAGCCGGAGCGCTGGTGGCCCAGGGCGTCGTCCTCGGTGTCGTAGCTGCGCTCGTACTCGCCGGCCGAGGACTCGGTGTACTCCGGGTTGTCCGCCTGCATCAGCCAGTTGTGGCCCTCGGCGGAGTTGGTGCCGATGTCGTAGGTGTTGTCGTAGAGCCCGAACTGCTCGGCCAGGGCGTGCTGGTTGGGCGTCACGGCGGCGCCGAACTGGGCCAGCTTCGGGTCGCCGTCGCCCTCGGCGACGTCGCCGAAGACCTGGTCGTAGGTCCGGTTCTCCTTGACGATCAGGAAGACGTGCTTGATCGGCGACGGGTCGCCGATCCGCTTCGGCACCACCTCCTCCTTCGCCTTGTGGCCGTTCGCGAGCTTGACCGCGTTGTTCGTCCAGCCGTTCTGCTGGAACACCTTGGCGGTCTGCGCGCGGATCACCTTGTCGCTCGGCAGCGTGAACCGGGTGAGGCTGGAGGTGGTGTCGTGGGTCTTGTGGGCGCCGGTGCTGTTGGGCCGCCGGGCGTCGATGCCACGGGTGTTGGAGACGATCACCTCCGAGCCGACGGTGGCGACCTCCGCCGGGAAGTAGTCCGTGGGCAGCAGGCCGACGTAGCTGACCGGCTCCTGCGCGCCGGCGAAGCGGTAGACGGCCACCGCGTTGGCCCGGCCGAGGGTGACCAGCAGCCGGCCGTCCTCGGTGAGCGTCACCGCGGTGGGCTCGTAGCCGACGGAGGCCTCCGGCCACGGCTTGGTGGAGACGGTCTGGACGACCTTGTCGTGCGCGGTGTCGATCACCGACACCTCGTCGCTCGCGGTGTCGGCGACGAACAGCACCCCGTTCTTCGCGTACAGCGCGGTCGGGTGCAGGCCGACGGCGATGGTGCCGACGGCGGCGGCCGGGTCGGCGAGGTCGATCACGCTGACCGTGCCGGTGGTGGTGGCGGCGGTCGCCGGGTCGGCCGGGACCTGGGTGCCGTAGGAGTTGATCGTGGTGTCCCCGGCGGTGGCCGCGCGCCCGCCCTCGTTCGAGACGTACAGCTTCCCGCCGACCCGGACGACGCCGCGCGGTGCGTTGCCGACCGTCCAGCTCCGCTGGACCGCGCCGGTCGCCGCGTCGATCGCGACCACCCGGTTCTGCCCGTTGACGGCGGCGTACACCGTCGAGCCATCGGCGGAGAACACCGCCCCGGAGGCCAGCGCGTGCTTCTCCCCGTCCGCCGGGATCTTCACCGCCACCGGGGCGGCGAGGGTGCCGTCGGGCTGCACGGTGAACCGGGTGTAGCCGTCCAGCTGGCCCAGCCACAGCTGCTTGCCGTCCGGCGAGTAGACCGGGGACTCCTGGCCGACCGAGCCGTTGGGGATGCGCAGTTCGTCCGCCTTGTTGGTGCCGACGCGCTGCTTCACCTTGCCGGTCTTCAGGTCCACCACGACCAGCGCCGCGTCGCCGTCGGTGACGGCGGCGGCCAGGTGGGCGCCGTCCGGGCTGACCGTGGAGCCCATGATCTTGCCGTTGTCCAGGACCTGACGGCTGCCGTACGGGGCGAGGTACTGGTCGCTGGAGATCACCAGCCCGTTCTCGGTGGTCTGGCCGACCTGGTCCTCGTCGAACTGGTGGGTGCTCGCGAAGGCCGTGCCGGTGGCCACGGCCACCGCCGTGACACAGGCGGTGGCGAGTGCGGCCTTGCGGCCCACCCGGCGGCCGAGGAGGACCACGTGGGCGTTCCGGCTGCGTCGACGACGCGTTACCTGCATGGCGTCAGCCCTTCGTTGAGTTCGTCGTGCTGGTGGGGGAAGCGAGCAGTGCGACCTGGCCGTCGAACTGCCAGAGCGGGTTCGGCACGTCCCCGGTCGGGGTGCGCACCAGGAAGTAGCCGTTCACTTCCTTCGGGCCGTCGCCGTCGGCCGTCAGCCGTCCGTCCGAGGCCACGTCGAGCTGGTAGACCGCCGTCCCGGGCGCGTCCGTGCCGGGCAGGTGCCAGGTGACCACGCAGCGCCAGTCGTTGCCCGGGCCCTGCGGCTCGACCTGGCCGTCGCCCCGCCGGCAGTCCGCGGTGGCCCGCAGGTCGGCCTCGGTCACGGCGGGGCGGTGCAGCTGCTCGGTCTGCAGCCGGTACAGGTGCGCGAACACGGTGGCGACCTCCTGCTGAACCTTCGTCTGCGTGATCCCCGAGCCGCTGGAGGGGGTGGCCACCGCGAGCGCGCCGGTGGTCAGCGCGAGCAGCCCGGCCAGCGGCAGCACCCCGGCGAGGAGCGTGCGGCGCCCCACCCCGTCCTCGCTGCCGGTGGTGAAGTCCCGCCGGACGAAGAGCAGGTAGGCCGCCGCGGTGGCGGCCGCCGCCCAGAGCAGGGCGACCGCGACGGCGATCAGCGGCTCGTCGAGCCGGCCCGGGTCGGCGAACAGCCCGTTCCAGGCGACGAAGGCGTACCCGGGCAGGGCGAGGCGCAGCGCCACCGGCAGCGGCAGCAGCTGGGCGAGCTGCATCGCGACCGCCGCCAGCGCGGGGACCAGCAGCCCCATCGGCGAGCGGCCCAGCAGGACGGAGCCGAGCAGTCCGAGCGCCGCCAGGGCCAGGGTCGGCGCCAGCGCGCACGCCCAGGCCAGCAGGACGCTCACGGCCGCGTCCGACGGCGCCAGCAGGTGTCCGTCCACGCCGACCAGCGGCTCGTCGCCGACCGCCGCCAGCCCGCCGACGGTGCTCGACGCCGCCAGGCCGGCCGTCAGCAGCACGATCACGGTGGCGCCGGCCAGCGCCTTCGCCGCGAAGATCCGCCGCGGCGAGCGGACCGTCACCAGCAGGTGCCGCCAGGTCCCGAGCCGGTCCTCGGCGGCGAACACGTCGCCCGCGACCACCGAGGTCAGCAGGGGCAGCGCCCACGAACCCGCGAAGCCGAGGACCACCAGCGGCCCGGCCCAGCCCGTGGCGTGCATCCAGCGGCCGAACAGGGTGTCGGAGGGCAGCGTCCCCTGCTGGGCGACGGCGGCCGTGAACAGGCCCGGCGCGCTCCAGCAGGCCAGCACCAGCAGCCTGATCCGCCACTGCGAGAGCAGCTTGACCAGCTCGAAGCGGTACACCCGGCCCACCGGCACCGGGCGCGCCCCGGGGGCGACCCCGGCGGCGGCCGCCGCGCGTCCGGCCGTGACCGTGCTCGTCCGCCCGCCCCGCTCGATGACTCCCTCGCCGCGCTCGCTCATCGTCCGTCCTCCTGTTGCTCGGTCAGGGCGAGGAACGCCGCCTCCAGGGGCGGCACCACCGGGGCGACCTCGCGCACCCGGACCTCCGCCCGCACCAGCGCCGCCACCAGCTCCTCGACGGCCGGGCCCGGCGCGCGCACCATCAGCGCCCCGGCCGCGCGTCCCGTCCCGGCCTCCGCCGCGACCCGCACCCCGGCGACCCGGGCGGCCACCCGCCGGGCGGCGGCCGGATCGGAGGTGAGCAGCCGGTGGTCGAGCGCGCGGTCGTCCGCGGCCAGCTCGCCGAGCGGGCCGGAGAAGCGGACCCGTCCGGTCGCCAGGATGGTGACCTCGTCGCAGAGCGCCTCCAGGTCGTCCATCCGGTGGCTGGAGAGCACCACGGTCACGCCGTCGGCGGCGAGCCGGCGCAGCGCCCCGTGCACGTGCTGCTTGCCCGCCGGGTCCAGGCCGTTGGACGGCTCGTCGAGCACCAGCAGCCGGGGTTCGGTGAGCAGCGCCGCGGCCAGTCCGAGGCGCTGCCGCATGCCGAGCGAGAAGCCCCGCACCCGGTCGTCGGCGACGTCGCTCAGCCCGACCTCGGCCAGCACCTCGTCGATCCGCCCGGCCCGGCCGTCCTGCCCGCGCAGCGTCGCCAGCGCGGCCAGGTTCCGCCGTGCGGTCAGCGACGGGTAGAGCCCGGGCCCGTCCACGAAGCCGGCCACCCCGGGCGGCGCGGGCCGGGCCCGGCCGACCGGTCTGCCCAGCACCTCCAGGTCGCCCTCGTCGGCGGCGGCCAGTCCGAGCAGCAGCCCGAGCAGCGTGGTCTTCCCGGCGCCGTTGGGCCCGGCCAGTCCGTGGATCCGCCCGGGCGCGAGCTCCAGTCCGACGGCGTCGAGCGCGACGACGTCGCCGAAACACTTCGTCAGTGCCCGTGCGCGTACGGCAGGTTGGTTTTCCGTCATGGCTCCTTCTCGCGGTTCCCCAGGGAACCTAGGGGGTTGACCGGGCGCCGTCAGGTGCGCCCGGTTGAACTCCGGCGGAACAGCAGCGGCCCGCGCCGTGGCGGTCCTGCGAGCATCCTGCGGGCGCACCGGGTGGAAACCTTCACATGAAAACGGATATCGTTTCGCTGGCCGGGCACGATTCGCCGGGCCCGCGCCGGACCGGTTGCGGAGCCTGGTGAACATGACAAACATGGGCGGAAGGCGAAGCCTCGAATGCGCACGGACACGGCGGGAGTCGGGATGCGAGTGGACGCCGCTCTGGCCGGGACCTGGGTGGACCGCTGGGAGCGCCAGCAGGAGCGGTACGCGGTGGAACGCGAGGAGCGGTTCACCGTCATCGCCGACGTACTGGAACAGACCGTCGGCCACCGCGCGCGGCCGCTCGTCGCGGACCTCGGCAGCGGCCCCGGCTCGCTGTCGGCACGGGTCGCGGCCCGCCTGCCGCACGCCGAGATCATCGCGGTCGACATCGACCCGCTGCTGCTCGCCCTCGGCCGCGCCCGGCACCCCCGCGTCGCGCGCTGGGTCGAGACCCTGATCGGCCGCCCCGGCTGGATCGGGGACCTCGCCCTCGACCGCCCGCTGGACGCCGTGGTGTCCACCACCGCGCTGCACTACCCGCCGCCGGACGCCCTGCTCGGAATCTACCGCGACCTCGCCGGCGCGCTGCGGCCCGGCGGCGTCCTGGTCAACGGCGACCACCTCATCCCCGAGGAGCCGCCGCTCGCCGAACTCGCCCTCGCGATCGGCCGCCGCCGCGCCCAGCGCAAGGGCACCGGCGCCGCCGAGGACTGGTCCCAGTGGTGGGCCGCGGCCGGGCGGGTCCCCGAGTTCGCCGACCTGCTGACGGCCCGAGAGCGGCAGCTGCCCCCGACCGACGGCCCCGGCAACGGCCTGTCGGCCGCCCGGCACGGCGAGCTGCTGCGGGAGGCCGGCTTCCGCCAGGCCGGACCGGTGTGGCAGTACGGCACCAGCTCCGTCCTGGTGGCCCTGCGCTGACCCCGCCCCAAGTGCCCATGCGGGAAGCCGGGTTCCGCATGGGCACAGTCTTTGCGAGGGCGTGACAGAAAGCGCCCTGTTGATCACCCAGGGAAACAGTTACCGTTTCCCTCGGTCGCCGACGTCCCTGCCGCGCACGCCTCACGCCGACTTCTCACGGAGAGCTGGTTTCGCATGCGGTCCTCACCGCTGTATCTCGAACCACGGTTGGAGCCCCCGCTCCGGTCCCTCCTGGCGGAACGCGACCTCCTGCACACCCTGACCGACGCGCTGGGCTCCCCCCTCAACCTGCTCCTGCCCGAGCAGATCGCGGACAACCTGGCACGCTTCCGGGCCGTCTACCGCAAGCACCGCCTCACCGGCCGGATCCACTTCGCCCACAAGGCGAACCGCTCCAGCGCCCTGGTCCGCCGGCTCGCCGCCACCGACGCCGGACTGGACGTCGCCTCGCTCGCCGAGCTCCAGCACGTGCTCGGGGCCGGCTGCCCGCCCGAGCGGATCATGGCGACCGGCCCGAAGAACCGCGAGTACCTCTGGCTGGCGGCCCGCACCGGCGCCACCGTCCACCTGGACTCCCGCGCCGAACTCGACGCCCTGGCCGGCCTCGTACGCGCGCACGCCCTGCCCCCGGTGCCCGTCATGCCGCGGCTGTCGGGCTTCCGGGCGCCGGGCACCACGGTGCTCACCCGGCCGAGCCGGTTCGGCACCGACGTCGCCGAACTCGACGGCCTGCTCGACGCGCTGGAGCGCCACCGGGACGCCGTCGAGACGACCGGGGTCGCCTACCACCTGGACACCACCGGCGTGCCGGAGAAGGCCGTCGCCCTGGAGACCTGCGTCACGGTGCTGAACGAGTGCCGGCGCCGGGGCCTGAACCCCCGCACCATCGACATCGGCGGCGGGTTCGGCGTCAGCTACCTGGCGGACGCCGCCCAGTGGGAGCGGTACACCAGCGAGCTGACCGACGCCGTCCTCGGCCGGCGCCCCGCCCTCACCTGGCAGGGCCACGGCTACGGGCTGCGCGCCGAGTCCGGCCGGCTGCGCGGCGCCCTCGGCCTCTACCCGGCGCACCGCCCGGTGGCCGCCGAGGCCTACCTGGACGAGCTGCTCTCGACCCCGGCGCCCACGCTCGGCCGGCCGCTCGGCACGCTGCTGCTGGAGAACCTCTACGACCTGGCGGTGGAGCCCGGCCGGGCGCTGGCCGACCAGTGCGGGGCGACACTCGCCCGCGTCCTGGAGGTCCGGCACACGCCGGCCGGCGAGCGCCTGGTCCGGCTGGAGATGAACGCGCGGGACGTGGGCCTGGAGGAGCACGGGGTGCTGATGGACCCGCTGCTGGTCCCCCGCCCCGGCGCCCCGGCCGCGGCGGACGGCTCGGAGGGCCCGGACTCGCCGGCCGGACCGGTCGGGGTGTACCTGATCGGCAACCTCTGCCTGGAGACCGACCTGATCACCCGCCGGACGGTCTTCCTGCCCCGCCTCCCCGCCCCCGGCGACCTGCTCGCCTTCGCCAACACCGCGGGCTACCTGATGGACTTCAGCGCCGGCTCGGCGCTGCGCCAGCCCGTCGCGCGCAAGGTCGCCGCGTACCGGCAGGACGGCGCCTGGCGGTGGCGCCTGGACGAGCAGTACTGGCCCGTCGACGTGACGGCGGGCGCGGAACACCGGGGGGACGGACACGCATGAGGTACGACAGCATCACCGACGCCATAGGCAACACCCCGCTGGTCCGGATCGACCCGGCGGTCACCGGCCTGCGGCACATCGACCTGTACGCCAAGCTGGAACTGCTCAACCCCTTCGGCTCGGTCAAGGACCGCGCCGCCTGGAACATGACCCGCGAGGCGATCCCCGGCGCCGTCGAGCGCGGCGACACCGTCGTGGAACTGTCGAGCGGCAACACCGCCAAGGCGCTCGCGCTCATCGCCGGCCTGCACGGACTGCCGTTCAAGAGCGTCACCAACCGGATGCGGGTCCCCGAGATCAAGGACCTGCTCCTGCTGCTCGGCGCGGAGATCGAGGAGCTGCCCGGCCGCACCGAGTGCCTCGACCCGACCGACACCGACGACCCGCTCACCCGCATCCACCGGATGCTCTCCGAGGCGGAGTCCGGCTACCTGCACACCGACCAGTACTACAGCCGGCTCAACCTCGACGCCCACCTCACCGGCACCGGCCCCGAGATCGTCCGGGACCTCGACGGCCGCGCCCCGGACCACTTCATCGCCTGCGTCGGCACCGCCGGCTCCTCCACCGGCGTGGCGGCCGTGCTGCGCGCCCACGACCCGGCCGTCGACGTGCTCGGACTGGTCGCCCACAAGTCCGACTTCATCCCGGGCATCCGCACCATCGACGAGGTGCACGAGGTCGGGCTGTTCGACCCCGCCACCTACGACACCATCGCGACGGTGACCGCCGACCAGGCCATCGACGGCATGCTCACCCTGGTGCGCCGCTGCGGCCTGCCGGCCGGCCCGACCGGCGGCGGCGCCTTCTTCGGCGCGCTGCGCCACCTCCGCGCCGTGGACGAGGAGTTGACACAGCGGGGCTCGGGCGAGCGGCGCACCGCCGTGTTCATCGTCTGCGACCGGGTGGAGAGCTACCTGAGCTACATCCGCAAACGGCGGCCGGAGCTGTTCAACCAGCCCGCCCGGCCGAACACGGTGGCCACCGTGACGCCGGCCGAACTGGCCGCCGCCCGGGTCGTCGAGGTCGACGCCGCCCGGAAGTGGATCGCCGAGGAGCGGCCGCTGGTGGTCGACCTGCGCGGTCCGGCCGCGTACGCGGCGCTGCACATCGAGGGCTCGGTCAACATCGTCGACGAGCTGTTCGACGAACTCCTGCACGGCGGGCTGCCGTTCGGCACCCGGCAGCCGGTGCTGCTGGCCTGCCCGGTCGGCGAGAAGTCGGCGGTCTACGCGGCGCTGCTCACCCGGATGGGACACCGGGACGCGCGCAGCCTGGCCGGCGGCGTCATCGCCTGGCGCGACGCGGGCGCGCCGCTGGTCCGGGACTGAGCGGGGCCGGCCATGACCACCCCCGACGAAACCCTCGGCGAACTCCACGACTGGCACCGCGCGTTGCGGGACCAGTTCCCCATCGTCACCGGCCACCCCGACCAGGCGTACCTGGACAGCGCGGCCACCTCGCAGAAGCCCCGGGCGGTGCTCGACACCGTCCAGCGCTACCTGACCACCGCCAACGCCAACGCCGGCCGCGGCACCTACACCTGGGCCAACGCCACCACCGCACTGGTCGACCGCACCCGCACCCGGGTCGCCCGCTTCCTCGGCGACCCGGCCCCCCAGCAGCGCTCCGGCGTCCACTTCGTCAGCGGCGCGACCGAAGGGCTGCGCGCGGTGGCCCGGGACTGGCTCCCCCACCACCTGCGGGACGGCGACGAGATCATCGTGCCCTTCGCCGACCACGAGGCCAACGCGCTGCCCTGGCTGGAGGCCCGGCAGCTGCTGGCCGACCGGGGCGTGCGCGTCACCGTGCGCGAACTGCCGTACGACCCCGCCTCGCAGGACTACGACCACCGGGCGCTGGCCCGGCTCGTCACCGAACGCACGGCGTTCGTCGCCGCCACCCACGTGCACCACGTGTACGGCGCCGACATGAACGTCCACCGCATCCGGGCCGCGGTCGGGCCCGAGGTGCCGATCTGCCTGGACGCCGCGCAGAGCGTCGGCCACCTGCCGGTGGACGTCGGCACCCTGGACGTCGACTTCGTGGTCTTCTCCGGGCACAAGGCGCTGGCCCTGCCCGGCACCGGCGCGGTGTGGGCCCGCAACACCCGCGGCCCGGCCTTCACCCCCGGCGGCTGGGCCGGCACGCCCAACACCGCCGGGATCGCCAGCCTGGAAGCCGCCCTGGACTGGCTCGACGCCGCCGGGCCGGACCGCATCCGACGGTGGAACAGCGCGCTGGCCGCCCGGCTCACCGACGGGCTGCGGACCCTGGCCCCGTACGAGGTCCTCGGCTGCCAGCGGAGCCTGGCCGCCGACTCCGAGGTCCAGCGGCGCGAGGGCATCGTCACCTTCCGGCACCGCGGCATCGGCTCCAACGACCTGGGCTTCATCCTCGCCAGCCACGGCCTGATGGTGCGCGCCGACGGCCACTGCCAGGCGCGGGCCGGCGAGAGCGAGAGCTCGGTGCGGGTCAGCCTGCACGTCTACAACTCCCCGGAGGAGGTCGACCTGCTGCTCTCCGTGCTGCGCGGGCTGTAGCGGCCTCGGTGCCCCCGAGTGACTTCGGTGGCTCCGTACCGTGCCGGCGGCGGGGCCGATCCGCCCCGCCGCCGGCACACCGCTGCCCCGGGCTCAGCGCAGGCCGGCGAAGAGGTCGTTCTCCGGGAGGGCCGCGCCGGTGGTGTCCCTGACCCGGACGAAGGTCTCCACGCCCATCAGCTCGGTGAACCGCTCCTTGCCCATCCGCAGGAAGAAGATGTTGTCCCCCTGGCTGGCGTGCGCGGCCAGGGCGTCGAACTTCCGGCCGCCGAAGGCGGTGGTGTCCACCCAGGTGCTGATCTCCTCGTCCGGCAGGCCGATCTCGGGCAGCTCGGCAGCCTCCACCGGCTCCACCGGCTCCGACTGCTCCCCGTCGGGGCCGGACTCCCGCATGACCTCCCCGAACCGCCGCACCGCCGAGTGCGGCACCGTCGTCCAGTAGACCTTCGGCGACAGGTCGACCAGTTCCAGCGCCGCCACCGTGATGCGGTGGGCCTGGATGTGGTCGGGGTGGCCGTAGAACCCGTTCTCGTCGTAGGTGACGACCACGTCGGGCTGGTAGTACCGCATCAGTTCGGCGAGCCGGGCGGCGCCGTCCGCCACCGGCGTGCTCCAGAACGAGCCGGGCGCGTCGTTGCTCTCCCAGCCCATCATCCCGGAGTCGGCGTACTCCAGCAGCTCCAGGTGCCCGACCTCCAACACCTCGCAGCTGGCCTCCAGTTCCTTCCTGCGCATCGCGGCGACGGCCGCCGGGTCGTGCCCGTCCTCGCCGGGCTTGACCCCTCCCGGGCCGTCGCCGCACCTGCCGTCCGTACACGTCACGAGCACCGTACGGATGCCCTCCGCCGCGTACCGGGCCAGCACACCCCCGGTCCCGCTCGCCTCGTCGTCGGGGTGGGCGTGCACTGCCATCAGCGTCAAAGGCCGGTCAGCCATGGAAATCCATCCTCAGATCCGAACAGTTCTCGCCCCAGTCTGCGTCACACGGACGGGTGACCGCTGCCAATATCCGGTGCGGCGGCGGCCGCCCGGCGGCCGGGGTGACGGGCCGGGGCGCGACGGTTCTCCTACGATCGAGGCGACAACGGACCCCAGGGACGGGCAGGTTCCCATGACCGACGACAGCACCGCCGGGATCGACCGGTCGAAGCCGAGCATCGCCCGGGTCTACGACTACCTGCTCGGCGGCACGGACAACTTCGCCGTCGACCGCGAGGTCGGCGACTTCTTCCTCCGGGAGCTGCCCGGCTCGGTGGCCTTGCCGTTCGCCAACCGGCAGGCGCTGATCCGCGCCGTGGGCGCGATGGCCGGCGACGGCGTCCGCCAGTTCGTCGACCTGGGCAGCGGCCTGCCCACCGCCGACAACGTGCACCAGGCCGCCCGGCGGCACGACGCCGGCGCCCGCGTCGTCTACGTCGACAACGATCCGACCGTGCTCGCCCACGGCCGTGCCCTGCTGGCCGCCGACCCCCGCACCACGCTGGTCCGGGCGGACCTGCGCGAGCCGGAGGAGATCCGCCGCCATCCCGAGGTGCGGCGGCTGATCGACTTCGACGAGCCGGTGGGGGTCGTCTTCAGCGCCGTCCTGCACCACCTCGACGACGCCGAGCGGCCCGCCGACCTGGTGCGCTGGTGGGTGGACCGGGTCCCGTCGGGCAGCCTGGTCTACGTCTCCCACTTCCGCTCCGTCGGGAGCTCCGGCGGAGAATCCGTCGGGGACTCCGGCAGGAGCTCCGGCGGGACCGAGGAGCGCCGGCGCGCCGAACGGAAACTGCGGGAGAGCTTCGGTCGCGGCCGCTGGCGCACCGACGAGGAGATCCTCGGCCTGCTCGACGGCCTCGACCTGCTCGAACCGGGGCTGGTGCCCTGCCCGCTGTGGCGTCCGGAGCCCGCCGGCACCGGCGGGGTGCCGGCGGACGAGGGCGACCTGTCGGTGTGGGAGCGGCTGATCTCCTGCGCGCTGGCCCGCAAGCCCTGAGCGGCGGCGGGTCAGGACAGGTAGTCCTCCAGTCCGCCGTCGCGCCGGGTGTCCAGGGTGACGCAGTGGAAGCCGCCGCCGAGCACCCGGGAGTGCCGCAGCCGGTGCGGCAGGACGGTGATCCCGGCGTGCTCCAGCAGCTTGATCAGGCCCTCCTGCTCGGACTCGACGATCGCCGTGTCCGGGGAGACCATCAGCAGGTTCATGCTGATCCAGCTCTCGCTGAGCGCGTGCTCGGGCGCGTCGCCGGTGGGCTCGGCCGGCGGGCACCACAGGACGTCCCAGCCCTTCAGCGGCTCCGGGACGGTCTCCGGGCTGATCCGCTCGGGGTTGAGCAGCACCAGGCCCGGGCGCAGCAGCGCGATGGTGCTGTCGATGTGGGTGTAGCCGTAGATGTCGCGCAGCGGGTGCAGCCGCAGGCCGCCGTCGCCGAGCAGGCCGAGGGTGGACTCCAGCCACCGCAGGCCGAGTTCGTTGCCGCTGCGGGAGACCTGGTAGAACACGTCCCGGCCGAGCCGCAGCACGTTCGCGGCGTCGAAGACCGGCTCGGCCTCGCCCAGCAGCGGGAGGCCCGCCTCGTCGAACTCGAAGAGTTCGTCGGCCAGTTGCGGCCGGGGGGCGGCCAGCCAGCGCGCGCCGCGGCGCAGGTAGTCCTGGAAGAGTCCGCGCAGGCCGAAGGCCTCGAAGTAGCGCTGCCGCATCGGGCTCGCCACCTCGATCAGCGTCTCGCCGACGACCAGGGTCAGGTCCCGCGGACAGTAGGAGTGGAAGCCGCCGTCGGCGTTCCAGAGCGGGGAGGCGAACTCGGCCGCGTGGTCGACCGGATCGGGCCGGTGGACGGTGACGCCGAGGCCGCGCAGGGTGGCCACCAGGTCGTCCAGGTCCTCCTCGGTCTCCTCCACGACCTGCCGCGAGTAGGGGCCGGCCTCGATCGAGGCGAGGTCGGCGGCGTTGGTCTTCGGGAAGCAGGACAGCCAGGAGGACGGCTCGGTCTGCTCGGGCAGCCGGGCGCCGACGGCGGTCCCGACCACGATCTCCCGCAGTGTGGTGAACTCGTCCCAGCTCTGGACCGGACGGGCCGAATCGGACATGACTCTCCCTTGACACGGGTTTGGGGGAAACACGGAGACGACGGCGGAGGCGACGGCCTGGAACCGTGCGGACGGATGCGCCGGACCGGCTCCGGCCGGCCACGACGTACGGGAAATCACCGGCGGGGCAACCGAGTTCGCCGCTACGAAGGGCCGGGATCGATCGTCAAGCTACCCGGACGACCGACGGCGACGCAAGGACCGTGATCGGCACCGGGAACACCCCGCCGACCGGCCGCCCGTTGTTCGACCCGCTCCCTCCGACGCTGATCAACACCGGTGGGAGGCCCCGCTCGCCGGACCGGCGCTCACCACCGCCAGGCCCGGCGGATCCGGCTCCCGCCCGCCAGGGCCAGCAGCGCCCCGCCCGCCGCGGCGACCCCGGCCACCGCCAGGTTCTGGCGCTGCGCCCGGCGCCGGTCGGCGACGGCCGCCCGGGACGAGGCCGCCAGGAAGGCCCGCTCGACCCCGGCCGCGGCCAGCTCGCCGGCCGCCACCCGCCGCACCAGCTCCTCCAGCCGGACGCCCCGGTAGAGCAGTTCCGGGTCCTGGTCGGCGGCGGCCCAGCCCCGCGCGGCCGCGGTGAGCCGGCACTGCTCCCCCAGCGCCTCCCGGCCCTCCGCCAGCCAGTCCCGCAGCCGGGGCCAGGCCTGCGGCAGCGCCTGGTGGGACAGTTCGACGGTGTCCCGGTCGACCACCACGAGCCGGGCCCGGACCAGCCGTTCCATCACCTCGGGCACGCCGGGATCGTCGAACTCGGCCCGCCGGGCCGGCTTGCGGGTGCCCTCGTCGCCGCCCGGCACCAGTTCACCACCGGGCAGCGGCCCGCCGCCCGGCGCCAGCCCGTCGCCCAGGGCCGCCGGACCGCCGGCGGCGTCCTCGCCGGCCCCGAGCAGCTCCCCGCCGAGCCGCAGGAACACCGCCCGCGCCCGCGCCTGGTCGGGCGCGTCCAGCCCGTTGTAGAGGGCCTCCGCCGTCCGGGCCAGCGCGCCCTCGAACCCTCCGGTGGCCTGGAACCCGGCCAGGGTGAGCGCGTTGCCGCTGCGCCGCCGCCAGGTCTCCAGCAGGGCCGCGGACAGCAGCGGGAGCGCGCCCGGCTGCTGCGCGGCGGTCGAGATGAGGACGGCCAGCAGGGCGCCCTCGACGGTACAGCCGGACCGTAACGCCGGTTCGGTGATCGCCCGGCGCAGCTCGTCCGGCGCCGGACGCCCCACCGGCAGCACCCCGTGGCGGCCGGCCTCGGCCAGCCCCGGGTGCTCGGCGAGCAGCGGGCCGCACTGGTCGGAGCGGACCACCAGCACCACCCGGCACCGGGCCGGCGCCGCCACCGGCAGCCCGTCCGACGCCCCGTCAGGATCGCCCGCGGCGGTCGCCACCAGCGCGTCCAGGAAGCGCGCCCGCTCGGCGGCGTCCCGGCAGCGGGTGCGCAGCTGCTCGGCCTGGTCGACCACCAGGACCGGGTCCCCGGCCGTCGGTCCGGACCCGCCGCGCCTCGTCTCCCCGGCCCGCTGCCCGAGCCGGGCGAGCGCGAGCGCGTACGCCTCCATGGGTCGTTCACCGGGGGTCAGCAGCGCCACCGGGACACCGCCGTCGGCCGGGGGCCGGCCCGCTCCGCCCCCGGCCCCGGGTCTCCCGGTGGTGGCGCCGGTGACGGCACCGGTGGCGGCGGGCGCGCCGAGCCGGGCCAGCAGACCGGCTCTGACCAGCGAGGACTTGCCCGCCCCGGACGGCCCGGAGACGATCACCAGCCGCCGTTCGGCCAGCAGGGCGACCAGCCGGTCCAGCAGCGCCTCGCGGCCGAAGAACCGCTCGGCGTCGGCCGCCTCGAACGCGGCCGCGCCCGGGTAGGGGGCCCGTCCGACGTCCTGGGCGCGCCGCCGGGCGCACTGTTCGGCGGCCAGTTCGGCGGCGAGCAGCTGCCAGCGGTGCCGCCACTCCCGCACGTCCCCGCCGCAGGCCTGCACGTAGGCGAGGGTGACGGCGAGGCTGGGCAGCCGCCGCCCTCCCGCGGCCACCGACAGGCTGGCCGCCGAGCAGTGCGCCCGCAGGGCGAGTTGACGGTACGGCGGACGTCCGGCGCGCTCCCGCAGGGCCCGCAGATCGCCCGCGAAGCGCAGCAGCGGCCCGTCCCCGGGGTCCAGTGGACTTTCCCGACGCGGCACGACGGCCCCCCTTCTCCGTTGAAGCGGTGTCCTGAAACCTTGAGTGCCCACGCGCCACACGCGCCGCGTGCGCCTCGTGTCCATCCCCCCGTTGATTCATCATGCACAGGACCGTTGGCGTCAAACAATGGTGCGTACGGGTCGGTTGTTCCGAGTTGATGTTCAATGTCCAGCCGTACGGCGCCGAACAAAGCCGGTGGGATAGAACCGGAACCCGCAGCCCTCGCTGACTTCGGAGACATCCATGAGGTTCACGCGGTACTGCCGTTCCCTCCTGTCCACACCCGCGATGGCGGTGGAGCGGTACACCAAGAGCCACCAGTCCGGGGCCGACATCGCCATGGTCGATCTGGAGGATTCGGTCCCACCCACCCGGAAGGAGGAGGCCCGCCGGCTCGCCGAGGAGTTCTTCGCCCTCCCGTCCACCAAGCTCGCGCGCAGCGCGGTGCGCATCAACACCCTGTCCGGGCCCGACGGTCTGCGCGACCTGATCGCCATCGCCCGGTACCGGGTCAAACCGGACCTGGTCCTGATCCCGATGACGGAGTCCCCCCGGGACATCGAGATCGCCGCCGGCGCGCTCGGCGCGGACTGCCCGGAGACGGAGTTCCTGGCCGTCGTGGAGACCCCGCTGGGCATCGAGAACGCGCCCGCCGTCGCGGCCGCCGGGCACCGGCTGCGCGGGCTGGTCTTCGGCTCGGCCGACTACGCCTTCGCGGTCGGCGCCCGGCTCTCCTGGGAGGCCCTGGCCCACGCCCGCGCCCGGGTGGTCAACAGCGCCCGCGCCGCGGGGGTGGAGGCGATGGACGCGCCGTTCTTCGAGGTCACCGACCTCGACGGGCTGCGCCGGGAGGCCGGGCTCGCCCGGGACTTCGGGTTCAGCGGCAAGATCGCCGTCCATCCGCGCCAACTCGAGCTGATCAACGCGACGTTCAGCCCCGACGAGGAGCTGCTGGCGCGCGCCCGCCGGGTGGTCGCGGCGGGCCTGGAGAACGGCCGCTCGGTCACCGTGGTGGACGGCGTGATGGTCGGCATGCCGTTCTTCGAGGCCTCGCAGCGCCTGATCGAGCAGTTCGACCCGCCCCGGCCCGGCGGACCGCACGACCCGCAGCACCACGCGCCCACCGACACCCCGAACCACACGACGGAGAAGTGACGATGACCGAAGAATCCATCCTCGGCCCGCGCCGGTACCGCAACGCCGAGGCCATGCTGGCGAGCGCCGACCCGGTCTGGCAGGCGGCGGCCGCCAACGGCCTGATCGGCGTCACGGTGGACTCGGAGTCCAACAACCGGCTGACGGTCCGCGAGACCGGCCACGAGTTCGCCAACATGGTCTCCTGCTCGTACCTCGGCCTGAACAACCACCCCGCGGTCCTGGCCGGCGCGGTGGACGCGCTGACCGAGGCCCGCGGCACCTCGCTGGTCCTCTCCACCACCAGGATCCGGCACAACCTGCTGGTGCGGCTGGAGGAGGAACTCGGCGAGCTGTTCGGCGCGAACATCCTGCCGGGGGCGTCCTGTACCACGCTCACCGCCGGCATCCTGCCGCTGATCGCCTCCGGCCACCTGGACGGCACCTGCCAGGGCGGCGGCGGCCCCCGGGTGATGGTCTTCGACCGCTTCTGCCACTTCTGCATGGCGTACATGAAGCCGATCTGCGCGGACGAGTCGCTGGTGCTGACCTGCCCGCACAACGACCTGAACTACCTGGAGGACATCTGCCGCAAGTACCCGCGGGTCGCCTACGTCGCCGACGGCGCCTACTCGATGGGCGGCACCGCGGCCCTCGACGGGCTGCTCGAACTCCAGGACCGCTACGGGCTGTTCCTCTACATCGACGACTCCCACTCGCTGTCCATCGCGGGCGAGCGCGGCGAGGGCTACGTCCGCTCCCGGCTGGAGATGAACCCGCTGACGGTGATCACCGCCAGCCTCGGCAAGGCCTTCGGCACCAGCGGCGGCGTCGCGATGCTCGGCAACCGGGAGCAGTTCGAGTTCCTGCACCGGCACGCCGGCCCGATCGGCTGGTCGCAGAACATCCCGCTGCCGATGGTCGGCGCCTCGCTGGCCAGCGCCGCCATCCACCGCTCCCCCGAACTGGCCGAGCTCCAGGGCGCGCTGGCCCGCAACATCGAGCTCTTCGACGAGCTGCTGCCGACCACCTTCGCGGGCAACGGCCTGCCGGTGCGCCGGGTCGACGTCGGGGAGGCCGAGCGGGCGGTCAAACTGTCCGCCCAGCTCTTCGAGCGCGGCTTCTACAGCTCCGCGGTGTTCTTCCCGATCGTGCCCAAGGGCGAGGCCGGGCTGCGGCTGATGCTGCGCGCCGACATGGACGAGCGGCTGATCCGCGAGTTCGCCGGCCACGTCAAGGAACTCACCGCCGACCTCTAGGACCCGGGAGCAACCGCCATGGAAGGAACCGAACCCGCCGGCTACCGGCGGATCGGCGAGCGCCGCTACCGCGAGGTGGTCGGGCGCTACTACGAGGAGTTCGAGGTCGGCGAGGTGGTCGAGCACCGCCCCGGACGGACCGTCACCGAGCTCGACAACGTACTGATGAGCATGCTGAGCATGAACGACGCCCCGCTGCACATCGACGCCGCCTACAGCGCCCACACCCCCTGGGGGAAGCCGATCGTCTCCAGCCTGGTGACGCTCAGCATCGTCGGCGGGATGACCGCCCGCTCGACGAGCGGGCGCACCATCGCCAACCTGGGCTGGGAGAACATCCGGATGACCCACCCGGTGTTCACCGGCGACACCCTCTACGCGGAGACCGAGACCCTCGCCAAGCGGCTCTCCAAGAGCCGCGACGGGCAGGGCATCGTGAGCTGCCGCACCACCGGGACGAAGTCCACCGGCGAGCCCGTCGTGGTGTTCGACCGCAGCTTCCTCGTCCCGCTGCGCGGCCACGGCCTGGACGAGGTCGCCGGGTACTGACGCCGTGCCCCGTCGTGGCGCGGCACCGGGCCCGGCGGCTGAAGCCGTCGGGCCCGGTGCCTCCGGACGCCCGGTCCGGATCGGGTGCGGAGCTACCGGCGGGCGCCCTCAGCGGCCCGGCGTCAGCCGGTAGGGGTCCGGGGCGGAGCCCATGTCCGGCTCCGGCTCGTACGCCCCGTCCTGCGGGTGGCGGCGGGCCGCGGCGCGCCCCGGGCGGACCGGCCACCAGATGCCGCGGCCGAACAGCGCGGCCAGCGCGGGCACCAGCACCACCGACAGCAGGAAGGCGGACAGCAGGATGCCGAGCGCCAGCGCGAAGCCGACCTGACGGCTCGCCGGGGTGGCGGCGAGGGTGGCGAAGGAGCCCGCCAGCACCAGGCCCGCCGTCGCGATGGCCGGGGCGGTGTGCCGCACCGCCCGGGCCACGGCCGCGCGGGCCGGCCCCGGCTGCTCCATCTCCTCCCGGATCCGGTCGCTGATCAGGATGTTGTAGTCGGTGCCGAGCGCGACGACGAACAGGAAGAGCACCAGCGGGAGCGTGAAGTTGACGCCCGGCTTGTCCAGGCCGTGCTGGAAGAGCAGCGCCGAGGCGCCGAGCGTGGCCGCGAAGCAGAGGCCGACGGAGACCATCAGCACCACCGGCGCCAGCAGGCTGCGCAGCAGCATCAGCAGGATCAGCGCGATCAGCGCGGCCGCGACCGGGAAGACGAGCCGCAGGTCGTGGTCGACGGCCTTCGAGATGTCGGCGAAGACCGCCGGGGTGCCTCCGACGTGGGCCGTCGTCCCGGCGGGCGTGTGCGCGGCGACGGCGGCCCGCAGCGGCCCCGAGACCACGTCACGGGCCTGCTGGGACTGCGGGTCCGCGGTCAGGTAGAGGTCGATCCGGGCGGCCCGCCGGTCGTCGGCGAGGGCGGTCCCCGCCACCTGCCCCACGCCCGCGACCTGTCCGAGCGCGCGGGACAGGCCGTCGAACCGGTCCGCGCTGAGCGTGCCGCCGTCCTTGGCGGTGAGGTAGACGGTGGTCGGGTCCGACACACCGGCCGGCAACGCGCGGGAGATCTCGGCCGCGGTGGCGGCGGCGGCCGTGCGCGGGCCTTCGGCGCCCTGGCCGTAGTCCATCCGGATCCCGACCGTCCCGAGGGCCAGCGCGCCCAGTGCGGCGACGGAGGCCACCGCCAGGGCCAGCGGCCGGCGCGCCACCAAACCGCCCAGCCGGGCCGACACGCCCTCGCGCTGCCGGCTCTGGAGCGCACGGGAGGGCCAGAACATCCCGCGTCCGCAGGCCGCCAGCAGGGCGGGCATCAGCGTCAGGCTGCCCAGCAGCATGACCAGGACCGAGACGGCGATGGCCGGGCCGAGCACCCGGAACTGCCCGAAGCTCGCCACCCCGAGCGTGGCGAAGGCCGCCACGATGGTCAGCGCCGCCGAGGTGATCGCCGTGCCCACCCGCCCAGAGACCTCCGCGGCCACGACCCGGACGGGCGTTTCGGGTCGCGCCCGCAGCTGCTCGCGGAAGCGGAACAGCAGGAACAGCAGGTAGTCGATCCCGATGCCGATCAGGACCACCTGGATCAGCGACGGGGTGCTCGGGTCGATCCTGATCCCGGTGAGCATCGCGGCGCCGACCACCGCGCCCAGTGCCACGCCACCGATCAGGGCGACCGCGAGCAGCGGCAGCAGGGCCGCCAGCACGCTGCGGAACACCAGCACGTTGAGCAGCACGATCAGCCCCATGGTGAGGGCTCCCATGACCTTCGCCATGGTCTTCCCGTCGTCCTTGGTGTCCACCGTGCCGGCCAGACCGCCGGTGAAACCGGTGCGCAGCCCCGCGTCGTCGAACTGGGCCCGCGCCGAGTCCCGGAAGGCCCGGAAGAGGTCCTGCATCCCCGGCTCCTCGGGGTTGCCGACCAACCCGACGGAGAGCAGCTCGAAGCTCTTGTCCGGTGCCACCATCGCCGGGGAGACCGCGGGGGTCTGCGAGTGGTCCCGCGCCAGGAAGGACGGCCCGTCCTCCTCCTTGGGCTTCGGCATGGTGACCCGCTGCCGGCCCAGCTTCTCGGCCAGGGTGCCGATCCGCTGGTGGTCCGCGGCGCTGAGCGGGCCGCCGTCCGAGCGGGCGACCAGCACGGTCACCGTGTCGGCGTCGGGCTTCACGCCGAACCTGTCCTCGGCGATCTTCAGGGCGGCGGCCGAGTCGTAGCTCGCGGGCAGGAAGTCGCCGACCCGGGTCTGTGTGACGCGGAAGATCAGCGCCCCGCTCAGGGCGGTCAGCGCGACACCCAGCACCGTCCAGAGGGCGATGACCTTCCATGGGTTTCTCGTCGAGAATCCGGTCAGGGCGCGGATCAAAGTGTTCTCCTGCGTGTCGACTTGCGGGTGGACTCGGCACCGGGTTCCCGGCCGGTCTCCAGACGATCACGCGGCACCCCCCGGATTCGTCCGGGCACAGGATGAACGGAAGCGGGGCCCCAGGGTCCGGCAGCCGTCCGGGACCAGGACCGTGGTCCCGGTCCCGGACCCGCCTCAGGGGCCCCGTCGCGGCCGGTCGGCCGGTGCCAGAATGGGTCGATCACCACAGCCCGGCCGCGCCGCACCGGTCCGGCGGGCCACGAGCAGGGAGACGCACAGATGCGCCGGCGCCGACACCCCGAGCAGCCGATCTCCGGCGGGCCGCCGGCCTCCGACAGGCTGCCGGGCGCCGACAGGCCGAAGGGCGGCGACGCGGTGCCGTGGACGCGTGACGACGCGCTGGTCGCCGTCGCCGCGGCCGCCCTGGACCTGGTCGGCTACTCGCTCGGCAGCGTGAGTGGCGACGGTGGGCCCGGAGGCGGCGGTGCCACGGCGCTCGGCGTCGTCCTCATCGTGCTGCCGGCCCTGCCGCTGCTCTTCCGGCGCAGCCACCCGGTGTCGGCGCTCGCGGCCGTACTGGCCCTGGGCGCGGCGGAGAACCTCTCCGCACCGCCGTCGACCCACTTCGGCTTCGCCCTCTCGGTGGCCCTGTACTCGGTGGCCAGGGTCCGCACCGCCCCGGTGACGGCGCTGATGTCCGGCGCGACGGCGGTGGTGACGCTGCTGAACCAGAGCCACGGGCGGCTCCCCACGGGGGCGAACGTCCTCTCCGCCGTCCTCGCGGTCGCGGTCGTGGTCGGCACGGCCGTCGTGGTCAACCGCTGGCAGCAGCAGGTGGCGGCCCATCGCAGGCTGCTCGCCGACCGTGCGGTGGCCGAGGAACGACGCCGCATCGCACGGGAGTTGCACGACATCGTGGCCCACCACATCACCACCATGCAGCTGATGGCCGGCGGCGCCCGGGCCAACCTCGGGGGCGACACCGAGGTGGTCCGCGACGCCCTGGTGACCCTCGAGTCCTCCGGGCGGATGGCCCTGCGCGAGATGCGCCAGCTCCTCGACGTCCTGCGGGCCGACGAGGAGCCCGAGGCCGTGCCGAGCCCGCCCCAGCCCGGCGCCGACGACCTCGACCGCATCGTCGACGAGTCCCGGCTGGCCGGCCTGCCGACCGAGTTCGAGGTCAGCGGCCGCCCGCGACCGCTGCCCCCGACGGTGGGCCTGACCGTCTTCCGGATCGTCCAGGAGTCCCTCACCAACACCCGCAAGCACGCCGGCCCGGCCAGTGCCCACGTCCGGCTGACGTACCGTCCGGACCGGGTCACCGTCGAGGTGCGCGACGACGGCGCGGGCACCGGGACGGGCCCGGCCGGGGCCGCGGGCGGAACCACCGCCGGGGCGGCGGCCCGGACCGGGCACGGCCTGATCGGCATGCGCGAACGCGTCACGCTGCACGGCGGCACCCTGGAGACCGGCGGGCTCGCCACCGGCGGCTACCGGGTGGCCGCCAGCCTGCCGCTGGCCCCGGGCGAGGCGGAGGAGGCGCTCCGCTGATCCCGGCCCTCACTCCTCGCGGTGGACGTCCACCAGCACCTTGCCGATGGTCTCCCGCGCGGCCATCGCCCGGTGCGCCCCGGCCACCCCGGACAGCGGGACGGTCCGGTCGATCCGCGCCACCACCCGCTTCTCGGCGGCGAGCCGGAACAGGTGGTCGGCGACGCCCTCGAACAGCGCCCGGTCCGTCAGCACGTGCTTGAGCCAGAAGCCCTGGGCGCCCGCCGAGCGCTCGGTCAGCTCGCCCATCGTGAAGGCGTCCTCCACCCCGCCGCGCGCCCCGACCGACACCAGCCGCCCGAAGGGCGCCAGTCCGGCCAGCCCGGCGCGCAGCACCGGGCCGCCGACCGAGTCGAGGAACAGGTCCAGCCCGCCCGATTCCGCGAGCCGCCCGGCCAGGTCGGGGTCGGCCGGGTCGAGCACGGTGTCGGCGCCCAGCGAGAGCAGGTACTCCCGCTTCTCCGGGGTGGAGGACAGGGCGACCACCCGGCTCGCGCCCAGCTCCCTGGCCAGCTGCACCGCCAGGTGCCCGACCCCGCCGGCGGCCGCGCTCACCCCGACGGCGTCGCCCGGCCGCAGCCGCCCTGCCAGGGTCAGCGCGCCGTAGGCCGTCGCCCCCTGCTCCAGCAGCCCCAGCGCCTGCTCGTCGTCCACGCCGTCCGGCACCTCCACCGTGTGCGCCGCCTCGGGCGCGGCCACGTGGGCGTACCCGCCGCCGGTGCGCAGCAGCGCGACGACCCTCCGGCCGTCCTCCCGGCGCCGCCCAACCACGTCGACGCCGAGCACCGCCGGCAGCGGGAACCTGAGGTACTCGCCGGTGCGGCACTCCAGGTCGGCGTAGTTGAGCCCGGCCAGGGTGACGTCGACCAGCACCCGGCCCGGGCCGGCCTCCGGTTCCGGCACCGTCTCGACGCTCAGCTCCTCCGGGCCGCCGTAGCGGTGGATCAGCGCGGCGCGCATCATTCCGTTCTCCTCCAGGTCGGGACTCATCCGGCGAACAGCGCGAGCAGGGCGCCCTCCAGGGCGCGGGCGGCCTCCGGGCCCTCGGCGACCGCGCAGTACATCACCGAGCCGTCGGCGGGCCCGAAGTCGGAGCTGAACAGCACGCCGGTGCCGCTCTCCCGGTCGAAGGCCAGCCCGGCCGCGCCGATCGCCGCCACCGCCTCGGCGAAGGACGGCACCTTGAGGCCGGCCAGCTCCAGGAGGTGGCGCGAGCCGCGGTGCTCGGGGCGCAGCAGGCGGCCGGCGTAGGCGTGGTGCAGGTGGCTGGAGCCGGTGAGCCGCGCGTTGGTCTCGTGGAAGTAGATCTCGCCCTCGGGGGTCAGCACGGCGTCCGCGCTGACCGTGCCCCGGTAGCCGATCACCCGCAACGCCTCGCACAGCCGGGCGGCCTCGCGGACGAGTTCGTCCCGCGCTCCGGCGTCCGGGGTGACCGGCGGGGTGATCTCCCCGACCACCACCGGCCGCATGACCATCTCGCCGCAGCCGGAGAGCACGGCGCCCGTGTCCCCGATGACGAACTCGGCGTACAGCGGCGCCGAGTCGGCGAAGTACCGCTCCACCACGACCCGCTGGCCGCGTCCGCCGGTCAGCCAGGTCCACCGCTCGGCCACGTACGCTGCCACCGCCGCCCGGTCCGGCAGCGGCACCACCCGCTCGGCGCCGACCGGCTCCACCTTCTCGTCCCGGGCGAGGATCTCGTTGCCGAGGCCGCCCGCCTGGTACTCGACCTTCACCATCACGCTGTGCCCCCGCGCCAGCAGGTCCTCGATCGCGGCCTCGACCTCCGCGGGCGAGCCGGCCACCCGCCCGGGCGGGATCGGCACCCCGGCGCCGGCGGCCAGCGCCCGGAACCCCGCCTTGCTGTTGACCAGGGCGTTGCCGCCCTGCGCGGCGAAGGGCCGGCCGGGCATGGCGTGCCCGATCCCGAGCGCTTCCGCCAGCTCGGCCACCGCGCCGTTCGGCGAGACGGCCAGCACCTCGTCGACGGTGCGCCCGTCCAGCGCGCGGCGCAGCTCGGCGCGGAAGCCCGGGTCGGCCAGCCGGTCGGCGGTGAGCACCTGGTCGCCGTGGGCGCCGGGCGGCGGCACCACGAAGGCCAGGCTGTCGGCCCGTACGCCGGTCAGCCCGGTGACGTACGCCAGGTACTCCGGGTCGGGCCCCCAGGGCAGCACCAGGACGTCCCCGTCCTCGGCCCACCAGAGCATCCGCTGCGCCCCGCACCCGGCGAACAGCAGCTCCGCCGGCGGCGTCCCGGCGAGGTCCCCGACCATCTCCTCGGTGCGGTTGTTCGCGATGCAGAGCGTCGTCATCTGGTGAACCCTTCCGGCCTTCGCCGCTGTTGCGGCCCTGGTCCCACGTGCGGCACGGGTGTGGCGTGCGCTACCGGTGTAGCGCACCGGGGTTGTTCTGGTTCGGCCCTCGGTCATTGAACAAAACACCGAACAACCGGCGGCCCTCCGACCCGTGCCGGTCACCCCCCGGAGCGGGCACCGCCCCAGCAGGGCGCACCGGCCCCAGGAGTACCGTGGGTGTGCTGTTCGACCGTCCCGGTCCGTCCGACCCGACCGGCCCGGCTCCATCCGCAGAGAGGGTACGAACTCCCATGACCACCACCGTCGCCGCCTACGCCGTGCCGGCCCCCAAGGCCCCGCTGGAACGTACGACCATCGCGCGCCGCGCGGTCGGCGAGCACGACGTGCTGATCGACATCGCCTTCGCCGGCATCTGCCACTCCGACATCCACCAGGCCCACGAGGGCTGGGGCCGGGCGGTCTTCCCCATGGTGCCCGGGCACGAGATCGCGGGCGTCGTCGCCGAGGTCGGCCCCGGCGTCACCGGCTTCGCGGTCGGCGACCGGGTCGGCGTCGGCTGCATGGTCGACTCCTGCCGCACCTGCGACAACTGCCGGGCCGGCCTGGAGCAGTACTGCGACGAGGGCCCGGTGTGGACGTACAACGCCGTCGGCAAGGACGGCCGGCCCACGTACGGCGGCTACGCCAAGACCGTGGTCGTCGACGAGAACTACGTGGTCCGCGTCCCCGAGGCGCTGCCGCTGGACAAGGCCGCGCCGCTGCTGTGCGCGGGCATCACCACCTACTCCCCGCTGCGGCACTGGAACGCGGGCCCCGGGAAGCGGGTCGCCGTGGTGGGCCTCGGCGGGCTCGGCCACATGGGCGTGCAGATAGCCCACGCGCTCGGCGCCGAGGTCACCGTGCTGTCCCAGTCGCTGCGCAAGAAGGACGACGGCCTGCGGCTGGGCGCCGACCACTACTTCGCCACCAGCGACCCGGCGACCTTCCAGAGCCTCGCGGGCACCTTCGATCTCATCCTCAACACCGTCTCCGCGCCGATCGACTTCGCCGCCTACTTCTCCCTGCTGCGCACCGACGGGGCGATGGTCAACGTCGGCCTCCCGGAGGAGCCGCTGGAGGTCGACATCCGGGCGCTGGGCGGCCGGCGGCGCAGCATGAGCTCCTCGGGCATCGGCGGCATCGCCGAGACCCAGGAGATGCTGGACTTCTGCGCCGAGCACGGCGTGGCGGCCGAGATCGAGCTGATCGGTGCCGAGAGGATCAACGAGGCGTACGAGCGGGTCCTCTCCAGCGACGTCCGCTACCGCTTCGTCATCGACACCGCCACCATCTGACGACCGGCCGGGCCGGGCCCCTTCGGAGGGGCCGTGCGACCGATCCTGGCCACCGGGGCCGCCGGCCGCGTCGTCCGGCGGCACGCCGACCGCTTCACCGGCTGACGACGGCCTCCCGCGGTCCGGGCCGCGGGAGGCCGTCGTCAGCTCAGCCGGGGATCAACGCCCCTGGAGGCGCTTGACGTTGTCGCCGAAGCTCCAGCCCTTCGAGCCGTCCCAGTTGATCGACCACGTCATCAGACCCTTCAGCGAACCGCTGAAGGCGTTCCACGCCTGGCCGACCGACCCCGGGTCCATGTAGCCGCCGCCCGCGCCGGGCTGGGCCGGCAGGCCGGGCACCTGCTTGTCGTACGGCACCCTGATGGTGGTGCCCTGGATGGTCAGTCCGTTGTTCAGGCAGGTGGTCTGCGCGGTGAAGCCCTGCACGGTGCCGGCCTGGTAGGAGTCGCCGGAGCAGCCGTACATGCTGCCGTTGTAGTACTGCATGTTCAGCCACCACAGCTGGCCGTTGTCGGCGTACTTCTTGACGATCGGCAGGTAGGCGCCCCAGATCGACCCGTAGTTGACGCTGCCGCCGGTGACGTACGCGGTCTCGGGGGCCATCGTCAGGCCGAAGCCCGCGGGCATCTGGGCCAGCACGCCGTCGATGATGCGGATCAGGTTGGCCTGGGAGGCGGACAGCGTGTTGATGTTGCCGCTGCCGGACAGGCCGGTCTCGATGTCGATGTCGATCCCGTCGAAGTTGTACTTCTTGAGGATCGGGACGACGGTCGCCACGAACTTGTCGGCCACCGTGCTGGAGCTCAGGTCGATGCCCGCGGCGGCGCCGCCGATCGACATCAGGATCGTCGCCCCGGCCGCCTTGGCCTGGCACATCTCGGCGGGGGTGGAGACCTTGACGTTGCTGTCCATGCCGTCCTGCCACAGCACGGTGCCGTCCGAGAGGATCACCGGGAAGGCGGCGTTGATGACGTTGTAGCCGTGTGCGGCCATCCGGCTGTCCGTGATGGGGACCCAGCCCATGCCGGGGTGGACGCCGTTCAGGGCGCCGTCCCAGTTCTCCCAGTAGCCCTGGAGGACCTTGCCCGACGGCTTGGGCTTCGTGGGGCAGGTGTCGCTCGGCGGCGTCGTGGTGGGCGGCGTCGTCGTCGGAGGCGTGGTGGTGGGCGGGGTGCTGGTCGGCGGTGTCGTCGTCGGCGGCGTGCTGGTCGGCGGCGCGGTGGTCGGGGTGGGGCTGGGGCTGCTGCCGCCGGGGCCGGTGAGCACCACGTCGTCCGCGTAGAACGCGGGCTGCCCGTACCAGCCGTGCAGGAAGACGGTCACCGAGGTGGTGTTCGCCCCGGTGGTGAAGCCGACGCTGAGCTGGCTGTACGAGGGGCTGCTCGCCGTCCAGGTGGAGGCGTTGGTGACGCCGGTGCCGGTGGCGCCCAGGTAGACGTAGCTGCCCTGGACGTAGGCGCTCAGCGTGTACTGGGAGTTGGGCTGCACGCTGATGGTCTGGGTGCACTGGGCGGTGTCCTGGCCGGTCGGCGTGGCCTGGAGCGCCGAGGCGCCGGCGTGCACCGGGCTGCCGACGGCCGCGCCGGAGCCGCCGGAACAGGTCCAGTCGGAGAGCCCGTTCTCGAACCCGGGGTTGGACACCAGGTTGGGGGTGGCGGCGCCGGCCGTGACGGTGCCCGCCACGGCGATGCCGGCGCCGATCACGGCGGCGGCGCTCACCCCGGCGAGGGAACGCGTCAGGACGCTCGACCCGTGCCGGGCGCGGCCGGTGCGGGGGGCCTGCGACGCGCGTTCCACGGGCGCCTGCTGCGGGCGTGGACGACTCGGCCTTCGACGGAACATGTGGTGCTCCCTTCCCGCCGAGCGCCATGGACATGACCGACGCGTGGGGGCGCGACGCCCGGCTTGGGTGAGGTGGGGGGACATGTGGGGCTGTGCCGGTCCGGATCGTAGGAGGGGCGGCGGGGCCCGTCAATAGGTCTGGACCATTTAAGGTCTGGACCAATCCCCCGGGGAGCGCCGAACCCCCGTACGGTCGGCGCTCCGGGTCGCGGTCGACCTGACGCCGGCCGACGGGGGTCGGCAGGGTGGATCAGACGGCCGGCCCGGCGGTCATCAGCGCCGTGATCTCCTCGGCCAGCTCCGGGCCGAGCTCGCCCCAGCCCTCCTTGTAGCCGTACACGCCGGCCAGGGTGCGGGCCTCGTAGTCGCCGTTCAGGATCTCGATGTCGTCGGCGGTGATGAGCGCCGGGTGGGCGACGCCGACGGCCGACGAGACCTTCATCAGCTCCTTGCGCAGGGTGCGCAGGTAGGCGGCGGCCCGGTCGGCCTTCGACGTCGGGTCCAGGCCGCGGGCGAGCCACGCGTTCTGGGTCGCGATGCCGGTGGGGCACTTGTCGGTGTGGCACTTCTGCGCCTGGATGCAGCCGATCGACAGCATCGCCTCCCGGGCCACGTTGATCATGTCGGCGCCCAGGGCGAAGGCGACCGCGGCGTTCTCGGGCAGGCCGAGCTTGCCGGAGCCGATGAAGGTCAGGTCGTCGGTCAGCCCCAGCTCGGCGAAGGTGCCGTAGACCCGGGAGAAGCCCATCCGGAACGGCAGCGACACCGAGTCGGCGAACATCCGCGGCGCCGCGCCGGTGCCGCCCTCGCCGCCGTCGACCGTCACGAAGTCGACCCCGCGGTCGCCGCGGGCCATCAGCGTGGCGAGCTCCTGCCAGAAGCCCAGCTCCCCCACCGCGCTCTTGACCCCGACCGGCAGGCCGGTCTCGGTGGCGATCAGCTCGACGAAGTCCAGCATCGAGTCGACGTCGCCGAACGCGGTGTGCCGCGACGGGGAGGCGCAGTCCTGGCCGACCGGGATGCCGCGGATCCCGGCGATCTCCGGGGTCACCTTCGCGCCCGGCAGCATGCCGCCCAGCCCCGGCTTGGCGCCTTGGGAGAGCTTGATCTCTATCGCCTTGACGGGGGCGCCGGCGACGACCTCCTTGAGCTTGTCGAGGTTGAAGGCGCCGTTCTCGTCGCGGCAGCCGAAGTACGCCGTCCCGAGCTGGAGGACGAGGTCACCGCCGTTGCGGTGGTACGGCGAGAGGCCGCCCTCGCCGGTGTTGTGCATCGTGCCCGCCAGCGCCGCGCCCTTGTTGAGCGCCGTGACGGCCGCGCCGGAGAGCGAGCCGAAGCTCATCGCCGAGATGTTCACCACGCTGGCCGGCCGGAAGGCCTTGGCGCGGCCGCGCGGCCCGCCAAGCACCTTGGCCGAGGGCAGCGGTGCCTGCGGGTCGTGGGCGTCGGGGAGGGCACCGGCGAAGGTGCGCTGCTTCAGGTAGGCGTGCCCCTGGACGTGCTCGACGTCGACCTCGGTGCCGAAGCCGAAGTAGTTGTTCTCCTCCTTCGCCGACGCGTAGATCCAGGTGCGCTGGTCACGGCTGAAGGGGCGCTCCTCCTCGTTGGAGGTCACGATGTACTGCCGCAGCTCCGGCCCGATCGTCTCCAGGAGGTAGCGGGCGTGGCCGACCACCGGGAAGTTCCGGAGGAGCGCGTGCCTCTTCTGGACGAGGTCGCGGGCCGCCAGGACTGCCACCGCTGTCGCGGCGACCGCGCCGATCTTCCGGGCTTGCATGAACGTTCCTCCTAGATGCACGACTCCAGCGTCTGCGGTGGAGTCGTGGTGCCGTGTGGGTGTCGGACGGCGATCCCCCCGGCCACAGCGGCCAAGCGGGCGGCACCGTCCGTCGGAGAATCCGACACGATGGTAAAAGGCCACCCGGACAGGCAAACGGCCAGGGGGTACGGCTGCCGCTCCGGCGGCGGGCCCACCGCCGGAGGCCGAGCGCCGCGGCGGAGCGAAGAACTCCGCCGCGAACGCCCCCGACTCCTCACCCGGACCTGCCGGTTCAGCCGGAGTCACACCGCCGGACACCCGCCGCAGCGGACGTCAGCCCGGACCCCGTACGGCCCCCGGCAGGCGGTCTCAGTAGAACCAGACCGAGAGCCGGGCCGTGGTCGGGGCCACGTCGCAGAAGTAGCTGACCGCCTCCCCCCGGGCCACGTAGGCCCGGCCGGCGGCGTCGCACGCGGCGCCGCTCGGGTACATGCCGATGTAGGTGTATCCGGTCGTCCTCGTCGTGGACGCCTGGGCGGCGGGAGCGGCCGCCAGGCCACCCGCAACCGTCAGCAGTCCGGCCAGGGCCATGGTGGAAACCGCTGTGCGCAATGCCATCTCGGTGGATCCTCCCTCGGGCGAGAACGCCGGAGTCCGCTTCCCGGCGCTCGGCGGCGAGCCTTCCGGAATCCCGGATTCGGGGCAATGGTAGAGACCAATTTGGCAGAAAACAGCCCACCGGCACGGCCTGGACCGTCGCCGCTGCCGCACCACGACGGAGGGGCTGTCCCCGAGCGGGACAGCCCCTCCGCGGGCACGGTCGTCAGCGGGCTGCTACCGGCCGGCCAGCGGGGCCAGGGAGCCGGGGTAGAGGTACTGCTGCGGGGGGATCGTCGTGCCGTGGGCCCAGGCGTCGAAGAAGCCCTTGAGGTCCTTGCCGGAGACCTTCGCGGCGAGGGCCTCGAACTGGGGGAAGGAGGCGTTGCCGTAGGCGTGGTCGGCGGTCCAGCGCTTGAGGGTGCCGAAGAACGCGTCGTCCCCGACGGTGCGCCGCAGGGCGTGCATCATCAGCGAGCCCTTGAAGTAGAGGGCCGGGGCGAGTTCCTTGCCCTGGCCCGGGTCGTACAGCTTGGTGGACCAGAACTCCGGCTTGTTCCGGTTCTCCTGGACGGTGGGGGCGTAGAAGCCGGTGTCGAGGTCGCTGCCCTGGTGTTCGTCCCACAGCTGGTTGGCGTACTGGGCGACGCATTCGGCGATGCAGCCGTCGCGCCAGTCGGTGAACGAGACGCTGTCGCCGAACCACTGATGGGAGATCTCGTGGACCGCCGCGGCGTCCCAGAAGTAGTTGGTGTAGGTGGGCCGGCTCTGGGTCTCCAGGTCCGGCGCGCCGGTACCCGACTCCTTGGTCCAGCTGCGGACGATGGCGCCCGCGGAGGAGAACGGGTACGGGCCGAACCTGGAGGCCAGGAAGGCGATGATCTCCGGCTGCTGGGCCTCCGTCGCCTTGGCCACGTCGTCGATCGGCACGTCCGGGCCGTAGGCGGTGATGACCGGTGTCCCGTCGGCCAGTTCCGAGCGGTGGACGGTGAACCTGTCGATGGCGACGGTGCTGAGGTACGTCGCCATCGGCTTGTCCTCGCGCCAGCGGAAGGTCGTCGAGCCGTCCTTGCCGGTGGTCGGGCCGGGCCGGCCGTTGCCGATGGCCGTCCAGCCGTCGGGGACGGTCGCGGTGAGCGAGAAGGTGGCCTTGTCGGACGGGTGGTCGTTGGACGGGAACCAGGAGGTCGCGCCGTGCGGCTCGCCCATCGCGTTGACGCCGCCGGACACCAGCTGGTGCCAGCCCTCGGGGTCGGGCTTGCCCGCGTACACGACCCGTACGGCGAAGGTGGCGCCGCCGGCCACCCGGCGGGCGGGCTCGATGTCCAGCTTGTGCTCGCCGGAGCGGGAGAACGACCTGGCCGGGGCGCCGTTCACGGTGACCGAGGCGACCTGGAAGCCCTTCAGATCCAGGGAGAGGCGGTCGAGGGGGCGCAGGGCCCGGGCGGTGACGGTGGTGTCGCCGTCCAACCGGTCGGGGTGCGCCGGGTCGTAGGCGATCCGGACGTCGTAGTTCGCCACGTCGTAGCCGGTGTTGCCGTCCTCGGGGAAGTACGGGTCCCCGATGCCGGCCGCTCCCGCGGGGGCGGCGGTCAGGGCGACGCCGAGGGCGGTGGCGGCCGCGACCAGGGTGGCGGCCTTGCGGCGGTGGTGGCTCAGTGGTGCGCGCATCTGTGGCTCCTGGAGACGACGGGGAATCAGGGTCGGGCCGTGGCAGCGGAGGCGGCGTACTGCCACACCACGCCGATCAGCGCGTTGGTGCTGGTCGCCTGCGTCGCGGGGTCGACGTTGGCGAGGTCGTCGCACGCGCTGTGGAGGCAGTCCGAGACGCCGCTGCTGAAGCCGGACGTCGGGATGCCGGCCTTCCCGAACGACTCGGTGTCGGAGCTGTCCAACGGGATGTCGAAGGTGGCGAAGCCCCGGCTGCCGAACCAGTTCTCGAAGGCCTTGAAGGCCGCGGCCCCGCCGTTCTTCTCGTCCTTCACCACGAGGTACTGCTGGAGGTTCTTGCTGCCCGCCTGGTCGAGGTTGAGGTACAGGTCGATGGCCTTGCGGTCGTCGGCGGACAGGTTCTTGACGTAGTCCGCCGAGCCGACCAGCCCCGCCTCCTCCGCTCCCCACCAGGCGAAGCGCAGGTGCCGCTCGGGCTTCAGCTTGGCCTTGGCGACCTGGAGGGCGGTGGTCAGGACGGCCGCCGAGCCGGAGCCGTTGTCGTTGATCCCCGGGCCCATCGGGACGCTGTCCAGGTGGGCGCCGGAGAGCAGCACGTGGTCCGGGTCGCCGCCCGGCCAGTCGGCGATCAGGTTGTAGCCGTCCTTGCCGTCGTGGGAGAAGCGGCGCAGCTGCGTCTGGAAGCCGGCCCGGTCCAGCGCCCGCTTCACGTACGCCACCGACTCCGCGTACCCCCGGGTGCCGTGCGCGCGGTTGCCGCCGTTGTGGTCCGCGATCCGTTGCAGAGCCTGGAGGTGCGGCATCACCTCCGCCGCCGTGACGGTCGGCGCGGCGGCGGGAACGGCCGTGGCGGCGGCGGGGGTCGGCCCCTGGGTGGCGGCCGTCGCCGCGACGGCGGGGACGGTGGAGAGCAGCAGGGCCGCCCCGAGGGCGCGGGCGGTGAGGGACACCGGACGGGAGGAGGGCATCAGGCGGGCGCCTTTCGCAGCAGGGTCCGGGACACGTGCCCCGGCGGATTCCCCCACCCTGGTCCGGAGATGTCAGGAACTTGTCGGGAGGCCGTCCCGAACCGGTGGGGGTGCCCTCCGAAGGCGCTTTACGATCATGGTCATGTGCGCACACGTCGTGGTTGCCGAGGACGATCCCAAGCAGGCGGACCTGGTCCGGCTGTACCTGGAACGGGAGGGTCATCACGTCGTCGTCGTCCACGACGGCCGCTCCGCGCTGGAGGAGGCCCGCCGAGGCCCGACCCAACTCCTGGTCCTCGACGTGATGATGCCCGTCATGGACGGGCTCGACGTCTGCCGCGCCCTGCGCGTCGAATCCGCCGTCCCGGTGCTGATGCTGACCGCCCGCACCGGCGAGGAGGACCTGCTGCTCGGCCTCGACCTCGGCGCCGACGACTACCTCACCAAGCCGTACAGCCCCCGGGAACTCGTCGCCCGGGTCCGCGCCCTGCTGCGCCGCGGCTCCCGACCCCTGCCCCAGTCCCTGCCCCTGGACTCCGCCACGCCCCCGGCCACGCCGACCGCGCCGCAGCCGGGCGTGCTGACCGCCGGGGCCCTCACCGTCGACCCGCTGCGCCACGAGATCACCGCCGACGGACGGCCCGTCAGCTGCACCCCCGGCGAGTTCCGGCTGCTGGAGGTGCTGGCCGCCCAGCCCGGCCGGGTCTTCACCCGCGCCCAGCTGCTGGAGCAGCTGCACGGCATCGACCGGTACATCACCACCCGCACCGTCGACACCCACGTGATGAACCTGCGCCGCAAGATCGAGCCCCAACCACGGCGCCCCACCCGGCTCCTGACGGTCTACGGCATCGGCTACAAGCTCGCCGAGGAGCCGCACGGTGCGTCGTGACGCCCCTCCCCGCCGGACGCTGCTGCTCCGGCTGCTCGCCCTCTCCGCCCTGGTCTCCCTCTGCTCCATCGCCGCGACGGCCTGGCTGACGGCCCGCACCACGACGGGCGCGATCCGGCAGGAGCAGCACCAGGTCCTAGCGGACCAGGTCCGGATCTACCACGAACTGCTCGGCTACGCCGCGACCCACCCCGACTGGACGGGCGCGGAGCCGACCGTCCGGAGGCTCGCGGCCGACACCGGGCAGCGCATCCTGCTGGCCACGCCGCGCTTCGACCCGGTCATCGACTCGGCGGCGGCCACACCCGCCGCGGCCCCCTCGGCCACCGCCGCCCGGGACACCGCCGCCGGCCGAACAGCCCTGCCCCGTACGCCCACCACCACCGTCGACCCGCTCTCGGTCGACCTCGCCATGCTGCCCGACGCCCCCGCCGACCGGATCGACGCCCGCGCCCTGGGCCCGTTCCGGATGACGGCCGCCGAGCGCGCCGCCATGGAGGAAGCCGCCCGGGACCGCGCCGACTGCCTGCGGTCGGCCCTGGGCGTCGAGCCGACCGTCACCGACGACGCCGCCGGACACCCCGTGGTGAACGTCCCCGGCGGCCAGGCCGCCTCGGGTGTGCGCTGCGCGTCGCCGCAGGTGCTGGACGCCCCGACCGGCACCGAGAGCGCCGCTCTCGCCGACCTCACCGGGCTGGTCAACGCCTGCCTGGAGCGCCAGCGGATCCGGCCCGTCCAGCTGTCCCTGTCCCTGCGGTGGACCCCGTCCCTCGACCGGGAGCAGGACCAGGTGGTCTCCGCCTGCCTCGCCAACTCCCGTCGCCAGCAGCTCGTCCGGTACGTGGCTCCGCCCGTGCTGCTGTTCGTCGGCGCGCCCTCCGGCACGGCGGAGCCGGCCCCCGTCCTGTCCGCGCCCCACCGCGGGCGGGTCGTCGAGGTCGCCGCGCTGGTGCTGGCCGTCACCGTGGCGATCACCACGGCGGTCGGCCTGCGGCTCTCCCGACCGCTGAACGCCCTCACCCGGGCCGCCCGGCGGATGGCCGACGGGGACCTCTCCGCCCGGGTGACCGCGACCGGCCGGGACGAGATCGCCGGACTCGCCGCCGCCTTCAACGCCATGGCGGAGCGCCGCGAACAGCTGGAGGAGCTGCGCCGCGCGATGGTGGGCGACATCGCGCACGAGCTGCGAACCCCGCTGAGCAACATCCGCGGCTGGCTGGAGGCCGTCGAGGACGGCGTCGTCACCGCCGACGGCGCCCTGACGAGTTCGCTGCTGGAGGAGGCCCTGCTGCTCCAGCACCTGATCGACGACCTGCGGGACCTCGCCGCCGCCGACGCCGGCGAACTCGCCCTGCACCGCGAGCCCGTGGACGCCGAGGACCTGCTCGCCCAGGCCGCCACCGCGCACGGCGCCCTGGCGCAGGCGTCGGGCGTGACCCTGGTCGTCGACACGGACACCGCCACGGCCCGGTACGAGCTGTCCGCCGACCCGGTACGCCTGCGCCAGATGGTCGGCAACCTGGTGGCCAACGCCGTCCGCCACACCCCGGCGGGCGGCACCGTCACCCTGCGGACCCGTCCGGAGGCCGACGCCCTGCTCATCGAGGTCGCCGACACCGGCAACGGCATCGCCCCGGCGGACCTGCCGCTGGTCTTCGAACGGTTCTGGCGGGCCGAGAAGTCCCGCAACCGCCAGAGCGGCGGCAGCGGCCTCGGCCTCGCCATCGTCCGCAAACTCGCCGAACTCCACGGCGGCGCCGTCCACGCGGCCAGCACCCCCGGCACCGGCTCGGTGTTCACCGTATGCCTCCCCGCACGGCGGCCGCCCCACCGGAGGCCCTCGGCAGCGGACGGAGCGGTGGAAACCGGGGAATCACCTGACACTCCGGAACGCCCCGTCATACCGGGGTACTACAGCGGACTTGGCGCCCCTGTATGACGGCGTCCGCCCCGCCTCGCCCGTACCGTCGCCCGTGTCGAAAGCGACGACGGAAACCGAACGAGGGGGAGACGACGATGAGCGGGCGAGGACGGGCCGTGGCGGCGGTGCTGCTGGCGGCGACGGTGACGTTGGGCGTGGTCGGCGCGCCGGGCGCGGTGGCGGCGCCGGGGCCGGGCACCGGGCAGCAGGCCAGGGCCTGGCTGCCGCAGCCCACCGGGCCGTACCCGGTCGGCACGACGTCCCTGCAGCTCACGGACGACCGCCGGGACGATCCCTGGAAGCCCGGGCAGCACCGCAAGCTGATGATCAGCCTCTGGTACCCGACCCCCCGGGCCGCCACCGGCGACGACCGCGCGCCGTACATGGTCCCCGCCGCCGCCGAGCACTTCGGCAGCGCCGGGAGCGTCGGCCAGAGCGACTACCGGTTCGAGCCCGGCCGCACCGACTGGGCGGGAATCCGCACCCACGCCCGCGCCGACGCGCCCGCCCTCCCCGGTGGCAAGCGGCCCGTCGTGCTGTACTCGGCGGGCTTCGGCGACCCGCGCACCTGGGGCACCGGCCTGGTGGAGGACCTCGCCTCGCGCGGCTACGTCGTCGTCACCGTCGACCACACCTACGAGGCCTCCGAGGTCGCCTTCCCCGACGGGGACCTCGCCACCTCCGTCTTCCCCGCGCTGCTGGCCCAGCCCGGCCTCGACATGAGCGCCCTCCTGCGCAGGATGCTGCAGAGCCGGGTCGACGACACCCGCTTCGTCCTGGACCGGCTCGCCGGGCTGCGCCACGACGAGCGGCTGCCGGCCGGCCTCGCCGCCTCCCTCGACCTCGACCGGATCGGCATGGTCGGCCACTCCGGCGGCGGCTCCGCGGCCCTCCAGACCATGCACGACGATCCGCGCCTCAAGGCCGGTGTCAACCTCGACGGCCAGCTGCACTTCTCCAACCCGGACGGCTCCGGGGTCCAGCTGCCCCTGCCCACCGCCGCCGAGGACGGCCTCACCCGGCCCTTCCTGCTCATGGGCACCCAGGACCCCGAATCCGGCAGCTACCACCGGCAGCCCGGCTGGGACGCCCTGTGGCGGCACAGCACCGGCTGGCACGCCGACGTGACCCTCACCGGCTCCCGCCACGGCTCCTACACCGACGCGCAGTCCCTGCTGCCCCAGCTCGCCCGCCAGGGCGCGATCAGCGGGACGGACCTGACCGGCGCCGTCGGCGACGTTCCCCCGGACCGCGCGGTGCTGGCCACCCGCTCGTACGTCGCGTCGTTCTTCGACCGCTGGCTGCGCGGCCACGACGACCACCTCCTGGACGGCCCGTCGCCGCGCTTCCCCGAGATGGTCTACGAGCGGTAGCGGCCGCCCCGGGTGCCGGGGGCGGGCCGGTCAGAGCACCTCCCGGAGGGCCGCCGCGAAGGCGGCGGCGTCCGGGAAGCCGATCGCCGGCTGCTCGCGGAGGGCCTGGTCGACCACCTCGGCGAGGCGGCGCGGGAGGTGCGGCGCCACCTCCCGCAGCGGGGTGGCCGGGGTCTGCAGGACGACCTGCCACGGGTCGGTGCCGGGCGGGAAGGGGCGGGGGTAGCGGCCGGTCAGCATCTTGTAGAGGCAGGCGGCCAGTCCCCAGACGTCGACCTCCGGGGTGGCGTAGCGGAAGTTGACGATCTGTTGGCGGGGCATGCAGGAGGGCTTGCCGGCCGTGGTACCGGTGCGGGTCAGGCCGCTGAGGCCCGCCTGGTCGAAGGCCTTGGCCAGGCCGAAGTCCGCCACCTTCGCCACCGGTCGGCCGTCCGGCCCGTGGTCGAGCAGCAGGTTGCCCGGGCTGAGGTCGCGGTGGACCACGCCGGCCGCGTGGGCGTGGGCCAGTCCCGACAGCGCCTGGAGGGCGAGCGGTACGGCCTCGTCCGCCGGCAGTCGCCCGCCGCGTCGGCCCAGCAGGTCCTCGACGCTGCCGCCGCGGCAGTACTCGAGGGTGAAGAAGAAGGTGCCGCCGGCGAACCCGACCTCGTGCAGGGTGACGATGTTCGGGTGGTGCAGGGTGCGGGTGACGGCGACCTCGCGCAGGAACAGGGCCCGCGCCCGGGTGCCGGCCGCCACCTTGGGCAGCATCAGTTTCAGTGCCACCTCCCGGCCGGTCCCCCGGTGGCGGGCCAGGTGGACGGTGCCCATCCCGCCCCGGCCGAGCTGGGCCGACAGTTCGTAGTCGGCGAGCGAGGCGACGGCCCCGCCGCCCTGGCGGGCCAGCGCGAGCAGTTGCCGCAGCACCATGCCGGGTTCGGCGCGGCAGGTCGCGCAGACGTAGCTGCCGTCCCGGCCGTCGGTCTCGTCCGCCGTGTCCCGGCCGCAGGCCGCGCAGCGGGCCGGTCGCAGGCGCAGGGTGGGGGCGGACCGGCCGACCCGGAAGACGGTGTCGCCGATCCGGATCTCGTCGCCGTCGGCCAGGTCGTGCTCGGGGAGGTCGAGTTCCGCGCCCTCCTCCGGGCTCTGGTTCCGGGCGCGCTGACCGATCTTCCTCCCGTTGACGTACGTCCCGTTGAGGCTGCCGAAGTCGCGGATCCGGATGTCGGGCGGGTTGATGTCGAGCAGGCAGTGGTGCCGGGAGACGGTGCGGTGGCGCTCGTCGTCCGGCAGCCGCGGCATGCACTCGGCGGCCCGGCCGAGCAGGCAGGTGGTGCGCTCGGTGAAGACGTGCTCGTCGCCGGTCCCGGGGCCGCCCACCTGGTGCAGGACGACCGTGGCCTCGCTCATGCGGGCCGCCCCGGGCCCTGCTCCGCCATCCGCGTCAGATGCCGCTGCGCCTTCGCCGATCCCCGTCGGGCGGCCTGCCGGTACCACTCGGCGGCCCGCTCGGGCGAGCCGGCCTCCAGCAGTTCGCCGAGGTTGAGCATGCCCATCGGCTCGCCCGCCTCCGCCGAGCGACGGAACCACTCCTGCGCCTCGGCCACCCGGTCGCTGTAGCGCAGGACGGTGCCCAGGTTGTTCATCGCCTGCGGGTGCCCCTCGTCGGCGGCCCGCCGGTACCAGAGCTCGGCCTCGGGCTCGCGTCCGGCCCCCTGCACCAGGTACGCCAGCGAGTACATCGCCTCCGCGTTCTTCTTGTCGGCGGCGGCCCGCAGCCACCGCTCGGCCTCGGCGGTGCGGCCCGCCTCGGACAGCAGCACGCCCAGGATGTACGCGGCCTGGTCCTCGCCCTGGTCCGCCGCTCCGCGGAACCACCGCTCGGCGTCGGCCAGGCGGTTCTCGTCGACGGCGCGGAAGCCGGCGCCGACCATGGCGGGAGCGCAGTCGAGTTCGGCGGCGCGCTGCTGCCAGGACGCGGCCTCGGCGGCCCGGCCGGCCTTCCCCAGCACCACGGACAGGTTGTGCATGGCCAGCGGTTCGCCGAGCTCGGCGGCGCGGCGGAACTGCTGTTCGGCCTCGGCGTCACGGCCCTCGTCGAGCAGCCGGGCCCCCAGACGGATCAGGGCCTCGGCATCGCCGGACCGCGCCTGCCGCTCCTGCCGGGCGACCCGGCTGTCCAGCCCCGGGTCGCCGCTCAGCTCCATGATCGCCCGGGTCAGCGGCGCCAGGTCGCTCCCGGCCTTCCCGGACGCCTTCGCAGACGCCTTCTCGGACGCCTTCTTGTTGCGCTTACGGCCGAACCACACGACGGCCTCCCCTCTCTCCTCGACGCTCCCGTCATGATTGCCGACGGACCGCCAGCTCCCAGTCCAGGCACCAGAGTTGAACGGAACCGTCACCGCGGACGCACACCGCCGAGCCGCCGTCCGGGCCCGGTTCGACCCCGGAGAAGCCGGCCGGACGGCCGGCCAGCACCCGCAGGCAGCGGCCGGTGCCGAGCTCCCAGACCCGCAGCGCGCCGTCGTCCTCGCCGAGCGACAGCACGAACCGCCCGTCCGGGCTCAGCCGGAGCGCCCCGGTGCCGCCCGGCTGGTCGTCGAGGACCCGCAGACAGGCCCCGGTGCGCAGGTCCCAGACCCGGATCGCGCGGTCCTGGCCGCAGCCGGAGAGCAGCACTCCGCGGTCGGCGTCGACCAGCAGCTCGGTCACGGTGGCGGTGTGGCCGTGGAACTCCCGCAGGCGGCGGCCGGTGGGGACGTCCCAGAGCCCGATGGAGTGCTTCGGGCCCGCGGTGACGGCGGTGCGCCCGTGGGGGGAGAGCCAGAGCGCGGGCCCCCAGAGGTCGGGCCCCCGGCCGTGGTCGCCCTCCAGGGTCCGGCGGCAGGCGCCGGTGGCCGTCTCGAACAGCCGGATCCCGTCGTCGGCGCCACGGGCCAGGACGAACCGCCCGTCCGCGGTGAACCAGGCCGTCCCCGCGCCCAGGGCGAGCCGGGCCGAGCTGAGCCGGGCACCGGTCGCCGCGGACCAGGAGCCCAGGGTCCCGTCGCCGCCCGCGAACAGCACCGTCCGACCGTCACCGGTGAAGCGGAGCCTGCCGTGCACCCGCGACAGGCCCTCGATCAGCGGCCCGCGCTCACCGGTCTCCGCACCGAGCAGCTGGATGCCCCCGGACACCCGGACGGCCACCGTCCGGCCGTCCGGCGCCAGGGCCGGCGCGCCCCAGGCGCCGTCGTACAGCACCCGGGCGGGCCAGGCCGCCCGCAGTCCGGTGCGGGTCACCCGCCGGTCGCGGGCCAGCTCCTGCCAGGCGGTCAGCACCCGGGGATCGCGCTCGTGGCCGGGCAGGGCCCGGGCGCGGATGAGCAGGTCGAGGGCGGCGGCGCAGCGGCCGGCCGCGTGCTCCCGCCCGGCCCGCTCGACCAGCGCGGCCAGCCGGCTGCTCAGGTCGTCCAGTTCGGCGTGCCGACGGGGGCGGCTGAGCCGGGCCGCGGCCGGGTGGGGCTCGGGCAGCGGCCAGCGTCGGGCGGTGCCGTCCCGCCCGGCGGAGAGCAGGTGCCTGCCGTCGGCCAGGAACACCACGGCGTCGACGTGGCCCCGGTGCCCGCGGAAGGTGCGCAGGCAGCGGCCGGTGTCCGGTTCCCAGAGGCGGACCGCGCCGTCCAGGCCCCCGCCAGCCAGCAGCCGCCCGTCGGGGCTCAGGGCGAGGCGGTGCCCGGCGCCGTGGCCGGCGGCGATCTCCGCGTCGAGGCCCGGGCCGTGCACCCGGAGCCGGTCGCCGACGGCGGCGGCCACGGTGCGGCCGTCCCGGCTGAGGCAGCACGGTTCGTGCGCGTAGCGGCGTTCCAGCAGCGGGGTCTGTTCACCGGCGCCAGCTGGATCGCGCACCGCGACCACTCCCTCGGGACCGTCGAAGACCAGCAGCCGGCCGTCCGCGGTCGCCTCGACGGTGCCGCCCGAGAAGCCGTCCAGGATGAAGCGGGCCCGGCCGGTCGTCAGCTCCCAGCCCAGGACCGTGCCGTCGCTGGTGCCGCCGACCACCAGGCCCGCCCCGGCGAGCAGCCGCAGCGGGCGGACGGTGGTGCTGCCGGACCGGTAGTACGGGGTGAAGACCCGCAGGCAGCGGCCGTCGCCGAGGTCGAACAGCCGGACCAGGCCGTCGGAGCCGACGCCCACGGCCCGCCGTGCCTCGGCGTCGAGGTCCACCGTGTGCCGCAGCTCGTCCAGCTTCCGCAGGCACCGGCCGGTGGCCACCTCCCAGAGCTTGACGGCGCCGTCGCAGGCCGTGAGCGCCAGCCGGCCGTCGGGGGTGGGCCGGATCTCGATGTCGGGTGCCGCCCGCCGGGTCCGGCCACCGTCCCAGGGCGAATCCGTCCAGCGCTCGTACTCGTACCAGGGCACGGTCCAGGTGGTCGGCTCGGCGGCGGGGCCGGCGGCGCCGCGTTCGCGCTGCACCGCGTCGATCAGCGGCCCCAGCCGCGCGGCGCCGCCGTCCGCCCTGGCCGCGTCCAGGGCGGCGAGCAGGTCCTCGTCGGTGAGTCCGCCCTGCCGCCAGTCCATCAGACCGGAGTTGTAGGTCGCCTCCGGGTGGCGCGGGTCGGCGGCGAGGGCCGCGCCGAAGGCTGCTTCGGCCTCCGGCGCGCGGCCCAGGTCCAGCATCGAGACGGCCCGGTTGTTGAGCTCGTCGGCGCGCAGCTCGGCCTCGCGCGGCTCTCCGCGGTCGATCGCCCGCCCCGTCAACTGAAGGTGGATGTCGGCGAGTTCGTCGGCCACCTCGGCCATCGAGGCGGGCCGGTCGGCCGGGCGCTCGCGCAGGCAGCGGGCCAGCAGCTCGGCGACCGGCTCCGGCAGCGGCGGCGGGCCGTCCCCTTCCGGACGCCAGGTCGAGCCGGGCGTGAACCCGCGACCGCCACCCGACCGGTAGGAGGCCAGCGCCTCGCCGACCACCGGGCCCATCAGCCAGGTCACCTCGCCGGTGAACATCTCCACCACCGACACCGCGAAGCTGTAGAGGTCGGTGCGATGGTCCAGCGGTTCGCGCCTGGCCTGCTCCGGCGAGGCGTACGCCATGGTCATCCCGCCGCCGGACACCCGTTCACCGCCCGTGGCCCGCGCCTGGGCCAGCCCGAAGTCGGTGACCTTGGCGGTGCCGTCCAGGTCCAGCAGGACGTTGGCGGGCTTGACGTCCTGGTGCACCAGGCCGCGTTCGTGCGCGTGCCGCAGGCCCCAGGCGGTCTCCACCGCCAGGCGCAGGATGCGGGCCGTGGACTCGGCCGGGCCGCCCGCGTAGAGCCGCCGGTCGTCGATCCACTCCCGCAGGCTGCCGCCCGGCAGGTACTCGGCGAAGACCCGTGGCAGCCCGTCCAGGACACGGACGTAGTGGCAGCCGCAGACGTGCGGGTACAGACCGAGCGACACCCAGGTCTCGGCCTCGCGGACGAACCGCTCCTGCTGCTCCGGCGTGCCGAACAGCTCGGGGCGCGGGCACTTCACCGCCAGGTCGACGCCCCACTCCAGGTGCCGCACCCGGTAGACCACGCCCATGCCGCCCTCGGTGTGCACCCGCAGCACCCGGTACTGGTCGGCGACCACCTCGCCGACCGTCCAGGGCGCCGGAACCCCGACGGCCGGTCCGGACACCTCAGGCGGCCCGGTACGGCGGCAGCGCGGCGAACGCCGGTGCCACCACGGCCGTCCGGCACACCGTCCGGGCCCAGGCCCGGGCCAGCGAGAGGGCGTGCCTCGGGAACATCGGGTCCCAGTCGGCGGCGTGGCTGCGCTCGTACGGCAGCTCCGGGTCGTACGGGTGGCCGCCGCTGTCCGTCCCCGCCGGGTCGAGCTTGAGGCGCACCATCGACTCGCGGACGCCGGTGACGCCCGACTCCTGGAACTGGCCGGTCAGCACGGCGGTGACGGTCGACCTGGCGAGCAGGAACGAGCCCCGGAACCGGAAGCCGGTGCGGGAGCCGGGCAGTCGTTCGGACACCAGGGTGTAGAGCGCCGGAACACCGCCCAGCGACACCGCCGCCGCCTCCAGCAGCGAGCCGCCGGCCGCGGCGTGGCCGCGCGCCAGGGTCACCCGCAGCGCCTCGATCCCGTCCAGCCAGACGGGGGCGGGCGGCAGCGCCTCGCGCACGCTCAGCACCACCACGTCGTTCCAGGTGTCCGGGACGAACCACCGGCCCTCGTCGAGCGGTTCGAGGCCGGCGGTGTCGAAGGCCAGCGGGAGCGGGAGCGGAGTTGATGGGGACACGATCGGAAGCTAACACGCGGCCCTGTCAACCGTCAGGCGTGCTCCGATTTCTGATACATCCTCAGATTCTCCCCGGTACGCGTTCGTGACAGTGGCCCGATCCGGCACCGGACCTGGGCGAACCGCCCGCGCGCGGCCCTCCACGACCTATGATGCGAGCGATCCGGTTCGACACGTGCTGTCGCGTTGTCACGCCGTCGGGTACGTCGTGAACAAGCCAGGTGGGGGACGATGGTGGACATGTGGGAGGTGCTGGAGCCGGCCGTCGCCCGGGTCTGGCCGAAGGTGCCCGACAGCCTGTCCGAGGCCGAGCGCGAGCGTCTGGAGGCGGAGGTCCTGGTGGCGCTGCGCGCCCTGGAGAGCGCGCGCGGCGGTGCGCCGTCAGCCGGGACCGAAGGGGCCGACGGGGCCGATCCCGTCGAGGAGGCCGCCCAGGCGGTGGCCGCCGCCTTCGAGGCCTACCCGCCGCTGGGCGACCTCCTCGTCGCCGCGTTCGACGCGCTCGTCGACGGCCAGGAGCGCTTCGGCCCGGACGCTCCCCCGCCCTCCTGGGGTGCGGCGCTGCGCTCGCTGCTCGTCCCCGTCCTCTACGCCACCGACCGCGCGCCGGCCGGCGGGAGCGGCACCAGCGCGGCCTACGGCGGCGACCGCGGCCAACTGTCGTACGGGGAAGCCCTGGTGAACGTCCCCGACGACCACCGCATCGGCGCCGTCGAGAAGCCCCGCTGGTGGCGGCTGCGGTTCCGCACCAACCCGGCCCGGGACACCCAGCTCGGCGACGTCAGCCCGCTCACCGCCGCCGGGTTCGCCGAGCGCGCCCATGGCCACCACCTCCCCGGGGGCGGCGAAACCCCCCGATCGGCACTGGTGTTCGTCCACGGATACAACGTCTCCTTCGCCGACGCCGCCGTCCGCGCCGCCCAGATCGCCTACGACCTGAACTTCACCGGCCTCCCCATGCTGTACAGCTGGCCGTCCAAGGCCTCCGTCACCGACTACGCGGCCGACGGCAACGCCGCCCGCCGGGCCGTCCCGTACTTCCAGGAGTTCCTGCGGCACGTGCTGACGGACACCGGCGTCGACGAACTGCACGTCGTCGCCCACAGCATGGGCAACCGGGTGGTCGTCGACGCGCTGGCCGACCTGGACACCACCGCGCTCCCCGAGGGCGCGGGCCGGCTCGGTCAGGTCGTCTTCACCGCGCCCGACGTCGACGCCGAGGTGTTCCGCCAGCTCGTGCCCCGGATCGTCAACCAGGCGCGCGGCTGCACCCTCTACGTCTCCGCCAACGACCGCGCGCTCGCCGCCTCCCGCCTCCTCGCCGAACACCCCCGGGCGGGCCAGGCCGGCCCGGGCGTGGTGGTCGCGCCCGGCCTGGACACCGTCGACGTCTCCGAGCTCGACACCGGCCTGACGGGCCACTCCTACCCGGGCGACCACCGCTCCGTCCTCTCCGACCTGTACGGGCTGCTGCGCCACGGCCACCGGCCGTCCCAGCGCTACGGACTGGCCCGGGTCCCGCACCCGGACGGCGCGTACTGGGCCTTCCAGCCGTAACGATCCTCGCAGCACGACCTCCCCCTCTCCGACGAGCGAGCACACAGGGCATGGCGACGACGAACCCCGAACCGCGAACGACCCACTTCCTGGACAGCTACCCCTTCCGGTGGACCGACCCCGGTGCCGTCGAACTCCGCGACCTGCTCGCCTCCGTCCACTTCCGGGTCAACCCGGTGCTGGAGCTCGCCCAGCAGGCGGGCATCGCCCCGGCCGAGGTCAACTGGGACCAGCCGATGTCCCTGGTCTGGTTCGACCTCATCACCGTCGCCCGGAAACAGGAGAAGCTCCGCCCGCTGCTCGACCGGATCGCCGCGGGCCCCGACCAGGCGCTCGCCGCCCGCGTCCGCGAACTGCTCGCCGCCCGGCCCGTGCTCCCCGCCCCCGAACCGGAGCTCCCGTCGGGCACCTGGGCCGCCTTCCGGGACCCCGACGAACAGGAACGCCAGATCTTCCGCGCCTCCGGGTTCCAGGACGTCGCGTTCCTGCGCCGCGGCGCCGAACTCGCCACCGCCGTCTGCCGCCTGCTGGTCACCCACCCCGACGGCCAGGCCTGCTACGGCACCGCCTTCCGGATCGGGCCCGACCTCCTGCTGACCAACCACCACGTCCTGTACTCCGACGACCGGCCCGCCGAGGCGGTCGAGGCCTGGTTCGGCTACGAGCAGGACCTCGACGGGCGGGAGCTCAGGTACCGCACCGTCCGCTGCGACCCCGCCACCGCCGTCGGCCGGCCCGAGGGCGACTGGGCCGTGATCCGCACCGCCGATCCCCTGCCCGAGGACGCCCTGGTGGTGCCGATCCCCGACCGGGCCACCGTCGCCGAGGGCGACCGGGTCTGCATCATCCAGCACCCGCACGGCCTGGTGAAGAAGCTCGCCGCCCGGCACAACGTCGTCCGGCACGTGGACGAGCAGGTCGTGCAGTACTGGACGGACACCGAGTACGGCTCCTCCGGCGCACCCGTCTTCGACGAGCGCTGGCGGCTGGTCGCCCTGCACCGGGGCCACGTCCGCATCGGGCAGCGGCTCAGCGCCTCGGAGTTCCGCAACGAGGGCCTCCGGATCGAGCGGGTGGCCGAGGGCCTGGCCGCCGCCGGGGTGAGGTGAGCCGGTGGCACTGCTGGACCTGCGCGCGTTCCCGAACGAGGACCCCAGAGCCGGGGAACTGCTCAGGGCCCTCATGTACACGTACGGCCTCCCGCAGCCGGCCCGGCAGGTCGTCGCCCGCGCCGGCATCGCCGAGGCCGAGATCGCCTGGCAGGGGGCGATGCTCGACGTCTGGCCGGACATCGTCGAGAAGGCCGCGGCGACCGGACGGCTGCGCAGGCTCGTCGAGGTCGTCGCCGAGGACCCGAACTCCCGGGCCGCCTCACCGGTGTTCGCGTACCTGCTCGCCGAGCAGCGCACCTCGCGACCCGCCGAACAGACCACCGACCCGTTCGGCCACGGGCTGATCAACGACCGGCAGCGCGCCTTCTTCGACCGGACGTCCCTCCGCTCCCGGCTGCGGGAGATGGTCCTCGACCGCGGGCACCGCGTGCTCACCGTCGAAGGCGGTCCGCGGACCGGCCGGACCTTCACCTGGTTCCTCATCCACCACGTGCTCGCGAGCCAGGGGATCCACCCCTGCCGGATCCGGATGAGCGAGTACACCGAGCCGGTCCGGGTGGCCGAACTCACCGGATTCCTCAACGACGAGTTCCGGGAGTGGAGCGTGCAGATCGACCACCACTCCTCCGAGGACCAGCAGGCGGACCGGCTGGTCAGCCAGCTCAGGGGCCGGATGCGCGAGGAGCGGCGGTCCGTCCCTGCGCAGCCCCGGCACTGGCTCGTCTTCGACGACTCGGAGTCCGTCCGCTTCACCGAACCCGCCCTGCGCGCGGTCGTCCGGCTGGTGCAGGCGGTGGTCGAGGAGGAGATGGCGGACCGGCTGCGGATCGTGCTGCTCGCCTACGACGGCTGGCTGCCGCCGGACGTCGAGGGGTACACCGCCCGGGAACAGCTGGGCCCGATCGGCATCGAGGACCTCCACGACTTCTTCCGGACGGTCGCGGCGGAAGCTGGCCGCCCGATCGACGCCGACACCGCCCGCGGCCTCGCCGCCAAGGTGCTGAGCGAGACCGGCCACGACGGCTGCCTCCCCGACGGCCCGCTCCCCCTGACCACCGCGATCCAGCACACGGCCGCCGGCCTCGGCCGAAGCCTCTACCAGGGATGTTGACGACGGTGACCGAGACCCTCGCCCCGATGCCCGACGCCGTCTACCGTGAACGGACCGTCCTGCTGGGCGCGTTCACCGCCGAGAGCCTGGCGGCCACCACCCCGGGCGCGGACGCGGCCGAACCCGGCGCGCTCCTGCGGGACTTCCTCACCCAGGACTGCGAACGGGCCACCACCCGGGACGGCCGCCGCTGGCGGCTCACCCCCGAGGTCCGCACCCACACCATCGAGACCCTGGGCCGTCCGGAACGCCTGCTGGCCACCCTCACCGCCGCCCCGCGTACGGAGGGCGACGCCGCACGCGACTGGGCCGAACGGTTCCTCGCCGCGCGGAACCCGCCGCTGGAGGCACAGGACTTCGACGAGCTGTACGCGGCCCTCACCGTGGTCGGCTGGTTCCGCGACGCCCCCCGCGCCCGGGCCGCCCTCGCCGACCACGGACTCGACCTGCCGTCCGCCGACGAGGTGCAGCACCACCTCAAGCGGGCCCGGCTGCTCCAACCGCTCCAGGCCCTCGCCGACGAGAGCTTCACCGGACGGGAGGACGAACTCGGCACGCTGACCGACTACGTCGACGCCAGGAACGGCTACTCCCCCTGGCTCCTGGTGCACGGGCCGGGCGGCGTCGGCAAGTCCACGCTGCTGTCGCGCTTCCTCCTGGACCGCGCCGGAGCCGACCCGGCCGCCCACGTCTACCTGACCTTCGAGCGACCCGAGCTGGCCCCGGAACGCCCGCTCACCGTCCTGGTCGAGGCCGTCCGCCAGGTCGCCCTGCTGGCACCGGCCATGCGCGAGCCGGCCGACGCCCTGGAGCACTCCCTCCGCCGCACCATCGCCGCCGACCTCCGGTCGGAGCGGGACCGCAGCTCCTCCTCCGGGCGCCGGACCTCACGCCGCCACGACACCGACGTACTGCTCCACCGGGTCGGCACCTTCCTGGCGGCCTTCGGGACCGACCACGGCGGCCGGGCGCCGCTGCTCGTCCTCGACACCTTCGAGCGGGTGCAGCGGCGCGGCCAGTACGCCCAGCGCCGCCTGCTGCACGCCCTGGACGACCTGCGGTGGAGCTGCCCGAACCTGCGCGTCATCGCCGCCGGCCGCGCGCCCGTCGACGACCCCCGCTTCCGCTCCCTCCCGCTGGAAGGCTTCGACCCGCCGACGGCCCGCCGCTACCTGCGCCGCCAGGTCGCCGAACTCGCCGGGCGCACCGACGAGGAACTCGACCTCGTCACCGACACCGTCGGCCGGAGCCCGCTCAACCTCAAGCTGGCCGCCGCCCTGCTCCGCCGCGAGGCCGACGCCCTGCGGGACCCGGCGCTGCACGACCAGCTCCGGCGGAAGCTGGAGGCCGAGACCGTCCAGGGCGTGCTGTACCGGCGCATCCTCGACCACCTGGAGGACCCGGACCTGCGCCGCATCGCCAGTCCCGGCCTGATCGTCCGGAAGGTCACGCCGGAGGTCATCCGCCACGTCCTGGCCGAACCGTGCGGGCTCGGCGCCGTGGACGAGGATCGCGCGTGGGGCCTGTTCCACCGCTTCCGGGACGAGGTCTCCCTCGTCGAGGAGGTGCCGGGGCAGGACGCGGTCCTCCACCGGGCCGACGTGCGCGCCGTCATGCTGCCACTGCTCCGCCGCGACCACGCCGAGGTCGTGGAGCTGATCCACTGGCGGGCGGCCGCCCACTACGAGGACGTCGGCGACCGGGTCGAGGAGCTGTACCACCGGCTCGCCCTCGGCGAACCGACCGCGACCCTGGACGCCCGGTGGGAGGAGGAGGCGGGCCGGCTGCTGGAGCCGGCCAACGACGAGCTGCCGCCCTGTTCGCAGGTCTACCTCGCCGAGCGGATGGGGAACATCGCCCCCGCGGAACTCCGGGCGCAGGCCGACGACCTGACCTGGCTCCGGCAGGCGGTGCGGGCCGGAGACCAGCTCCTCGTGGACGACCGCCCGGAGGAGGTGTTGGCACTCCTCCGGGAACGACCTCACATCCGGGCCTCCGGCTTGCGCATCAGGGCCCTTGCCATCCTGCACCGCTGGGACGAGGTGGACGCCTTGTCAGACGACATCCTCGCCGCCGACCCCACTCCGGTCACCGCAGCAGCGGTACTCACGCTGCGTGCCCACAGTGCCATGAGTCGTGGTGACTTCAGCTCGGCCCACGATCTACTCAACCAGGCCCTGCGGGCGGCAGACGTCATTCAGAACACAATGATCACTCTCGGGATCATTGTGACCCACCTGCGTCTGCACAGGGATGGCGGTTCCCTCGACTCACTCGACGCCCGGCAGCTGCGCGTCCGCGCACTCGCGCTCGTCGACGACCTGAACCTGCACGACGTCGCTCAGGATCCTGAACTCATCCGGCTCATTGCCGCCGAAATCGGTGACGAAGCGCCCGAGTTGATCGCCCTCACTGCCCGGCAGTCCGGCGTCGGCCTATCCGACGGCGGCGACGCCGCCCTGCTCGAATCCCTCACCCCGGAGGAGCTGCGGGACTTCACCCGGGCCACCGGCGTCAACGTCTCAATCCCCACGGACGACGCCGACACCGAACCCTCGGGCCCCGCACTCACCAGCGTGGACTTCGGCGATGCCATCAACACCTACCTCGGCGCAGGAGGCAAGCACGCCGAGGCCCTGAACAACGCCGTGGTGGAGAACCTCCGGCACGAGGTGGACTTCGCCTCGCCCTCCGCCCCCGCCCGCGACACCACCCACGACGCCGTCGTCCTCCTCCCCGGCCACATGGGCAGTTCGCTCCTCGACACCGAAACCAGCCGGCACGTCTGGGGCGACCTCAGACCCACCACCCTCCTCCGGCTGAGCCTCACCGACGACTCCTCGCTGCGCGTCACCCCCGACGAGCGGGCGGGCCGGACCGGCCGCCTACGCCCCGACGGCCTGCTGCGCGCCCCGGCCTGGCTCTCGGCGCTCGGCGGCCTGGAGACCTACCAGCCCCTGCTGGACGCCCTGCACGCCACCGTCCTCCACGAGGACGCCGTCCTGCCGTTCCCCTACGACTGGCGGCTCTCCGCCGAGGTGAACGCCCGTCTGCTGGCCGAGGCCGCCCACCGCCACCTGGCGGCCTGGCGCGCGAGCCCGCACCGCCGTCGGGCGGGGGTGCCCGACGAGGAGCCCCGGCTGGTCTTCGTCGCCCACTCCACCGGCGGACTCGTGGCCCGGGCGGCGCTGGCGGCCGATTCCCGGCTGGCGGCGCTCACCCGCGACCTGGTCACCATCGCCACGCCCTTCCACGGCACCCCCGCGGTCGCCGAGATGCTGGGCGGCCGCCGCCGGTTCCTCCCGCGCCCGCTGTCCGGGCTGGCCGCCACCCTGCCGGGGGTGTACGACCTGCTGCCGACCTTCCGCTGCGTCGAGACCGACGACGCGCTGCGCCGGCTGGACCTCGACGACGTCCGCCGCCTCGGCGGCGATCCGGAGCTCGCCGCCGCCGCCATGGCGGCGCGGGCGGCGGAGTCCCGAGCGGCCTTCCTCCCCCGCACCCGCGCCGTGGTCGGCATCGGCCAACCGACCGTGCAGGGCCTGCGGTTGGCCGGGGACGGCCTCGAACCGGTGCTGACGGCACCGCGCGCCCACGACGACGGCCGCCCGTACCGGAGCGAGTCCGGTGAGGCCGTCCGCTGGGACCGCGGCGGGGACGGCCTCGTCCCGCGCGACGCCGCCGCGCCCTCCGCCTCGAACGCCGTGCTGTTCGTGTCCGGCCGGCACGGCACCCTCTGCTCCGATCCGCACGTCCTGGAACTCGTCCGGTCCGTGCTCACCGACCGGCGGCCGGCCGCCGTGCGGCCCCGCCCGGTCAGCCACGCCCTCCAGCGCCCGGGCCTCGGCCTGTCCCTCCCCGAGACGACCGTCCCGGGCCAGCCCTGGCCGCTCATGGTGCACGGCGCTTCACCCGACGACGCCGTCTGCCGCATCACCGACGAGGCCACCGGGGCGACCGTCGCCACGCCCCGGCTGCTCCTCAGCGACGCGACCCTGGTCGCCGCCGTCACCCTCCCCCGCCCGGGCCTCTACCGGGTCACCGTCACCTCCGGCCCCGACCGCGTCAGCGACCTCCTCCTCACCACCGGCCCCGACTGACCCCACCGGCGGACGGGCGGCCGGAGCCCGCAGCTCCAGCCGCCCGCTCCGCCGCTCCGCCGCTCCGCCTCCGGCGGGTGTCAGCCCGTCGAGGGGCGGCGGTCGGAGCGCAGGCGCTCGGCGCCGTCCGAGCCGGGGTCCTGGAGCGTGTCGTCGGTGCCCATGACCTCGGGCACCGCGACCAGGAGTTCGTAGAGGAAGTCGTGGAAGCCCTCCGGCGTCGGCGCCGTGTGGGTCAACGGGTAGACCCCGAACTGCAGGTAGTGCAGGGTCTTGCGCATCATCTGGGCCGGCGAGCAGACCGAGACGAGCGTGCCGAACTCCCCGTCCCTGAAGTACGAGGCGGCGACGAAGCACTCGTCGGCGGAGCCGTAGACGCCGGCCTCGCCCTTGTACCGCTCGTTGAGGTCGTCGCCGCGCACGGCCGGGGCCGGCACGCCGAGCTTCTCCAGGAACTCCCCGCCGGCCCGGCTGAGGCTGTTCTCGTCCTCCACCCCGAGGTGCCGGTGGCGACTGCCCGGCACGTAGACCTCCACCGGCCGCCCGGCCTCCAGGTAGCCCCGGTAGAGCTCGTGGCCGCGCCGCAGCCGGGCCTCGAACTCCTCGCCCGGCACGGCCCGGTCGGCCAGCGGGTGCTGGGCCGCCACCTCGATCAGCACGCCCGGCAGGTGGCGCCGTGCCCGCATGAAGGCCTGGGCCGTGGAGAGCCGCTCGCGCCACCGCCCCGCTGTAGCAGGGGACAGGGCCGCCGTGTCACGTAAGTCCATCGCAGACCGCCTCACGATATCGTCCTCACTTCGCCGCGCTCCTCGACGATGGCCCAGGTCCGGTCGAAGTGCTTCCAGCAGGCGTCGATCAGACCGAAGTCCCGCGTCCCGCGCAGTTCCAGGGACGGGGTCTCCGGGGCCCGCGCCGGCGGCAGGGTCAGCGTGACCCATCCCCAGGTCCGGTCGCAGAGAATCATCGTGGACCGCAGGTGCGTGGTGAAGAACCCGATCTCGATCGATCCGGCGGCCGTGCTGCGCGCCCCGGCCTCGCGCACGATCGACCGCAGCCGGGCCTCCACCTCGCGCACCTCGGCCGCGATCGGCGAGCGCTGGTCCCACAGCGACTCGGACTCGTCGACGTCGGCGAGGAACTGCCCGTCGGGCGTCGGCACCAGGACGCGGATCCGGGAGCCGGCCGCGAGCGCCTTCGTCAGGTAGGGCGTCTGGATCTCGATCAGCCGCTTTCCGCTGGTGGACATGATCCCGATCGACGAGGCCTTCCCGAGGTTCTCGCTCAGGGCGTTGCCGGCCTGCCCGTCCACGCTGATCCGGGCCACACCGATCTGCGTCCCCGGGGCCACCAGGTTCTGCCATTCGGCGGAGAAGGTGTGCGCGATCGAATTGCCCTTGACCCAGCCGGGCTGGGGAGTGTGCCGGACCGCCAGCCGCAGCGCCCTGGTGACGTCGTTGCGCAGGTCAGCGACGGTGCGCCAGGACCTCCAGAGCCGCTCGCGCCGCACCTTCTCGCGGAAGACGGCCAGCCGCTGCGCGTCCTCCGGCGTCGGCTGCCAGCTGTCCGTGTGCAGTTCGACGGGGTCGGCGTGGACGAACACCAGGATGGGCTTGTCCAGCGAGCGGGCGTGGTCGTACTCCCGTTCCGTGAAGCTGACGGTCCCCGCGCCGACGTCCCCGTACCGCGCTCCGAGGATGAGGACGAGGTAGTCGCAGTCGTTGATCACCCGCTCGACGACCTCCCAGGCGCCCTCCGCCCGCGCGTCGAACAGTTCCATGCCGGAGGGGATGTACCCCTCCTTGACCAGCTCGTCGATGACGGCCTCGCGGTGCTGCTTCAGGTCCAGGCTGGTCGAGCTCACGAACACCTGGTAGCGGCGCTCGTCAGGGGCGGTGCCGGCCGGCGGCGCGGTGCCCGACGACGCCGGGGCGCCGGGGTGGGCGTCGGACTCCGCCGGCCCGTAGTAGTTGAAGTTGTTCGTCACCGAGCTGCGCGGGCCGATGGCGTTGCCGGCGACGTCGGCCCCGGCACCGACCCCGCCGCCCCGCACCTCCACGTGCTCGGCCGGCCGCTCGGGCTCTCCCGGGTCCTGCGGCCTGCGCCGCCGGAAGCGCGACCCCGGCATCAGCCGGCCACCTCGCCGCCCTCGCCCAGCGCGTTCCCGGCGACATCGCCCCCCGCGGCCACCGCTCCCTCGCCCTCGGCCGACACGGCCCGCCCCGGCCCGGACACCCCGCGCGGGGCCGGCGGCGTCCCCGTGACCCTGCTGTCGGCGCCGATCGCGTTGCCCGTCACGCTCCCCCCGGCGGCGACGGCACCGCGTCCGCCGGCCCGGACGGCGCCGCCGTCGTCCTGCCCGCCGCGCCGCAGCGCGTACACCGAGGCGACGAGCCCGGCGAGTCCGACGACCGCCCCGACGACGGCGCTCGCCCGCTCGGCCCCGGCGGCGTCCCCGAGCACCGCCCACAGCGCGAGCGCGACCGCAACACCCGTACAGGCCGAGGCCGTTGACCAAAACAGCAGGCGCATGTGCGATGCCCTCCATCACAGCGACAACCCGGTGAGACCGTAGTACCCGGCCCCCGCTCGCACCACGCTCCGGAGGCGCCTCGAACCGGGTCGCGCATCCGGCGACGGATACCGCCGCGCCGTCGGGACCGGCTCACGGTGCGCCGGGTGGCCCGTACGGGGTGCCCGGAAAGGAGGGTGCGCCGGGCGGCCGGGATCGGCGCGCCCGGCGTCTTCACACCATTCGGTCCGCCCCGCTCGCCGACGACTGGTACACCCAGTGGAAGAACACCACGGCCGATCCCGACGCACCGGTGAAAGAAAATCCGACCGAAACTGACCTGGCGTTCGGACCAGGACGTCCTCTGGCGGGGGTCCAACCGGACCCCCGAGGTCATCTTCGCCGACGGGCTGCGACCACAGGGGGAGAAGACATCCGAGGACCAGCGCCAGTACAACTGGGTCAGCCCGAACGGCTCGGCCTGACGGCACTCCGTGGACACCGCGCTGCCCGGGGGACCGCGTTCGACGGTCCCCCGGGCAGCGCGATGCCAGCGGCCCGTAAAGTTAGCTTAGGCACACCTAATATCGAGGGCGCTTCGCCCTCGGCGCGGACAGCGGCGGTACGGACCTCACATCCCGACGCGCGCGGCCCGCTCCGGTGTGCCTGCCGGAGAGCTGCGAGAACGGGAGTGGAGATGCTGGGTGGCGGTCGGGACGCCAGACGTCCGCACGGGGAGCTGGTCGCGGACGTGCTGGCGGTGCTGTGGGCGGCCGGGGAGCCGCTGACCGCCCAGCAGGTCAAGGAGACCCTGAACCAGGGGCTGGCCCGCACCACCGTGGCGACGATCCTCACCCGCCTGCACGAGAAGGGCACCCTGGTCCGCTCCCGCCCCGGGCGGTCCTTCGCCTACGCCCCCGTGGAGGACGCCGCCGGACTGGCCGCCGGGCGGATGCGCCGGGAGCTGGAGAAGGAGCCCCAGCGCGACCTGGTGCTGAAGCGGTTCGTCTCCTCGCTGTCCGAGGACGACGAGGACGTCCTGCGCCGCCTGCTCCTCGACACCCGCCCCGAGGCCGAGGCCACTGCTGGAGCAGCCGCCGAGCCCGAGGACGGCGCATGAGCCTGGTCCTGGTGCTCGTCGCCCTGGCGCTGCTGGTCCCCTGGGCCGCGGTGCCGGCGGCCCGCCGCCTGGCCGTCCTGCTGCCGCCGCGCGAGGCCTCGTTCACCCTCGCCGGCGCGGCCGTCCTGCTGGCGGGCGGCACCGCCGCGGCCCTCGTCGGCCTGTTCCACGTCCCGTTCCTGGCGGGCCTGGAGCACCTGCCGCTGTCCCGCGTCCTCGCCCGGTGGCCCGCCGTGGTGCCGGTGTCGGGCGCCGCCGGGGTGCTGCTGGCCGTCCAGGCCGTACGGCTGGGGCTGCGGTGGCGCAGGCAGCGCGCGCTGCTGGCCCGCGCCTGGGAGTTGACCGGCGGCGCGACCAGCGACGGCGACCTGCTCGTGGTGGCGGGCGAGGAGGCGGAGGCCTTCGCCCTGCCCGCCCACCGGGGGCGTCCCGGCCGAGTCGTCGTCTCGGCCGGCATGCTCCGCGCGCTGGGGCCGACGGAGCGGGCGGTGCTGCTCGCCCACGAGCGCGCCCACCTGCACGGGCGCCACCACCTGCTCTCGGCCGCGGCCGACCTCGCCGCCGCCGTCCACCCGGCGCTGGGCCGGCTGCGGGCCGACCTCGACTTCCACCTGGAGCGGTGGGCCGACGAGCAGGCCGCCCGCGCGGTCGCCGACCGGCGCACCGCCGCGACCGCCATCGCCCGGGCGGCCCTGGCCGGGTCGCCGTCCGTCCGCCACGCCACGGGCCCGCTGCTGTCGGTGAGCTCCGGTCCGGTGCCCCAGCGCGTCCAGGCGCTCCTGGGCCCCGCGCCCGCCCGGCCGACCGGCCACCGGGCGCGGGCCGCCGTCGCCCTGCTCGCCGCCGTCGCGGTCGCGGCCCTGCTCGGCGTGGGCCTGGCCTACGGGCTGCACGAGTACGTCGAGTACGCGGCCCGGGCCCTGCTGGCGCACGGCACCGTTTGACGACATCGATGTAGACCAACTGTTCGGGCCCGGGTATGGTGAGCCTCGGCTTGCGCGCGCGGGCCGTGCCGCCGTCGTCCGTCGACGGTCAGCCGTCCGTCGGGGACCGTGTCCACCCGGTCCCGGGGCCCGGCGCTCCCGTGCGGATGCCACCCCTGTGGCCCCCGGCCCGAGAACACGGCGGCCTTCCCGGACGATTGGACCTGCTGTGTACGACGGGAGGACGGGGTCGACGAGCCCCTTCGAACAGACCGTCTACCTCCTGTCGACGGCTGGCCGGGCGGCTGACCGCCTGCTGGCCGACCGCCTCGGCTCGCGCGGGATGGGCCGCGCCCACCAGACGCTGCTGTCCGCGCTCGCCCAGCTGGGGCCGCACGGGCGCCACGACCTCGTCGAGCGCGCCGCCGCGACCGGGACCGACGCCGACCAGGCGCTGGACGACCTGCTGTCGGCGGGCCTGGTGCACTCCATGGTCGTCCACATCGGCGGACGGCAGGAAGTGCTGACGATCACCCCGGCCGGGCAGGCGGCGCTGGACGTGCTGCACGAGGACGCCTCCGCCGTCCAGGAGGACCTGCTCGCCCCGTTGACGAAGGGCCAGCGCGCCGAGCTCAACTCCCTGCTGCGGCGGGTGTGCGCGGCGGCCGGCCGCGGCGCGGGACGCCGTACGCCCGCGCGGCCGGGCCCCCGCTGGGTGCTGACCGGCGGACAGCGCCGGAGGTGGGTCGTCGAGCAGGACGCCGCCGCCGGTGCGGCCGCGCGCCCGGACAGGGCCGCGCCCGGCCGGTGAGCACGGCGCCGTGACCGGCGGGGCTCCCGTAGCCGGTGCGGCGCCGGGTCAGCGCACGCTGCCCGCGGGCTGCTTGCTCACGGACGGTGCGGACAACGGACCCCCGAGCGGCAGGACGTGGTCGGCGCGGCCGGTGACCAGGGGAAGGTCGTGGCTGACCAGGACGACCGCCAGGCCCCGGCCGGTGCGCAGGCCGTCGAGGAGGTCCATGAGCGCGGCGGCGGTGTCGGTGTCGAGGGCGGAGGTGACCTCGTCGCAGAGCAGCACGTCGGGTTCGGCGGCCAGGGCACGGGCCAGGGAGACCCGCTGGCGCTGCCCGCCGGAGAGCTCGTGGGGGTGGCGGGCCGCGTAGTGCGCGGGCAGGCCGACGGCGTCGAGCAGTTCGGCGACGCGCTCCTCGCACCGGGCGGCGGGCAGGGCGAAGTGCAGCTTCAGCGGCCGGGTGAGGGTGGCGCCGACGGTGCGGGCGGGGTTGAGGGCGCCGAGGGGGTTCTGCGGGACGAGCTGGATGCGGCGGCGCTGGTCGCGGGTGCGGCGCCGGTAGGAGGCGGCCAGCGGCTGGTCGTGGAGCGTGAGGGTGCCGGTGTCGGGCGTGTGGAGCCCGGCGAGGGTGCGGACCAGGGTGGTCTTTCCGCAGCCTGACGGGCCGACGATTCCGGTGAGGGTGCCCGGGGTCAGGTCGAGGTCGACGTCCGCGAGGACGGTGCGCCGGGTGCGGCCGCTGCCCGTGTGGGCGCCGAGTGCCCGCACGCTCAGCACGGGGCCGCCGCCCTCGGCAGGCCGGGGCCCGCTCTCGGCCACCACCGTCACCGGGCGGGCCGGCGCGGCCGGCGCGGACGGCGGGGCCTGCGCGGGCCACAGGGCGAGGGCGTCGTCGGCGCAGCGGGCGACGAAGTCGGGGTCGTGGCTGGTGAAGGCGATGGCGATGCCGTCGCGCTCGGCGATGGCGCGCAGCAGCTCGGCGATGTCGTCGCGCAGGGCGGCGTCGAGGCCCGCGGTGGGTTCGTCGAGCAGGAGGATCTCCGGCCGGCGGGCGAGGGCACGGGCGAGGGCGACCCGGCGCTGCTGGCCGCCGGACAGCCCCGCGGTGCGGCGGTGTTCGAGGCGCTCGTCGGCGGGCAGCCGGACGGTGCGCAGCAGTTCGGGTACGGAGGTGCGGCGGCGGTCGGCGGCGGTCTCGGTGACGAGGCGCTCGACGCGCATCCGCGGGTTGAGGCCGGAGCCCGGGTCCTGGCCGACGAAGGCGAGCCGGTGGCGGCGGAGGCGGCGCAGTTCCTCGGGCGGCAGGGCGAGGATGTCCTGGCCGAGGACGTCGACGCCGCCGGCGCTGACGCGGGCGCCGGGCGGGAGGGCGCCGACGAGGGCGCGCAGCAGGGTGGTCTTGCCGGCGCCGGAGGGGCCGGTGATGGCGTGGACCCGGCCCGGGACGAGGGCGAGGTCGGCGTCGGTGAGCAGGGGCGTGTCCCCGAGCATGACGGTCAGGCCGGTGGCGCGGGCGGCGGGGGTGCTCACAGCGGGGGTGCTCACAGCGGGGTCTCCGGGGTGGGCCGGGCGGGGGCGAGGGCTTCGGCGGCGAGGTTGACGCTGATGGCGAGCAGGCCGATGGCCAGGCAGGGCGCGCCGACGGCCCAGGGGTTGAGGGTGATGCCCGCGGCGTTCTCGCGGATCATCAGCGCCCAGTCGGCCTCGGGTGGTTGGGGGCCGAGCTGGAGGAACGCGGCGACGGAGACGATGTAGACGCCTTCGACGAAGCGCAGGCCGAACAGCGCCAGCAGGGTGGAGCGCAGGTTGGGCAGGACCTCGCGGAGCATCAGGTGCCCCAGCCGTTCGCCGCCCGCGGCCGCCGCCTCGATGTAGCCGGTGGCGGCGATGGGGGCGGCCGCGGCGGCGACGATGCGCACCGCGTACGGGATGCCCAGGAGGACGGCGGCGGCTGCGACGGCCAGGCGTCCTCCGGCGGGCCAGGCCAGGGCGATGAGCATGATGGCGAGGACGGAGGGCAGGAGGATCGTCAGGTCGGCGAGGCGTTCGATCCACCGGCCCAGCCGGGGCCGCAGGGCGGCGAGGATGCCGAGGGCGGTGGCGGCGGCGGTGACGACGAGGGCGATGGCCAGGGCGGTGGCGATCAGGGGCGCGCCGCCGGTCAGCAGGCGGCTGAGGACGTCGCGGCCGAGCTGGTCGCCGCCGAGCGGCGCGTCGGCGCCGGCCCCGGCGTAGGGGAAGGTGACCGGGGTGTCGATCGGGTGGGGCGCCAGGAGCGGCCCCACGAGGGCGAGGAGGACGAGGAGCAGCGCGGGGACGGCGCGGACGAGGGCGCGCGCCGTGCGCCGGGTGGCGGGCGCGGGGGCCGCTGCTGTCGGGGCGTCGGCGGTCATCGGCGCTCCTCTCCGAGGGCGGTGGTGCGGACGAGGTCGGCCAGCAGCAGGAGCAGGCTGATGGCGGCGCCGGCCGCGGCCACGACGCCGGCGATGAGCGGGGTGTCGCGGTCGGTGATGGCTCCGGCCAGGACGGCGCCGATGCCGGGGTAGTTGAAGAGGGTCTCGACGACGACGGTGCCGCCCAGCAGCATGCCGGCGGAGGTGGCGATGCCGACGGCGATGGCGGGCAGCGCGCCGGGGAGCATGTGGTGGCCGAGGACGCGCCGGCGCGGCAGGCCGTCGAGGACGGCGGCCTGGACGTGCGGCAGCGCGGCCTGGTCGGCGAGGGCGCCGCGCACGATGCGGGTGTTCCAGCCGATCTGGGGGACGGCCAGGGAGAGCAGCGGCAGGACGAGCATGGTCCACGATTCGGGGGCGCCGTCGGGGCCGGTGAGGGTGACGGCGGGCAGCCAGCCGGTCCACTGGGAGAGCAGGAGCAGCAGGGCGACGGAGACGACGAACTCCGGCAGGGCGAACGCGGCGGTGGAGAGCGCGTCGACGGCCCGGTCGGTGCGCCCGCCGGGGCGCAGCGCGGCCCAACTGCCCAGGGCGAGGGCGCCGATGGTGCTCAGGGCGAGGGCCAGGGTGCCGAGCAGCAGGGTGTTGGGGAAGGGGCCGGCGAGGACGTCGGTGACGTGCTGGCCGCGCGCGGTGGTGCCGAGGTCGCCGGTGGGCAGGCCGGTCATCCACTCCCAGAAGCGTTCCACGACCGGGCGGTCGAGCCCGAGGGCGGTGCGGCGGGCGGCGAGGTCGGCGGCGGTGACGCCGCGGTCGGAGGTCGCGCCGGCGGCGTCGCCGGGGAGGAGCTCGACGGCGGCGAAGACGCCGGCGAGCAGGACGACGAGCATGGCCAGGCGCCGGGCGGCCTGCCGGGCGACCCGGCCCGCACCGGGGAGGATGCGGGCCGGGACGCCGTGCGGCTGAAGGGTGGTCAACGGGACAGCCAGGTCTTCTCGAGCTGGACGCGGCCGTAGCCGGGGAGCTTGGGCAGGTCGCGCACGGCGGCGCCGGCGAGGTCGATGCCGTCGGCCATGCCCCACAGCAGGTAGCCGGACCTGGCGAACTCGATCTCCTGGAGCTGGTGCAGCAGCGTGCCGCGCGCGGCGGCGTCGGCGGTGCCCATGGCGGTGCGGTAGGCCTCGTCGAAGGCGGGCTCCTTGAAGCCGGACTCGTTCTGGCCGGCGTCGGAGAGCATCGTCTTGGAGGCGAAGAAGACGACCGAGTCGTTGGTGCCCCAGTACGTCGTGTAGAGCGTGCCCTTGAGCCAGGTGGCGTCCCAGAACACCTTGGAGTCCTGCTTGACGACGTTGATCTTCACGCCGGCCTCGCGGACCTGGGTGGCGAACAGGGTCGCGGACTCGGCCAGGCCGGAGATGTCCTCGGTGGTGATGAGGTCGTAGGTCCGGGAGGTGTCGAATCCGGCGTCCGCGAGGAGCTGCTTGGCCTTGGCGAGGTCGCGGGTGCGCTGGGGGATGTCCTTGGCGAGGGCGGGGTCGCCGGTGCCGAGGATGTCGTTGGCGACGCTGCCGTAGCCGGAGAGGACCTGCTTGACCATCGCGTCGCGGTCGACCGCCAGCTTCAGCGCCTCGCGCACCCGGGGGTCGGCGAAGGGGCCGTCGGCGGTGCGCATGACGATCGGCATCGCCATGTCGTTGGGGCGGCGCAGGATCTGAACGTCCTTGCGGGCCTCGGCGGTGCGGGCGGCGACGGCGCCGACGTTGGAGGCGACGTCGATCTGCCCGGCGAGCAGGGCGTTCGCCATGGCCTGGGGGCTCTCGAAGAGGCGGACCTCGACGGCGTCGAGGAGGACCTTGCCGCCGTACCACTGGTCGTTGCGCACCAGGCGGGCGTTGCCGTCGCGGTACCAGTCGAGCTTGAACGGGCCGGTGCCGGGGGCTCCGGCGATCGCGTCGTCCTTGGTGTCCTTCTTGAGGACGAAGGTGGTGAGGCGGGTCTGCAGCGGCAGGTCCGCGTTGGGGTAGTCGGAGACCAGGACGACGGTCTTCGGGTCCTCGGCCCTGATGCCCTCGGGCTGGATGCCGGGCAGGCGGCTCTTGCCGGCCGGGGTGTCGCGCAGGCGCCGCAACGACCAGACGACGTCGTCGGCGGTGACGGGGGTGCCGTCGTGGAAGACGGCGCCGTCGGCGATCGTGAAGCGCCAGGTCGTCAGGTCCTCCGACGGCTTCCAGGAGGCGGCCAGGCGCGGGACGGTGTTGGCGGTGTCCCCGGGTATCGCGAGGGTGTCGTAGAGCAGACTGATGATCAGGTAGTCGCTCTCGTTGGCCTGGGTGCCGTGCGGGTCGCGGGTGATCGCCGAGGCCTTGCCGAGGGCGCCGACCTTCAGCGTTCCCCCGGCGCGGGGCTGTGCGGACGCCGTACCGGCCGGTGCGGCGTCCTTGGATCCGCCCGTGCCGCTGCCGCAGGCGGCCAGCGCACCGGCCGCCCCGATACCGGCACCGGCCCACAGCAGCTGTCGTCGGGTGACGCGCACGTTCGTTCCTCGTTTCGGGTTGAGCTCGTTTTGCTTAGGCTTACCTACCCTAAGTTCGAGGCCGCTCGCAACCCGCACGGCGGAGCGCACGCTCATCCCGGCCATGCGCCCCTCACTCCCAAAACACCGCGTGAGCAGCAGGATTGACCCTGCGCGGCCTGTGCGCCGCCGCCGGAAGCCGAGACTACGTAAATGTAGACATCCGATTTGGGTAAGGCTTGCCTTACTTCGAAGTCGTTGTTACGTTCATGTCGTCCGGCCGTTCGAGCCGCCCCGGACCCCACGCCCCACGCGCTGCTCCCGCCCGTCCCACACCGGTGCGGTGATGCCGCGTGCTCGCACACCTCTCCCGTCCCGCCCCCGGAAGGTCCCGCCGTGCCCACCTGCCCTGCCCCGGTACGCCGCCTCGACACCGCCACCGCCCAGGAACTGACCGACACCGCCGCCGAGTTGCTGGCCCACCACGGCTCCGCCACCAGCCCCGACCTGCTGGCCGACCTGCCCGCGACCCGCACCCGGCTCAGCACGGAACTCCGGCACGCGCTGCGCCCGGTGGACACCGCCGACGGCCTGTTCGTGCTGCGCGGCCTGCGCCCCGACGACACCGAACTCGGCCCCACCCCCGGCCACTGGTCGACCGTCGGCGACGCCGGCGCGCTGTGGGACGTGACGCTGCTGCTGGTCTCCGCCCTGATGGGCACCCCGATCGCCTGGGACGGCCAGCAGGACGGCCGGTTCGTGCACAACATCGTGCCCTCGCCCGGGCACGAGAGCGAGCAGACCGGCGCCTCCAGCTCCGTCCTGCTCACCCCGCACACCGAGGACGCCTTCCACCCCGGCCGCGCCCACCTGCTGCTGCTCTGCTGCATGCGCAACCACGACCGGATCGCCACCACCGCGGCCGGCGTACGGCTGACCGCGCTCGCCCAGGCCGACCTGGACCAGCTGAAGCGCCCCGTCGCGCCGATCCTGCCCGACGACGCCTACGAGCAGGCCCAGCAGTTCCCCGGCCGGCCCGCCCCGGTGCCCACCCTCTTCGACTCCCCCGACGGCCTGACCATGCGCTACGACCCCGCCTACACCCCACTGGAGGGGACGGACGAGGCCTGGCGCGGCGCCTACGAGCGCCTGGGCGAGGAGCTGGCCCGGGTGTCCGTCGCGGTGAGCCTGGAGCCGGGCGACGTCCTGGTCGTCGACAACGACCTCGTCGTCCACGGCCGCGTCCCCTTCCGGGCCCGCTACGACGGCACCGACCGCTGGCTCAAGCGCGCCTCCGTCCGGGTCGAGGACCGCCCCACCCGCCCGCTCGCCGAGCACGACGAGCACGGCTACGGCCAGGCCGCCCTCACCGCCTGGGCCTCCTGACCGCCCGCTCTCCCCCTGCTTTTCCAGACGCCGCCTCACCGAACCGAAAGGGCACCCGCGTGGACCGGGACGACACCACCCTGCGCGTACTCTCCACCAGCGACCTCGCCGGCCTGGACATCACCCTGGCCGACGTCGTCGACACCGTCGAACAGGCCTACCGCACCCTGGCCGCCGGCCGGTCCGACAACCCCCGCAAGCTCACCGTCCGGCCCGCCGACGGCCACTCCGTCTCCTACGCCATGCTCGGCCGCGACGGGGTGCGCAACGTCGTCGCGTTCAAGACCTCGTACAAGCACGGCCTGGACAAGGGCCGCGACGAGCAGCACTACTACACGACCCTGACCGTCTACGACGACGTCACCGGCCTGCCGGTCGCCATGATGGACTGCTCCCGCATCGGCTCGCTGCGCACCCCGGCCGTCTCCGCCCTGCTGGCCCGCGAGTGCGCCTCCCCCGACGCCGCCACCGCGCTGGTGATCGGCACCGGCACCCAGGGCCGCCTCGCGCTGCCGTTCCTGCTCACCACGCTGCCCGGGCTGAAGCGCCTGCTGCTCTCCGGCACCCACCCCGACGGCATCGCCGCCGTCCGCCAGGAGCTGGAGCGCCACTTCCCCGGCCGCGAGCTGGAGTTGGTCACCGACCTCGAGGCGGCCGCCCGGGACGCGGACGTCATCGTCGCCACCGCCGGCGGCCACACCCCCGCCGCCGTCGAGGCCGACTGGCTGAAGCCCGGCGCGACCGCGATCCTCGTCGGCCACGGCCTCGCCCCGTCCACGCTGCACCGCGCGGACCGGGTGATCGCCACCAGCGAGGCCCAGATGCGCGTCACCGGCACCGACATGGCCGACGCCGACGGCACCCTGCCCGCCGTCGACCTGGAACTGCCCGCCGCCGTCTCCGGCGCCTCCAACGCCCGTACCGCACCCGACCAGCGGATCTTCGCCTACAACAGCGGCCTGGTCGTCACCGACATCGCGCTCGGCCACCGCTTCGCCCAACTCGCCGCCGAGCAGGGCCTGGGCACCGAGGTGGACCTGTGGCACTGACCCTGCCCGCCCACCCCGACCCCCTCGCCGAGCGCCTCCACGCGAGCGGCCTGCTCCACGAACTCGCCCACGGCCTCGGCGGAGGGTTCCACTACCTGCTGCCCGAGCGCTTCGACGCCAACCTCGCCGCGTTCCGCGCCGTCCTCGCCGACACCGGCGTGGACGGGCGGGTCTACTTCGCCAAGAAGGCCAACAAGGCCGCCGCGTTCGTCGAACGCTGCGCCGCCACCGGGGCCGGGGTCGACGTCGCCTCGCTCGGCGAGCTGCGCGAGGCGCTCGGCCACGGCGTGCGCGGCGAGGACCTCGTCGTCACCGGCCCCGCCAAGTCCGAGGCCCTGCTGCGCATCGCGGCCCTCCAGGGCGCGCTGATCGCCGTCGACGCCCTCGACGAACTGGAGCGCGTCCTGCACCTGGACGTCCCCCGGCCCGTCCGCCTCCTGCTGCGCCGTCACCCGCCGGCCCAGCCCCGCAGCCGCTTCGGCCTCGACGACGACCAGCTGGACGCCGCGCTGTCGCGCTGCGCCGCGGCCGGTGAGCGGGTCCGGATGGAGGGCTTCAGCTTCCACCTGTCCGGCTACGAGGTGCGACCGCGCACCGACCTCGCGGGCGAACTCGTCGACCTGTGCCTCAAGGCCCGGGCGCTGGGCCTGCCCGCGGACCGGATCAGCATCGGCGGCGGCTTCGCCGTCGACTACGTGCCCGCCGACGCCTGGGAGCTGTTCCTCGCCGAGCAGGAGCCCGGGCACTACCACGGCGGCCGGACGTTCAGCACGGGCGACTTCTACCCCTACCACTCCCCCGTCGCCGGGGCCGACGCGCTGCGCTCGGTCCTCACCGGCCGCCCGGGCGGGCACGGGGCCGACCTGGCCGAGCGGCTGCGGGAGGCCGGCGTGACGCTGCTGCTGGAACCCGGACGCGCGCTGCTCGACCGGGCCGGCTCCTCCGTCTTCGTCGTCCAGGGCGTCAAGGACCGGGCCGGATACGGCATCGTCACCGTCGACGGCACCAGCCTGAGCCTGTCCGAGCAGTGGTTCAACAGCGAGTACCTGCCCGAGCCCGTACTCCTGCCCCGCTCTCCCGGCCAGCCGGCCGAGGAGTACCGGGCGTGCGTCGGCGGCGCCAGCTGCCTCGACTCCGACCTCCTGACCTGGCGCAAGATCCCCTTCCCCGCCCGGCCCCGGGTCGGCGACCTCCTCGTCTACCCCAACACCGCCGGCTACCAGATGGACTCCAACGAGTCCCCCTTCCACGACCTCCCCCTGCCGGCCAAGGTCGTCGTCCAGCACGAGGACGGCCGACCGCGCTGGCGCCTCGACCGCCGCCCCGCCCTCTGATCCCACTGATCCGACGCCACCCACCGCGCTCACCAGGAAGCCCCCCGCCATGACCGACGCCCTGCACCGCCCCCCGGTGGTCACCCGGATCTCCGACCTCATCGGCTACACCCCGCTGTTCGAACTCGCCCGCGCCGACAACGGCGCCCGCCTGCTCCTCAAACTGGAGATGTTCAACCCCACCGGCAGCGCCAAGATCCGCATGGCCCGGCAGATGGTCCTCGACGCCGAGGAGCGCGGACAGCTGCGCGAGGGCGGCCACATCATCGAGTCCACCTCCGGCAACACCGGCCTCGGGCTGGCCGTGGTCGCCGCCGAACGCGGCTACCGCTTCACCGCCGTCGTCGACAACCACGCCGCCGCCGACAAGCTGCGCGGCATGAAGGCGATGGGCACCGAGCTGGTGTACGTCGATGCGGACACCGACGGCGAGGAGCTGCACACCGCCGCCCGCGAGGAGCTCGCCGAGGAGATGGCCCGCGGCAGGGACAACACCTTCTTCACCGAGCAGCACAACAACCCCAGCAACGCGGTCGGTTACCACGCGGTCGGCCGGGAGATCGCCCAGGCCCTGGACAACCGGGTCGACGTGCTGGTCGGCGCCGTCGGCACCGGCGGCGGGCTGTGCGGCACCGCCCGCGAGCTCAAGGCGTACGTGCCGGACGTGACGGTCGTCGGCGTCGAGCCGAAGGGCTCCATCGCCTTCGGCCCGCCCGCCCACGACTACTACCAGTCCGGCACCGGCACCCCCGAGGGCGCCACCATCGGCCTGCTCGTCGACTACGACCTCATCGACGAGGGCGTCAAGGTCGGCGACATCGAGGCCTTCGCCACCGCCCGCGTCGTCGCCCGCCGCACCGGGCTGCTCATCGGCGGCTCCGCCGGCGGCGTCGTCCATGACGCCCTGGCCCGCCTGACGACCCTGCCGCCGGACGCCGTTATGGTCGCGTTCATCAACGACGGCGGGGAGAAGTACCTGGACACCGTCTTCAACGACGACTGGATGACGGCCCGCGACCTCCTCGACGAGGCCGTCGAGACCGGCATCGACGAATCCCTCGCCAAACTCCGTAGGCCCTGACACCTCCAGAGACGTGACACCCAGAGACGTGACACCCACCATGCAGCAGCTGACCACCCTGGCGCGCGACAGCCGCGCGCTCGCCGCCCTCGCCGTACCGCTCGCCCTCACCCAGCTCGCCCAGGTCGCCCTCACCACCACCGACACGATCATGATGGGCGTCCTGGGCACCGAGGCCCTCGCGGCCGGCGGCCTCGCCCTGGTGATCTTCAACCAGCTCCGCACCATGGGCGTCGGGCTGGTCACCTCCGTCGGCAACCAGGTGGCGGCCGCGGCGGCCCGGGCCGAACGCGCCGGAACCGCCGAGCCCACTGGAACCGACGCCGACGCCGACACCGACGCCGCCGACCAGGAAGTCCGGGGCCTGGTGCGGGCCGCGATGGCCGTCGCCACCCTCGCCGGCCTGGCCGGCGCCGTCCTGATGGTCCTCATCGGCCAGGCCGCCACCTGGCTCGGCCAGGACGCGGAGGTCGCCCACCGCGCCCAGGGCATGCTCGCCGCCCTCGCCCCCGGCCTCGTGCCCTGCCTCTGGTTCCAGGCGATCCGCCAGTTCACCGTCGGCATGCGCCGCCCCCAGGCGCTGCTGCGGATCACCCTCGCCTCCGTCGCCGTCAACGCCGCCCTCAACTGGGCCTTCATCCACGGCACATGGGGCCTGCCCCGGCTCGGCCTCACCGGCATCGGCGTCGCCACCAGCAGCGTCTACCTGCTGTCCTTCCTCGCCCTCTACGCCTCCGCCCGCCGCGACGACCGGCTGGCGCCGCTGCTGAGCCTGGACTTCTGGCGCGCCGACGCCGCGACCGTCCGCCGCCTGCTCGGCCTCGGCACGCCGATCGCCGCCACCTACGGCTCCGAGGCCGGGTTCTTCTCCGTCACCGCGCTGCTCGCCGGCAGCTTCGGCCCCGCCGCGCTCGCCGCCCACACCGCCGTCAACCAGCTGATCTACATCGTCTTCCAGGTCGCCGTCGGCCTCTCGCACGCCGCCTCCATCAACGTCAGCCGCGAACTCGCCCTCGGCGAGTACGCCGCCGCCCGCCGCATCAAGAACACCGCGCTCGCCTGCGGCGCCGTGGTGATGACGGTCGTCGGCACCCTCTACCTCGCGCTCCCGGACCTCGTCCTGCGCCCCTACTTCGACCCGAACGCGCCCACCGACCAGCAGGGCCTGGAGATCGCCACCGGCCTGCTCGTCGTCGTCGCCGTCCTGCAGTTCTTCGACTGCGCCCAGAACATCGGCGTCGGCCTGCTGCGCGGCCTCGACGACACCAGGAGCGGCTTCCGGATCACCCTCGTCGGCTACTGGGCCGTCGGCCTGCCCGCCTCCTGGCTCCTCGCCTACCCCCTCGGCGGCGAGACCCGCGGCCTCTGGTTCGGCCTGCTGATCGGCCTCGCCACCACCGCGGTCCTCCTCCTGCGCCGCTACGGCCGCGCCCTCACCGCCAGGGCCGCCGCGGCACCCGACGCCGTCGCCGCCGGAGCCTGAGAGCCCGTCGGCGGTGCCTGACAGCCCGTCGGCGGTGCCGGAGGACGGGTGCCACCCCGCCCGCCCTCCGGCGCACCACCCTGCTCCGCATCCACCCACCACCACGTGAGACTCCCCCATGCACGCTGCCTCGCTCGCCGCCACCGCCACCCCGTACGTCCTGCCCCCGCTGTGGCGCCTCCTGACCAAGGCCGGCTACTTCCTCGGCCTCAGCGCGGCCATCGGCACCACCGTCACCTACGCCACCACCGTCCGCCCCGCCCTGCGCGGCGCGGACCCCGACGACTCCAGGGTCCTGCGCGCCAGGGCCGCGACCTGCCTGGCCGTGTCCGGCGTGGTCCTCCTGGTCGCCGGCTACTTCCAGCTCGCCGCCCGCCTCGCCCGCGCCGGCAAGGGCATGCCCTTCGGTGACGCCCTCGCCCCCGGCAGGCTCTGGGACTACCTCCAGGCCCCGGCCGCCAAGGGCGCCTGGATCGCCCAGGGCACCGTCCACCTCGTCCAGAACGCCGTCCTGGCCGCGACCGCCGTCCTGCTGGCCGCCCTGTTCGTCCCGGCCGTACGCCGCCACGTCGACGCGATAGCGCTCACCGCGCTGCCGGCCGCCCTCGCCGTCAGCCTGATCGCCGCCGTCCCGACCACCACCCCCGCCGGACTCGACCGCTGGCTCGACCTCCTCCTCGACCAGGCGCACATCGTCTCGGGCACCGTCTGGCTCGGCGGCCTCGCCCTGCTCGTCGCCCTCGCCGGCACCCGCGGCCGGCTCGGCACGGGCGCCGGCCTGCTGTGGGCGGACCTGTGGCGCCGCTTCAGCCTGGTCGCCATGGTCTGCGTCGCCGCCGTCACCGTCTCCGGCCTCTGGCTCAGCTGGAAGCACGTCGGCGCGGTCTCCCAGCTGTGGACCACCGGCTACGGCCTCGCCCTGCTCGTCAAGGTCCTCCTCGTCCTCGGCCTCGTCACCGCCGGCGCCTTCAACCAGTTCTGGCTGATGCCCCGCATCGCCCACGCCCGGCGCACCGACGACACCTCCTCGCTCCTCCACCTCACGCTGCGGCACTTCCCGAAGGTCGTGTGGGGAGAGGTCGCCCTCGGCGTCGCCGTCCTGGCGGTCGTCCCGTTCATCACCGGATCGGCGCGCGCCGAGGCCGCGGACGCCAAGGCCGTCTCCTCCGGCACCGTCTTCGCGGCCGGCGCCGCCCTCGTGCTGGCCCTCGGCGTCTCCCTCTACGCCACCGCCAAGGCCTCCGACGCCCTCGCCCGCCGTCAGGGCGCCACCGCCTGACGACGGACGTGGGGCCGCCGCCCCCGGGGGGCGGGCCCCCCGGGGCCGCCCCCCCCCCGGCGGCGACCCGGGCCCGACCCCCGCCGCCGCCCGGGGGAGGGGGGGGT
>NZ_JBHJSJ010000001.1:132585-181263 GCF_042268845.1 Kitasatospora sp. NPDC056273 | reverse complement strand
TTCTGTTTTTTTTGTTGGGTTGTTTTTTTTTTTAATAATACACCGCTGTCTGGGCCCATCCGGCGCTTGTGGGGGGGGGGCCGCCCCGCGGGGGGGGGGGGCCCCACGTGTCCCTCCGCCCGCGCGTCGTCGACCCGGGCACGAACCAGGCAGCGGCAGTCCGGAGGTGGAGATGCCGCCCCCGGGCAGCGGACCGGACGCACCCCGGCATGACCCGCGTCATCGCCGACATCTCGGTCTCCCCGGACGGCTTCGTCACCGGCCCCGACCCCGGACCGGACAACGGCCTGGGCACCGGCGGCCCGGCCCCGCACGCAACTCCCGGGAGGCCAGGAGGGGTTCACGTGCGGGGCTCGGATACGGGTGACGGGTGCCGGGGTCAGCCCGCGGCGCAGCCGCCGTTCCGGCAGTCCTGTCAGGAGTCCCAGGGGCCACCCGGAGCCTGCTCGGAGATCCGGGCCGTCCACGACGTGGCGTTCCACATGTGCGCGAGCACCGTCAGCCGCCCGTCCGCCGACTGCGTGACGGAGGAGGGAGTGGCCACCCCCGCCGGGAGCGGGCCGGATCCCAGGTCGTTCCAGGAGCCCCAGACCCCGGGGGCGCTCTGCTCGTTGACGTACAACCGCGGGCTGCCCGAGCCCTGGTAGACCTCGAAGAAGGCCAGCGTGCCGTCCGCCCGCTGGAAGGCCACCGGTGGCCCGAAGAACCTCGGCACGCCCGCCCCGGCGGGGCCGAAGGGCTCGGGCGCCGACCATGGACCGTCCGGGCCGGCCTGGTGGATCCGTACCAGGACCGACGACTGGTATCCGATGGTGAACACCTCCAGGGCGCCGTCGGCGTCCGCGGCGGCGGTGAGCACCAGGTTCTGGAAGTTGAGGCTCATGCCGTTGACCTGGCTCCAGGCGCCGAACGGGCCGCCGGGGGCGGACTGCGTCTGGTACCAGATGGTCTGGCCGGTGGCGTAGTCGGTCGAGAAGACCGCGAACCGCGCCTGGGTGCCGTCGGGACGGGTGACCGTGGTGGACTGGCCCTCGGTGCCCGGGGGAGTTCCGGTGTCCCTCGGCAGGCCCGTCTCCGCGTCCGGTGCGGCGAGCACCGACGCCGGTGCCCCTGTCCGCACCTGCGCCTGCGCGGTCGGTGCGAGGAGGCCCACCGCACTGATGAGTGCGGCGCAGACGGTGGCCGCCGCCGTGAATCGCCGTGGGCTCTTCGGCATCGCTGGTTCCTGCCTTCCGATCGGTCGTCGAGGCCCGGCCGGGCGGGGCGCGGGTTGCCGACCATCCTGCCCGCCAGGGCGACGGGTTCGGGCGCCCGCACCCGGGAATGGCCTGAACACACGGGCCCCACCCCTGCACTGTGGAGTCCACGGCAACCGTCCACTCCTCCCGGCCCACCGCATCGTCGACCTGGACGTGTTCCAGCAGCTGCGCCCAGGTCTCGGATTGTCGCACCCGACGGGTTCAATGGAACCGACGAGACGACCGACGGGAGCACCGCGCATGGAGCCAACCTTCTTCTCAAGTCCTGAGGAGTTCCGGGACTGGCTGGAGGAGCACCATGCGACTGCCTCCGAATGCCGGGTGGGCATGTGGAAGAAGGGAACGGGCAAGCCCACCCTGAGCTGGTCGGAGGCGGTCGACCAGGCCCTGTGCTACGGCTGGATCGACGGCCGGCAGAGCCCGATCGACGACTTCTCCTGGACGATCCGGTTCACCCCGCGCAGGCCGCGCGGCAACTGGAGCCAGGTCAACCTCCGCAAGATCGAGGAGCTGACCGCGCAGGGGCTCATGCGGCCGGCCGGCATCGCGGTGTTCGAAGCCCGTGACCGGGGCCGCGAGGAGAAGCCGGTCTGGGAGTTCGAGGCGGCGCAGCTGGCTCGTTTCCAAGCGGAACCGCGGGCGTGGGAGTGGTTCAGCGGGCAGGCGCCGTCCTACCGCAAGTCGGCGATCCACCATGTGATCAGTGCCAAGCGGGACGAGACCCGGGAGCGGCGGTTGGACCAGCTGATCGCCGACAGCCTGGAGGGGGTGCGGCTCAAGCCGTTCCGGCGCCCCGGAACCTGAGGGCCCGGCAGGCCCGCCGACTCGTGACCAGGCGACTGCCGGAACGGACGAACCCACCCTGTTGAACGGAACTGTTCGCGAAGCCCTGCCTCGTCCGCTTCAAGACGGGTGAAGGTCTCCGCGGGTGCGCGGCCGGCCGTATCGTTCGACGAGGGCGTTGCCGATCGAGGCCAGGTGGTCTCGCACACCCGGAGGGCCGGTCACCTCGACCCATTCGACCAGCCCGGAGAGCTCGCCGGCGAGGATGCACTCGTTGGGGCCGCGGATCACGACCTCGATGCGGCCATCGGCCGTGGAACCTCCCACGTCGAGCCGGTCGCCGAGCGCCATCCGGAGTATGCCTATCCCGTCGGGTGTGCATACCGCCTGGACCTCCAGCGGCGTTCGTTTGCGATCGACCTCTTCGACGATCTCATTCCAGCTCTCGGCAAGGTCGAAGTCCCCGGGTCGGTGCACAGGGTCGCCGGTCGGGTCAGCGGACGACACGCGGTCGATCCGGAAGACCCGTCGGCCGGTCCCGGTGTTGGAGACGAGGTACCACACAGGACCTTTGGCGACGATGCCCAGCGGGTGGACGGTTCTCCGGGTTTCGACGCCTTTGCTGTCGACGTAGCCGAGCGACACCTGGACGCCGCTGATCACCGCGTCCTGGAGTTCGTCGAGGAAGCGCGGCGGCCGGTGCTCGATCCGGCTCGCCCCCCATCGCTGCGGGTCCACGACCAGCGACGCCGCCGCTGCCTCGGCCTGCACCTGGAATGGCTTCGGTAGGGCATGGACGAGCTTGCGCAGGGCTGCCTTCATCGCCGGCGTCGCATCCGAGGCCGGACCGACGGCCAGGAACAGGGCGCGGGCCTCACTGGCGGTCAACCCGGACAGGCCGCCCACGAGGCGCCAGCCGCCACCTCGGCCCTGTACGGAGTACACGGGCACCCCGGCCATGGCCAGGGCGTCGAGGTCGCGGCGGGCGGTGCGCTCGGAGACGTCCAGCTCTCGGGAGACCTCTGCGGCTGTCACCTGCTCGCGCCGTTGGAGCAGGAGGAGTACGGCCACCAGCCGATCGGATCGCATGCTGACAAAAGTCTCATGGAAACCGGTCATGGGGTGACCGGTTTGGGGAGCACGATGGCGACATGGCCTCATCGAGGAGGTCGACCGCCGGCGAACGCCCCAGAGAGGAAATGCAGTGTTCAATCCAGCAGAATTTCCCGAGCCCACCCTCGTCCAGGTCAACGGTGTGGAGCTCGAAGTCTTCGAGGCAGGCCGAGAGAACAAGGGCAAGCCCATCGTGCCCTGCCACGGCTGGCCGGAGCACGCCTTCTCCTGGCGTCACCTGATGCCCGTCCTCGCAGCGACCGGCTACCACGTCATCGCACCGAACCAGCGGGGCTATGGCAACTCATCCCGCCCGACCGAGGTGACGGACTACGACATCGAACACCTGACGTGTGACCTCGTCGCGCTCCTGGACCACTACGGCTACGAGGACGCCACCTTCATCGGCCATGACTGGGGTGCGTTCGTCGTCTGGGGGCTGACCCTGTTGCACCCCGACCGGGTGAACAAGCTGATCAACCTGAGCCTGCCTTACCAGGAGCGCGGAGAAACGCCGTGGATCGAGGTCATGGAGACCTTCCTCGGCGGCGACTTCTATTTCGTCCACTTCAACCGGCAGCCGGGCGTCGCGGACGCCGCATTCGATGCCAACACCTCCCGGTTCCTCCGCAACCTCTACCGGAAGAACGTGCCCCCCGCATCCCCAGAACCGGGCATGGCGTTCATCAACCTCGCCAAGGCGGAAACAGCACTCGGTGAGCCCGTCATGAGCGACAGCGACCTGGCCGTCTACGTCGCCGCGTTCGAGACGTCGGGATTCACCGGCGGCATCAACTGGTACAGGAACCTCGACCGCAACTGGCACCAGCTGGCGGACGCGGACCCGATCATCAAGCAGCCCGCCCTCATGATCTACGGCGACCAGGACTTCGCGATCCTGAGGTTCGAAAGACTGGCAGAGTTCGTGCCCAACGTGGAAGTGGTCGGCCTGGACTGCGGTCACTGGATCCAGGAGGAAATGCCGGAAGAAACCAACCAGGTGATTTCGGAATGGCTGGAGCGGCAGGGCTGGAGCCTGTCCGACAAATGATCACCGAGCGGGTGCATTGCTCGGTCCAAATTGCCTTGCCGTCCTGACGTCGGCCAGTAGGCGTCACCCGTAGGCGTCACGGCCCCGCGTGCGGGCGGCACCGTCAGGGCCGTCCCCGCTCCGCGATGGACCGGGTGACGGCGGCCAGGTGGTGGGAGGTCTCCCAGGCGCGCCGCTGGCTGGGGCCGCCGGGACCGGCCGCGAGGCCGTCGGCCCGGAGGCGGATCTCACCGTCCCCCCAGGACAGTTCGTCGTTCGTCCGACCGCCGAACCAGACCTCGGCCCGGGTGAGTTCGCGGCACAGCCGGAGCGTGTCGATCCCCGCCATGCCGACGGCCCGCACGACGTGCCAGTGCCGCCCGCTGGTGTAGCGCAGGTTGACGGGTGCGGCTCGCACGCGGGCGGGAGCGGGCGGCTCGGGGTGGGTGACGCCGTGGTCGCCGAAGTCGGGCGGTCGGCCTCCGGCCCGTCGGGCGACGCGCTCCCAGAGGTCGAGGTCGTGGCGGCGCAGCGCGGTGAGGACGTGGGGCGTGACGCGGCGCAGGGACGGCGGGAACGCGCCGCCGGCGAGCGCGATGCGCCGCCAGGGCAGTGCGCGGGCCCAGGCCAGGACCTCGGTTGCCCGTGGCACGAGGCCGGTGACCGTGTCGGCGTCGGGGAGGTAGCCGGCGTCGAGCAGCAGGTCGGTGTCCGGCGGCTTGAGCACGACGGCGTCGAGGGTGCGGCGGACGTCCTCGGTCAGTTCCCGGGGGCCGTGGGGCAGGTGGTTGAGGTCGACGCGCAGGCACCCTCCGGCGCCGTGGGCGAGCTGGGCCTGGCGGGTCTCGTCGAGGGAGCCGTCCGGGTCGGTGGTGCGGAAGGCGGGGACGAGCGTGTGGAGCCACTCGCGGAAGGCGTCGCTGAGCCAGCGCATCGCGTGGCCGCGGAAGCCGGTCCCCACGGCGCCGTACTGCCAGAGCTGCCCGCAGTCGACGGTCACGGTGAGGTTGCCGGGCAGGTGGTCCCCGGCGTGGTCGGCGAAGGTCTGCACGACGTCGGCCAGGCGCTGGTCGGGGTGGACTTCGAGGAGCGGGCGGATGCGCGCCTGGACGTCGGCGCTGATGTTGCGAAGGGCGATGAACTCGCCCGCCTTGCCACGCAGGATCGGTACGTACTCCATCGGCATCCCCCTGCTGACGGTGGCGCGTGCGTTACCCGGGGTTACTGTCGCCCCGCCAGTGTGCGACGCCCGCCGCCGTCGCACCAGGGCGCGCACCCGGCGCAGCGGGCGGGCGTTCACCACCGGCGTCCACCGGAGCGCCGGGTCGAGTCCGTGCCGCATGACGAAAGCCGGACGGCCTGCCGGTCGTCGTGTCCGGGCCCCGCCGCCCGGAGCCCGCGTCACCCCTCCTCGGCCTCCCCGAGGGGGCGCAGCAGCTGGTCGAGGCCGAACTCGAAGCGCTCGTCGAACGCGGTGTCCTCCATGTGCCGGGACACCCGGTCGAGCGCGGGGTAGCCTCCGTCGGCGAGTGCGGGGCCGAGGGTGTGCTCCTCGTCGGAGGCGCGGAGGGCCTGTTCCTCCTGGGTCAGGCCGAGCGTCAGGTACTGGATGCTCCAGAACGTCCAGGCGGCCCGGCGTTCGTCGAGTCCGGTGCTGAGCAGGGCCGCCACGACGTGGTCGGCGAAGCCGAGGGTCGCGGGCTCGGCGGCGTAGGTGCCCGCGACGACGGCCGCGCCGTCGCGGTGGGCGAGCAGGCCGCGGCGGTAGCGGCGGGCCAGTTCGCGCACGCGCTCGGCCGGGGCCTCGGGCAGATCGGAGAACCGGACCTCGGCGACGATCGCCTCGGCCATCAGCTCCAGCAGCCGGGCCTTGGTCTTGGCGTGCCAGAGCACGGTGTTCATCCGTACGCCGAGGCGTTCGGCCGTGCCGCGCAGGGACACGGCCTCGGCGCCCTTCTCGTCGAGCAGTTCGAGCGCGGCGTTCACCACGGCGGTCGGGTCGAGCCGGGGCCGCGCGGTGGTCCGGGGTTGATTCTTGGTCACCGACCAAGTGTACTGGAGGAGCCATCGTTGGTCAGTGACCAAGAAAGGGGGCTTCGCCATGTCCGAAGCCACGCACACCCGCACGCACGCCTCCGCCCCCGACACCGCACCGGACGCCACGCACCAGGTCGTCATCGCCGGTGGCGGACCGGTCGGCCTCTGGCTCGCCTGCGAACTGCGGCTCCACAGCGTCGACGTGACCGTGCTGGAGACCCGGGCCGAGCCCGACCCGCACTCCCGCGCCCTCACCGTCCACCCGCGCAGCCTCGAACTGTTCGCCGCCCGGGGGCTGGTGGCGCCGTTCCTCGCCGAAGGCCTGCGGGTGCCCAGCGGACACTTCGCCTCGCTCACCAGCCGGATGGACTTCTCCCGGCTGGACACGCCCTACCCGTTCACCCTCGCCCTGCCGCAGGCCCGCACCGAGGAACTCATCGCCGCCCACGCCGAGGCCGTCGGCGTCCGCCTGCTGCGCGAGCACCGGGTGACCGGGCTGACCCGGCACGAGGACGCGGTGACCGTCGACGTCGACACCCCGGCCGGGCCCCGGCGGCTGCGCGCGGCCTACCTGGTCGGCTGCGACGGCAGCCGCAGCACCGTGCGCAGCGCCGCCGGCATCGGCTTTCCCGGCACCGCCGCCACCCGGTGGGCCTGGATGGCCGACGTCGTCCTCGACGCGCCGCCGGTCGCGCACTCCGTCTCCAACGAGCACGGCACCGTCATGGTCTTCCCGCTGCCCGACGGCCTCCATCGGGTGGTCGGCAACGACGCGCGGAGCGTCCGGGAACGGCCCGAGACCCCCACCGTCGAGGAGCTCCGCACCCGGGTGCGCCGGATCACCGGCACCGACTACGGGATGCGCGACCCGCGCTGGATCTCGACCTTCGGCAACGCCACCCGCCAGGCCGAGCGGTACCGGCACGGCCGGGTCCTACTCGCCGGCGACGCCGCCCACACCCACTTCCCCGCCGGCGGCCCCGGCCTCAACGTCGGCCTCCAGGACGCCGGCAACCTCGGCTGGAAGCTCGCCCAGACCCTCGCCGGCACCGCCCCCGAGGGCCTGCTCGACAGCTACCACGCCGAACGCCACCCGGTCGGCGCCGACCTGCTGCGCAGCACCCGCGCGCAGACCGGCCTGATGACCACCTACACCCCGGAGAACCTCGCCATGCGCGACCTGCTGGGCGAACTCATCGCCGGTGTCCCGGAGTTCTCCGACACCCTGGCCCTGCGCTCCGCCGGGCTCGCCGTCACCTACCCGCCCGCCGACCCGTCCGGCGCCCACCCGCTCACCGGCACCCGCGCCCCCGACCTCGCCGTCCACGGCGGCGGCACGCTGCTGCCCCTGCTGCGCCGCGGCCGCTACGTCCTGCTCGACCTCGCCACCGCCCCCGACGCCCCGTCACCGCTCGCGCCGCTGGCCCACGACGTGACGCCCGGCCTCGACGTCCGCACCGCCCCGCCGGCCGGCCGGCGCCCGGTGGGCCACCGCCCGGCCTGGTCCGGCGTCACCGCCGCCCTCGTCCGGCCCGACGGCCACCTCGCCTGGCTCTCCACCGAGGCCGACCCCCGCGAATCCGCCCGCGACGCGGTCACGGCGACCCTCGCCCGCCGGTAGCCGCCGACCGCGGCCGTACGGGCGCGAACGCGCGGGGCGGTGGTCTTCGCGGAGTTCCCCACCGCGAGGACCACCGCCCCGCGCATCGCGCCACGCGGGTCGATCAACGACCCGCCGGCTCAGACGCCCGCCGCGATCCGGCCGTAGTCGGTCCAACCGCCGTGGCCGTCACCGCCGTTGTTGAGGAAGGCGGTGGTGGGGCCGGTGGTGACGAGGTAGTCGGCATGGGCGTCACCGTTGATGTCGGCCAGCGCCACCGTGGCCTGGTCGGTGGTGAGCCCGGTCGCCGTCCGGCCGTAGTCGGTCCAGCCGCCGTGGCCGTCGCCGCCCTTGTTGAGGAAGGTGGTGATGGAGCCGTCCGGGTTGATGACGTTGTAGTCGGCCCGCCCGTCACCGTCGAGATCGGCGAAGCGGACCCGGCCGCGGTCGGTGGTGAGACCGCCGGCGACCTTGCCGTCGTCGATCCAGCCGCCGTGGCCGTCGCCGCCCCGGTTGAGGAAGGCGCCCACGGCGCCGTCCGGCTGGGTGATGAGGTAGTCGGCGCGGCCGTCGCCGTCGAAGTCGGCGAAGGTGACCTGGGAGGGGTCGGTGGTGAGCCCGCTCGCGACCTGGCCGAGGTCGTTCCAGCCGCCGTGGCCGTCACCGCCCTTGTTCAGGAAGACCCGGACGGACCCGTCACCGTTGATCAGGATGTAGTCCGCGCGGCCGTCGCCGTCGAAGTCGGCGAAGCGGACCCGGCTGCGGTCGCTGGTCATCCCGGTCGTGACCTGCCCCAGGTCGCTCCAGCCGCCGTGGCCGTCACCGCCCTTGTTGAGGAGCACCCGCGCCGAGCCGTCGTCGTTGAGGACGATGTAGTCGGCGCGGCCGTCGCCGTCGAAGTCGGCCCAGCGCACCCGGCCCGCCCCGCCCGACTCCGTACCGGCGTGGTGCACCGGGGCCGGGGCGGCCAGGCCGTCCGTGAAGGCGCGGTCCAGGGCCTGGTCGAAGGTCTGCGCCAGCCGCTGGTAGCCCAGGTCGTCGGGGTGCAGGCCGTCGGCCATCTCGGCCGGGGTCAGCGCGGGCGCGGCGGTGTAGCGGACCTTGCGGCCCTGGGCCTGCTTCGCGAGGACGGCCTGGCTCAGGGCGCTGTTGTAGTCGGCCACCTGGGCGGTCAGGTTCGGTGTGGTCGGGATCAGGCCCATCACGAGGACGGTCACCCCCGGCCGGTCGGCCAGGATCCGGTCGATCAGCGCCGACGTCCGGTCCGCGGCGTGCGCCTTGTCGGTGCCCCGGTCCAGGTCGTTGATGCCGATGTGGAGCAGGACGACGTCCGGCTGGGCGGCGGCCAGCCATCCGTCGACTCCGGCCAGAAGGTCGTTGACCATGGACCCGCTGTGGCCCTCGTTGTCCGGGTCGAGCACCGCGCCGTTGCCGCGCGAGCCCACCAGGTCGACGGTGTAGCGGTTCTGCTGGGCCACCAGGTCGGCGAGCGGTCCGCGGTACCCGGCGTCGGTGGTGCTCCGGTACCCGGCGGTGATCGAGTCGCCGAGCGGCATCACCCGCAGGACCGGGGCGGGCGTCGGTGCGGCGGCGGACGCGGTGGGGGCCACGGCGGCGAGTGCGGCCACTGCGGTCACCGCGGCCATGGCGAGTGTGGTGGTGCGCTTCACGGGGTTCCTTCCCTGTTTCCGGTCGCGGTTCAGGCGCCGGCGGCGATCTGGCCGTAGTCGATCCAGCCGGGGTTGTTCCGGTCGTCTCCGCCGTTGTTGAGGAAGGCGGTGGTCGGACCGGTGGTCACGAGGTAGTCGGCACGGCCGTCACCGTTGATGTCGGCCAGGTCGACGGTGTTCTGGTTGCTGGTCAGGCCCGTGGTGATCTTGGGACGCAGGGTCCAGCCGCCACCGGTGTCACCACCGTGGTTCACGTAGCTGGTGATGGAGCCGTCCGGGTTCACGATGTTGTAGTCCGCGCGCCCGTCACCGTCGATGTCCGCCCACTTGATCCGCGAGGTGTCGGCCGTGACACCACCGGCGACCTTGCCCAGGTCGCTCCAGCTGCCGATCCCGGTGTTGCGGAAGACACCCACCGCACCGTCCGGCTGGGTGATGACGTAGTCGGTGCGGCCGTCGCCGTCGAAGTCGGCGAAGGTGACCTGGGAGGGGTCGGCGGTGAGCCCGCTCGCGACCTGACCCAGGTCGCTCCAACCACCGTGGCCGTCACCACCCTTGTTCAGGAACACCCGCGCCGAACCGTTGTCGTTCAGGATGACGTAGTCCGCACGGCCGTCACCGTCGAAGTCCGCCCAGCGCACCCGACCCGCCCCACCCGACTCCGTACCGGCCGAGGACCCCCGGCCGTCGATCGGCGATACGTAGCCGCTGACGTGCTTCGACCCGTACATCCCGCCGGCGGTGATGGTGCCGCGGGTGACCTGGCTGTTGCCCTGGTTGCCGCCGATGGTGCCGACGGACCCGTCGGAGTTGACCGAGACGACCAGCGAGACGTGCTCCGCGTAGCCGGAGCTGTAGTTGAAGACGGCGGCGTCACCGACGCGGGGGGTCGAGTGCAGACCGGAGCCGTACTGTCCGAAGCTGCCGGCCCCGGAGGTCAGCCCCGAGACGTTGACGCCGTTCTGCGCCCAGACCCAGCGGGCGAAGTCGGCGCACCAGTTCTCGCCGCAGCTGGTGTAGTAGCCGCTACCGCCGGCGCTGTTGGTGTCGCAGGCGCCGTGGCCGAGGTTGGCCTCGGCGGTGCCGACGATGTTCGACCCGACACCGGCGACGGCGATCTGGGCTCCCGCCAGCATGAGGACGGGTGTGACCGCGGCGGTGGCGAACGCGGCGGTGACCAGCGTGCGGGCGGAACGCTTGCGCATGGTGGGTTCTCCTGTTTCGGGCATGGCTGGGACAGGCGTGGTACGGCAGTGGAGGAACGGTCCGCGGGTCGGGCGGTGGCGACGGGCACGGAGACCGGGACCGGTGTTCAGTAGGCGCGGGGCGGGACGGCTGCCCTGCAGGAGCAGCGGTCGTGGGCGCCCGCGGCGGTGCCGGTTAGCGGTGCCGTTTACTGCCAGATCATGTTGTCGTCGTGCACGTCGGCGGCCTCAACGCGGGGGACTGAGGCGGTGGCGTGCCCGGCGACGGACAGGGCGACGGCGGGCAGGGCGGCGGCGACGGCAAGGGTGACGACCGCGGCGGCCTTGGCGAGACGGGTGCGCAGCATGGTGGGGCCCTTCAACGGAGGCGGGGCCGGGTGGGTGGAGCGGCCGGACCGTGCGTCCCGCGGTGCCGCTTCGTCCTGGTGGCCTCGCCGGCCGGTGCTCCCGGCCGGCGACCTCTACCTTCGTCGTGGCCCGAGGCGGACGGAAGGGCTGTCAGGTGGACGGAAACGTCCCCTGCCGGTTTCGTCCAGCGGGGCCGGATCGGGACAGTTCCAGTTCTTGACATCCTCACCCGCCTAAAGGCGAGTGATTCCCGTCTGTCGCACCGTTGCCCGGTGCGGCTTCGGGTGGGTTCCTGCTTCACCGCGCTGTGCCGGAACGCGTTCCGGTCTTACCTGCGCTCCACAGGCTGATACCGCCAGTCCGGCGGCCTTGGCGACGTTGACCGCCGCGTTGACATCCCGGTCCAGGACGGCCCCGCACGCCCTGCACGTCCACTCCCGGACATTGAGGGGTTTGGGGCCGTCCTTGACGCCGCAGTTCGAGCAGACCTGCGAGGTCGGCTCGAAGCGGCCTGTCCGGTGGAAGGCACGCCCGTAGCGGGCGGCCTTGTACTCCAGCATGGTCACGAACGCCGACCACCCGGCGTCGTGCACGGACTTGGCCAGGCGTGTGCGGGCGAGTCCCTTCACCGCCAGGTCCTCCACGGCGACCGCTTGGTTCTCGCGGATCAACCTGGTGGAGAGCCGGTGGTGGAACTCGCGCCGCGCGTCGGCCACCCGTGCGTGCGCACGGGCGACCTTGCCCCGGGCCTTGTCCCGGTTCTTCGATCCCTTCACCTTGCGACTGAGCACCCGCTGTGCCTTCTTGAGCTTCTTCTCGGCGCGGCGCAGGAACTTCGGGCTGTCGATCTTCGTGCCGTCCGAGAGCACGGCGAAGTGGGTCAGTCCGAGGTCGATGCCGACCGTGGCGTCGGTCCCGGGCATCCGCTCACGGTCGGCGGCCGGGTCGGTCCCGACCACGAAGGAGGCGAAGTACCGCCCGGCGGCGTCCTGAATCACGCTCACCGTGGACGGCACCGACGGCAGCGGGCGCGACCACTTCACCCGCAGGTCACCAATCTTCGGCAGGCGCAGCTTCCCGCCGTCGGTGATCCTCCATCCGGCGTTGGCGGTGAAGCGGATCGCCTGCCGGTTGTCCCTGCGGGACTTGAAGCGCGGCGGTCCGGCCTTTGGCCGTTTGCCCTTGATGCCGTCGAAGAAGTTCCGGTACGCGGTGTCCAGGTCCCGCAAGGACTGCTGCAGGATCACCGAGGACACCTCGCCGAGCCAGGCACGCCCGGGGGTCTTCTTCGAGACCGTCAGCCGCTTGGACAGCTCGGCCGACGTGACGAACGGCAACCCGGCAGCGCGGGCGTCCTCGCGGACGCGGAGCGCGTCATTGAATACCACCCGTGCACAACCGAACGACCTTGCCAACAAAGCACGCTGACCAGCGCTCGGGTACACGCGGAAGGCGTACCGAAGCTGCACGATGCCCACCGTAGCAGTTTGGTTCATGGCACCGCGATGGAATCCGAATCCCGATATGCGCACCGGCCGCCATGTCGTCCACAACCTGCACGTCCACCTGGTTTTCGCCACGAAGTACCGGCGCAGGGCCTTCACGGACGCCATGCCGACCCGCTGCGAAGAGATCACGCGGGACGTATGCGCAGACTTCGAGGCCGAGTTGAAGCAGTCCAACGGCGAACAGGACCACGTCCATCTGCTGGTGCACTACCCGCCCGAGATCCAGCTCTCCAAGCTGGTCAACAGCCTCAAGGGCGTCAGTTCCCGAAGGCTCCGACAGCCGTCGCTGCCGACGCGGATGATCGTGGTCGACCGCGCCACCGCCGTCATCCCGGTGAACAGCGACGACACGGCGGCGGCGGCCGTGGTGCTGACCGGCCACGGCACGCTGACGGCCCTGTGTGCCCTGTTCGAGAACGTCTGGGACGCCGCGCGGCCCCTGGTGGGCCCCGCCGTGCGCGACTCCCGGGGCCTCAGCGGCCAGGAGTCGGCCGCCCTGCGGCTGCTCTCCGAGGGGCACACCGACGAGGCGATCGCCAAGCGGCTGGGCGTCTCGCCGCGCACGGCGCGGCGGATCGCCACGGAACTGATGGAGCGGCTCGGCGCCCGCAGCCGGTTCGAGGCCGGTGTGCGCGCAGTCCAGCACGGCTGGCTCCCGGCCCGCGTCTGAACGGCGCTCCCTCGGACGCGGGCCCGCACCCGCCCGGTCAGCGCGGTCAGTCCGGTCAGTCCGGTCAGTCCGGCACCACGTTCGACAGCGGTAGGCCCGCGAAGAAGGCCACCGCCTCCTCCCGCCAGTGCGGGCGCCAGCCCTCGGCCTCGGCGCGGGCCGCCTCGGCGCAGCGGCGCATGTCGGAGCGGAGCCTGCCGTCCACGCCCAGCCTCCGGGCCAGCTCGCGGACGTGCTCCACCGTGTCGTCCGGGCAGTGCGGGTCGCCGAGCGCGGACTCCATCACGGCCCGCTGGGCCTCGTCCGCGGCGGCGAGCAGGGCGCTCACGGCGTAGCTGCGGCGTCCCGCGCGGAGGTCGGCGCCGGTGGACTTGCCGGTGGCGTCCTCGTCGCCGAACAGGTCGAGGTAGTCGTCGCGCAGCTGGCCGCCGATGCCGACCAGGGTCGCGTAGCGGCGCAGCCGTGCGTCGTGGGCGGCCACGTCCTCGCCGGCGGCCAGCAGCCCCAGCCGCAGCGGGGCGAGCACCGAGTACCGGGTGGACTTGTACTCGCAGACGGTGTGCAGGAAGTCCTCGTCCGGGAGCGACCGGAAATCGCGTTCGAGGTCGACGATCTGGCCGGTGACCGTCTCGGCGCCCGCGTTCAGCTGCACCTCCAGCATCGCCTGGCGCAGCTCGGCGGGGACGTCCGCCTCCAGCAGGACCCGCATCGACAGGAAGGCGGCGAGGTCACCGGCCAGGACGGCCAGGCCGAGGGCGGTGCGGTCCGCCGCCGGGAACTCCCGGCGGTAGGCGTAGTAGGTGGAGGGGCCGCCGCGGCGTACGGGCGCGTCGTCGATGATGTCGTCGTGGACGAGCCCGTGCGTCTGGAGCAGTTCGATGCTCAGCGCGGCCTCCGCCAGGCCGGGCACCGGGTCGGTGGTCACCAAGCGGGCGGCCTCGTACAGCAGGGCGACCCGCAGGCGCTTGCCGCCGCGCAGTGAGAGGTCCCGCAGCAGTTCCAGGCAGCGCGGGGTGAAGCGGCTGAGCGGCGGCGTGTCGAGGCGCTCCGGCAGGGCGGCGAAGTAGGCCTCGAAGCGGAGGTCGAACCGGCGCCGGTGTCCGGCGGCTCGTTCGCGGGCGGCTGCCATGATCGTCTCGTTCACGGGGCCCACCCTCGCATCCGTACGGGCGCAGCCGCGCGGCCGGGGTCGGAGTCGGGGTCGGGGCGGGCCCGTGGGCGGACGCCCGTTGCCGGTGGCCTCCGCGCCTTGCCGGCGCATCCGCATCACCGCCTACCGGCGGTCACTTCAGCCGTCTTTCGGCCAACTGTGCGAAAGGTCTGGTCGCCGCCACGGCGCCTCCCTAGAGTGGCCGCAATCTTCCGCAAGTGACCCTTTCTTCACGCTGGTTCACCGGACCTTCACACCGGCGCACCAGCCCCGGGACGTTCAGCGCAGCCTGTTCCCACCATCGAGCCGTCGAGCCGGAAGGGCCGGGTCCATGACGCAGGCGTTCCAGTCCCCCGGCTTCGCCGCGCTCGCGGCCGACCGCGCGGTCGAGACCCGGCTCGTCGAGGAGCGCTGGCAGGCGGTCGCCTGGGACCTGGGGACGGGGCGACGCCGGGTGGTCACCGACCGACCGGAAGGCGTCCACCTCAGCGAGATCGAACCGGACGGCGAGGCCATCTGGTGGTTCGACGCCGACAGCGCCGGGGAGGGGCGGTGGTGGCGCGAGCCGTTCGCGGGCGGAGCGGACGGCACGGGCAGCACGGGCAGCGCGGGCGGCGCGGCGCTGCACGGCGTGCCGCCCGGGCGGGCCTACGGCGTCGCCTTCGACCGGACGGGCGCGCTCGCGGCGGTGGCCGTCGGCGTCGACGGCGCCTCGCACTGCTATGTCGGACCGCCCGCGGGCGAGGCGCGGCTGGTCGGTTCGGCGCCGGGCTACCTGAGCCTGGCCGACCTGTCGCCGGACGGCCGGCTGCTCGCCCTCGGCGGGCGCCCCGACGGGGACGACTCGGTGGTCCTCTGGCCGACGGACATCCAGCCGGACGCCCAGCACGACACCCCGGTGGACGGTCCGCTGCGGCTCGCCGGGAACCGCCGACTGCGGCTCTGGCCGATCGAGTTCAACCCGCTCGCGGTGCACGAACCGGAGCTGCTCCTGGTGGCCGAGGAGGACGAGCGGTACATCGTCGCGACCTGGCGGGCGAGCACGGGGCTGCGAAGACATCCGGGGCTCTCCTTCGACTCGCAGATCTCGGCCGGCTGGTACCAGGGGCCGCGCGGGGTGCTGATCCAGCACGAGCGGGCCGGGCGGAGCCGGCTCCTCCTCGCCGACCTCGACCCGCCGCCGGGACAGGAGGCGACGCGCGTACAGACGCACGTACAGGCACACGCACAGTCGCACGCACAGCCGCGCGTACAGGAGATCAGCACCCCCGGCGGCACCATCCACGACCTGTCCTGCGCCCCGGACGGCACCCTGCACTGCGTCTGGAGCCGGGAGTCGACCCCGCCCCGCCCGCTGGTCCTGCGCCCCGGCACGGCGACGGCCGACCACCCCGACCCGGACGACGGCGACACCTCCCGCACCCGGCGCTGGACGCCCCGGCCGTACGGGCGGATCCACAGCCTCGTCAGCACCCCGGCCGGCCCCGGCCCGTGGCCGACCCTCTTCCTGGTCCACGGCGGCCCCGCCACCCACGACCGGGACTCCTACGACCCGCGGGTGAACGCCCTGGTCGACCGCGGCTACGCGGTGGTGCGCACCAACTACCGCGGCTCCACCGGCTACGGCGCCCGCTGGCAGCACGAGTACGGCCACCGGGTCGGCCTGGCGCAGATCGAGGACCTGGCCGCCGTCCGCGCGGAGCTGGTCGCCGACGGTACGGCGCTCGCGGAGCGTACCGGCCTGTGCGGCTTCTCCTGGGGCGGCTACCTGGCCCTGCTGGCGATGGGCGCGCAGCCGGAGCTGTGGTCGCTCGGCATGGCCGCGCAGCCGATCGCGGACTACCCCGCCACGTACCGCACCACCACCCCCGCACTGCGCGAGCTCGACCGGCAGCTCTTCGGCGGCACCCCGGACGAGGTGCCCGAACGCTACCGAGCCGCCGACCCGCGGACGTACGTGCACCAGGTCCGCTCGCCCGTCCTGCTGGTCGCCTCGCGGACCGACGAGCGGTGCCCGCCCGACCAGGTCGCCCGGTACGCCGCGGACCTGCGGCGGCTGGCGGTGCCGCACGAGCTGCTCTGGGTGGACGGCGGCCACTACAGCCGCCGGACCGCCGACCACCGATCGGTGCTGGCCGCGATGGTCCGGTTCGCCGAACACGCCTGGCCGCCACCGCTCCCCCGGCCACCCCGGGGCGACCGCCCCGGGGTTCCCGCCGATTCGATGGAAGGAGGTGAACAGCCATGAAGCGACGCAGCATCCAGAACGACCCGATCAGCACCCCGGAGCGTGACCGGGGCGCCGTGGTGGTCCAGAACTTCGCGCTCGACATCACCAAGGCCGCGCCGGTCGCGCCTGCCCTGAAGGGGCAGCCGAAGCCGAAGCCGGAAGCGAAGAAGTGACCCCCCGTCGCTCCGGGGCGCCCGCGGTGCCCCGGAGCGACACCCCGCCGACACCCCTGACCGACCGCCTGCGACCGACGGAACTGGCCACCATGCGTATCGTTCTTCTGCACATGCCCTGGGGCGCGATCGACGTGCCGTCGCTGGCGCTCGGGATCCTGCACACCACCGCCGCGCGCGCCGGCCACCAGGTCGACGTCCGGTACGCCAACCTGGACTTCGTGGACTGGGCCGCCGAGACCGCGGGTTTCGGCGCGGACGACTACCAGTACTTCTCCGAGAAGTCCTACTTCCAGGGCGCGGGCGACTGGGCGTTCGCCGGCGCGCTGTACGGCGACGACGGCGAGGACGACGACAACAGCACCGACAGCACCGGCTACTTCGAGTACCTGGCCGCCAACGGCGCGAGCGAGCAGGAGATCGCCCTGACCCGGGCCACCCGCGCGATCGCCCCCGCGTTCATCGCCCGCCTGGTCGAGGAACTCGCCGCCGACCCGCCGGACCTGGTCGGCTTCACCACCACCTTCCAGCAGAACACCGCGAGCCTGGCCGCCGCGAGGCTGCTCAAGCAGCGCTGCCCGCAGGTGCGCACGGTGTTCGGCGGCGCGAACTGCGACGGTCCGCAGGGCGCCGCGCTGCACCGCAACTTCCCGTTCCTGGACTACGTGGTGCGCGGCGAGGGCGAGGCCGCCTTCCCGGCGCTCCTGGCGGGCCTCCCGGCGGGCGGCGACCTCTCCGCCGTCCCCGGGCTGTGCTGGCGCGACGGCTCCGGGACGTCGACGGCCAACGCGATGACGAGGCGCCCGCTGCCGCCCTCCGCGATCCTGGCGCCCCGCTACGACGGCTTCTTCGAGCGGCTCGACGCCTCCGTCGCGGCCGGCTGGGTCGATCCCAAGCTGGTCGTCGAGGGCTCCCGGGGCTGCTGGTGGGGCGAGAAGCACCACTGCACCTTCTGCGGGCTCAACGGCTCCTCGATGGAGTTCCGCTCCAAGCCGCCGGCGGACTTCCTCGCCGAGGTGCTCGGGCTCGCCGAACGCCACCAGCTGCTGGACGTCTACGTGGTCGACAACATCCTGGACATGGGCTACTTCGACACCGTCCTGAAGTCGCTGGCCGAACTCCCGGTCGACCTGCGGCTGCACTTCGAGATCAAGGCCAACCTGCGCCGCCACCAGTTCCAACTGCTCGGCGACTCGGGCGCGGCCCAGGTGCAGCCCGGCATCGAGAACCTGAGCACCCGGGTCCTGCGGATCATGGACAAGGGGGTGACGGGCTGCCAGAACGTCCGCGCGCTACGGGACGCGCAGAGCGCCGGGGTCTCGGTGACCTGGAACTACCTCTACGGCTTCCCCGGCGAGCAGCCGGAGGACTACGAGTCGGTGATCAGCCAACTGCCCGTCCTGCACCACCTGGACCCGCCGACCGGGGCGGGGCGGATCGCGATCGAGCGGTTCAGCCCGTACTTCGACCGCCCCGAACTGGGCTTCGCGATCACCCGGCCGGCCTTCCAGTACCGCGCGACGTACCGCCTGCCGGAGAGTGAACTCAACGAACTGGCCTACGTGTTCACCGCACCGCCGCGCGGGATCGGCGGCGGGCTCGCGGAGCGGCTGGGCGCGGCGGTGGAAACCTGGCTCGCGCGGTTCCCCGACAGCCGGCTCAGCTACCGGGACGCGGGCGGACGGATCGTGCTCGTCAACACCCGTCCCGGGTACGACTGGCGGGTGGTCGAGCTGACCGATCCGGTGGAGCTCGCCGTCTTCCGGCTGCTGGTCCAGCCCCGCTCGGCCGCCGCGCTGGCCGCGAAGGTCCCCGGCGGGGCGGCGGCGGTCGAACCGGTGCTGGAGCGCTTCACCGCGCTGGGCCTGCTGTTCCACGACGGGGCCGGCTACCTCCAGGTCGCCGTCGAGTCCGACAACCAGGTGCTGATGCGGATGCGGCACCGGCACGGCCCCGCCACCGCCCTCCCCCGCACCGAGGAGGTGCCCGATGCCGTCGCGATCGGCTGAACGGAACGATGCCGCACGGGACGACGCCGGAAGGACCGGTGCTGGAAGGACCGACGCCGCCTGGCGCGCGGCCGGCCCGGAGGTCGAGCTCTGGCTCGACTACGACCCCGCCGCCCGGGAGCTGCCGGGCTTCGCGCTCGGCCGCCGCACCCTGCCTGGCCCGGCGCAGGAGGAGGTCACCGGGCTGCACCGCACCGGGGTCCGCTGCCTGCGGCTGACCGAGCCGGTGCGGCTCTGCGCGGACGCGCCCGCGGCCTCCGCACGGGCGCTGATGCTGCTGCGCGAGGCGACCGGGCAGGGGCTGGCCGTGCTCTGGCAGGCGGTCTGCACGGACGGCTGCGCCGCGCGGCGCCGGTTCCACCACCTGTACCCGCCGGAGCGGTTGACCGGCGGGCCGGAGGGGGTCGTCGCCGACTGGCGCGCCACGTACTACCCGAGCAAGTGCGTCTTCCGGCGCGGCCCCGGCTTCGTCGAGGTGCGCGACCGCCGGTTCGGGACGCTGGAGCTGTTCACCATCGACGAGCCGGACCACCTGGCACAGGTGGACGCGCTGGCCGAGGGCGTCGAGGTCGGCCGGCTGCCGGAGGCCGTCCACCGGGACTTCGCCGAGGCCGGTCTGATCGCCGAACAGGCCGGCCGCGCCTGGTTCCTGCCGATGCGGGTGCGCCGCTGGCCCTTCCCGTCGCTGACGGTGTAGCCGCGCAACCGCGTAACCGCGAGAGTTCCGAGCCCGAGGAGAGATCCATGACCACCGTGGTCGACGACGCCGCCGGACGGATGTCCGCCTTCATCCGCGACCCCTATCCCACCCTCGCCCGGATCCGCGAGGCCGGCGCGGTCTCCGTCGTGGAGTTCGGCGAGGGCCTGCCGGTCTACCTCGTGACGCGCTACCAGGACGTCCGGGCGGCGCTGATGGACCCGCGCTTCGGGCAGGACGTCCGCCGCAGCCAGGCCATCGCGAGCGGGCGGGGCTCCGGCCTGACGCTCGGCTCCGAGGTCGTCCACATGCTCAACAGCGACCCGCCGGACCACACCCGGCTGCGCCGCCTGATCCAGGGCGTCTTCACCCGCCGACGGGTCGACCTGATGCGGCCGATGGTCGAGCGCATCGCCGGCGGCCTGCTGGACGGGCTGCGCGGACGGGAGACCGCCGACCTGGTGGCGGACTTCGCCTTCCCGCTGCCGATCATGGTCATCTGCGAGCTGCTGGGCTTCCCCCCGGAGGACATGCACGCCTTCCGCACCTGGTCGACGGCGATCCTCACCCAGGGCGGCGAGATGACCTTCGACCAGGCCACCGCCGAGATGAACGACTACCTCCGGGAGTTGATGACGGCCCGACGGGCCACCCCGGGCGAGGACGTCCTGACCGACCTGGTGCGGGCCCGCGACGCCGGCGAACTCACCGAGCAGGAGGTGTTCTCGATGGTCTTCCTGCTGCTGATCGGCGGTCACGAGACCACCGTCAACCTGCTCGGCACCGCCACCCTGGCCCTGCTCCACCACCCCGACCAGCTCGCCCGGCTGCGCGCCGACCCGGCGGCGATGCCCGTCGCCATCGACGAGTTCCTGCGCTACGAGTCCCCCGTGAGCATGGCCACCCTGCGGTTCACCAACGCCGACGTGATGGTCGACGACGTGGCGATCCCGGCGGACGAGCTGGTGCTGCTCTCACTCGGCGCGGCCAACCGCGACCCGGCCCGCTTCACCGATCCCGACCGGCTGATCCTGGACCGGGGCGATCCGGGCCACCTGGCCTTCGGACAGGGCCTGCACCGGTGCCTCGGCTCCTTCCTCGGCAGGCTGGAGAGCGAGGTCGCGCTGACCGGCCTGCTGGAGCGCTTCGCGCGGATCGAGCTGGCCGCCGCCGAGGAGACCCTGCCCTGGCGCAACACGATCATGCTGCGCGGCCTGGAGTCGCTGCCGGTCTCGCTCGATGGCTAGCGGCGCGAAGGCGGACGGCGCGAAGACAGCGGGCGCTTCGGGCCTGCTGCGGTTCCGCCCCCGGTTCGGCGTCGCCCCGCTGCGCTCGCGCGGCTTCCGACTGCTGGTGATCGGCCAGGCCACCTCGGAGTTCGGCAACGCGTTCCAGGTGGTCGCCCTGCCGCTGCTGGTCTACTCCCTCGGCGGCGGCGCCCGCCAGTTGAGCCTGGTGGTCGCCGCCTACGGCGCGGGACGGCTGGCCGCCACCCCGCTCGGCGGGATCCTCGCCGACCGGTTCGGCGCCCGGCGGGTGATGCTGACCGCCGACCTCGGCCGGCTGCTCGCCACCGCCGGGCTCTGCGCGGTCGCCGCCGGCGGGGCGGCCGCGTTCTGGCTGATCGGCGGACTCGCCCTGCTGGTCGGCCTCGGGGCGGGGGTCTTCCTGCCGGCCGCCTGGGCGATCACGCCGGCCCTGCTGCCCGCCGAGGACCTGCACGCGGGCAACGCCCTGAACAGCACGGTCACCTTCGGCGCCGGCCTGCTCGGCCCGGCGGTGGCCGGCCCGCTGGTCGCCTGGCTGAACCCGGCCACCGCCCTGGGCGTGGACGCGGCGACCTTCGCCGTGTCGACGGCGACGCTGCTGCTGATCGGTCGCGGCGGCCTCGTCGCACCGGCCCGCCCGATCTCCGAACGCGCCTCCGTACCAAGGAACTTCCGTACCCTGCTGCGGGAATCGCCGCTGCTGCGCGCGGTGCTGACGGTGACGGCGATCGCGAACCTGACGGTGGGCGGCGCCACCCGGGTCGCCCTGCCGGCCCTGGCCACCCACGGCTTCTCCGCCGGTGCCGCCGGGCTGGGCCTGCTGCTCGCCGCGTTCACCGGCGGCGCGCTGGTCGGCGGCCTGTTCGCGGCCGGCCTCACCGAGGTGCGCTCCCGCGGCCGCACGGCGATGCTCTCCGGCCTGGTGATGGGCGCGGCGATCGGCCTGGTGCCGTTCACCGGCCTCGTCGGCGCCGTCCTGCTGCTCTGCGTGGCGGGCGGCGCCAGCACGGTGACCAACGTCCTGGTCGTCACCGGCGTGCAGAAGAGCACCCCGCCCGCTCTGCTGGCCCGGGTCATGGCGGCCGTCACCTTCTGCGCGCTGGGCGTCTTCCCGGTCTCGGTGATCGCGGCCGGCGCGGCGGTGGACGCCTTCGGCAGCCGGTGGGTGTTCGCGACGACCGGGCTGTGCCTGATCGGCGCCTTCGGATACGCGCTGACCAGGCGCGAGATGCGCGAGCTGTAGGGCTCCCGACGCCGCTCCCGGACGACACGCGGTGCCCGCAGCGGCAACCATTCGTACCCGGCCGGTCCGGGGGCGTGTCTGACAATTCCCGCCGGGCGCGCGACGCCGGTGCACGCACCTCGCCGCGTTGTCGTCGGTCGCCAATGCTCCGCAGTGGCTCCCTCCTCCGCCTTGCGATGCACGCACCCCAACGCCGCGCGCTGATCCGACGCCAATTGTCAGACACGCCCTAGCGTGTGACCCACCGCAGCCCTGACGCTGCCCGAGAGAAAGGAAGCGCCCATGCCTTTCGTCACCGTCGGCCAGGAGAACTCCGCCCCCGTCGAGCTCTACTACGAGGACCACGGCTCCGGGCAGCCGGTCGTCCTCATCCACGGGTTCCCGCTGGACGGGCACTCCTGGGAACGGCAGAGCGCCGCACTGCTGGACGCCGGCCACCGGGTCGTCACCTACGACCGCCGCGGCTTCGGCCGCTCCTCCCAGCCCACCACCGGCTACGACTACGACACCTTCGCCGCCGACCTCCACACCCTGCTGGAGACCCTCGACCTGCGGGACGCCGTCCTGGTCGGCTTCTCGATGGGCACCGGGGAGGTCGCCCGCTACGTGTCCGCGTACGGCTCCGGCCGCGTCGCCAAGGTGGCCTTCCTCGGCTCGCTGGAGCCCTACCTCCTCAAGACCGACGACAACCCGGACGGCGCGGCCCCGAAGGACTTCTTCGACGGCATCGTGGCTGCTGTGAAGGCCGACCGGTACGCCTACTACACCGCCTTCTACCAGGACTTCTACAACCTCGACGAGAACCTCGGCACCCGGATCAGCGAGGAGGCCGTCCGCAACAGCTGGAACGTCGCGGCGGCCGGCGGCTGGTACGCCGCCGCCGCGGCACCCTCCACCTGGTACACCGACTTCCGCGCCGACATCCCGCGCATCGACGTGCCGGCCCTGATCCTGCACGGCACCGGCGACCGCATCCTGCCCATCGACAGCACCGCCCGCCCGTTCCACCGGGCCCTGCCCTCCGCCGAGTACGTGGAGATCGAGGGCGCACCGCACGGCCTGCTGTGGACCCACGCCGAAGAGGTCAACACCGCCCTCCTGACCTTCCTCGCGAAGTAGCCGGATCCGTCCTGCCCCGAGGGCCCCGCACCCGCCCGTCCGGTTGCGGGGCCCTCGGGGCCGGTGCTCTCCTGCTGGTGTCGGGCCGTGCGACGGCCGGAGCCGAATTGCCCCGATGCCCCGACGCACCCGAGGGAAAGCCGGTGGCCCCCATGGCCGAGCGATCCACCGTCCGCACCGTGACGTACGACCTGCTGCGCACGCTCGGACTCACCACCGTCTTCGGCAATCCGGGCTCCACCGAGGAGCCCTTCCTCCAGGACTTCCCCCCGGACTTCCGCTACGTCCTGGCCCTCCAGGAGGCCTCCGCGATCACGATGGCCGACGCCTTCGCCCAGGTCACCGGCCGCCCCGCACTGGTCAACCTGCACTCCTCGGCCGGCACCGGCAACGCCATGGGCAACCTGGTGTCGGCCTCCCACGCGCACACGCCCCTGATCGTCACCTCCGGCCAGCAGCACCGGGAACTGCTGATCGGCGAGCCGTACCTCGCCAACCGCGAGGCCACCCTGCTGCCGCTGCCCTCGGTGAAGTGGTCCTACGAACCGGCCCGCGCCGAGGACGTCCCCGAGGCCGTCATGCGCGCCTACGCGCACGCGCTCCAGCCGCCCGCCGGGCCGGTCTACCTGTCGATCCCGCTGGACGACTGGAAGCAGCCGCTGTCCGCCTTCACCCGGGTGCGGACGGTCAGCCACCGGGTGGCCCCCGACCCCGCACGGCTACGGGCCTTCGCCGAACGCCTCTCCGCCGCCCGCCGGCCCGCGATCGTCCTCGGACCCGAGGTCGACCGCGGCGGCGGCTGGGATGCGGCCGTCACCCTCGCCGAGAAGCTGCGCGCCACCGTCTACGGCCCCCCGCTCGCGGAGCGCACCTCCTTCCCCGAGGACCACCCGCTCTACGCCGGCCCGCTGGGCCTGTCGGTCAAGGCCGTCGGCGAACGCCTGACCGGACACGACCTGGTCGCCGTGATCGGCGCGGAGGTGTTCCGCTACTACCCGTACGTACCGGGCGACTACCTCCCCGCGGGCACCGCCCTGCTCCAGCTCACCGGCGACCCGCACGCCGCCGCCACCGCCCGGGCCGGCGACAGCCTGCTCGGCGACCCCCGGCTGGCCCTCGAAGGGCTGCTGGACCTGGTCCAGGAGGGCACGGCCCGCACCGCCCCCGACCCGATGCCCCGGCCCCGGGTCCTGCCGACCTCCCCGACCCTCCCGCTCCCCCCGCCCGCCGTCTACGCCGCCCTGAGCCGGGTCCGCCCACCGGACACCGTCATCGTCAACGAGTCCACCTCGACCATGGCCCAGCAGCTCGAATGGCTGCCCACCACCCGCCCCGGATCCTTCTTCTCCACGGCCAGCGGCGGCATCGGCTGGGCCGTCCCCGCCGCCGTGGGCATCGCGCTCGCCGACCGGGAGCGCGGAGTGCGCCGCCCGGTGGTCGGCCTGATCGGCGACGGCTCCTTCCAGTACTGCGTCCAGGCCCTCTACACCGCGGCCCGGCACCGCCTCCCGATCGTCTACGTGGTCATGCGCAACCACGAGTACGCGATCCTCAAGTCCTTCGCCCGACTGGAGGACACCCCCGGCGTCCCCGCACTCGACCTCCCCGGCCTCGACATCGCCTCACTCGCCCGCGGCTTCGGCTGCCACGCCGTCGACGTAGAGACGACCGAGGACCTGGAACGGGAGTTCACCACGGCCCTGACCGCCGACACCACCACCGTCATCGTCGTCCCCACCCAACCCCAGCCCGCCACGCTGTAGGGGGTACGGCCGGGCCCGGGCGGCGGGAACTCAATCAGTCGCTTGACAATCATCGCGAGCCCCTGCTTGAGTCCGGACCATGGCACGGGCAGAGAAGACGGACCAGCGCCGGGAGACCGGCCGGCGCACCCGGGACGGCCTGCTGGCCGCCACCCTGGACCTCCTGGCGGAACGCGGCCAGGACGGCGTGAAGCTCCGCGACGTCACCGACCGCGCCGGGGCCAACGTCGCCGCGGTCAGCTACCACTTCGGTTCGCTGAGGGCGCTCTGCGACGCCGCGATCGAGCAGGCGCTGGAGCGGTACCTCGACGCCCAGATCCAGGCGCTCGACCCGCTCGGCCCCGACGCGACCCTCCAGGAGCTGGCGGCGGCGTTCGCCCGGCCGATGATCAGGGCACTGGCCGCCGGCGGACCGGAACTGGCCGTGATGCGCACCGTCGCCCGGGTCGGCATCGACCCGCCCCAGGGCTGGGACCGCCTGAGCGGCAAGTTCGAACGGGCCCGCCAGGACGCCGTCCGCGTCCTGGCGGCCCACCTGCCCGGTGCCGACGAGCGGGAACTCGTCTTCCGCACCCGCTGCGCCGCCGGCCTGCTGAACTGGCTCGCCCTGGCCCCCATCGGCGCCGAGCTGGCCAGCGAGCCCGCCGAACGGATCGAGCGGCAGCTGCTGCCCGTCCTGACCGGCGCGTTCCACGGGCAGCCGTACCCCGGCTGACCTGCACGGACCCCCGTCCGACCAGAACCATTCAAGCAAATGCTTGACCACTCGCCATGACGCTCCCATAATTTCAAGCAAGCATTTGATTGCTTTCATGGAAGGGGAAGTGCGATGACCACCGACGCGGAAGCCGTGGTGCGGGCCGCCTACCACGCGGCCGAGGGCCACGTCCTCGACGTACCGGGCTTCATCGACAGGTTCGCCGAGGACGGGGTGTTCAACAACGTCGTCGCGGGCGAGAGCTACCGCGGCGAACACCTCGGCGACCAGGTCGTCTTCATGGCAGCCCTGGCACCCGACATCCACCGCGAACTCCACCGGGTCCACGCCATCGGCGACGTGGTCGCCGTCGAGCTGACGATCGAGGGCACCGTCACCGGCCCCTTCGAGACGCCCGCCGGCACCGTCCGGGCGCCCGGCGCCCGACTCAGCATCCCCACCGCCGACTTCTGGTACGTCGAGAACGGGAAGGTCAAGGAGTTCAACTGCTACGTCGGCCTCAGCGTCATGCTCGCCCAGCTCGGCGTGCACCCCGACTTCGCCGCCGCCGTCGCCTCCTCGGCGGCCGCACCGTCCTGACCGCCCGGGCCCGGCCCCCGATCCGTCAGGCTGCCACCCTCACGAACCGCCGCTCCCCAGCATCAGGTCCGTCCCGCCCAGGAAGGTCAGCCCGGCCGCGTCGCTCAACTCGTCGGGGAGGCAGGTGAGGGCGAGCTGCAGCGCCTGCAGCGAGTCGACGCCGAAGATCGCCGTCACGCGGTCGGCGATGCCGGGGTGCCCGGTGATCCGGTACGGGCAGTACCAGTCCGGCCCCTCCGGATCGCGGGACGGCACCCCGACCTCCACCAGCACCGGCACCCTCGTCCCGTCCGGAGCGGTGAAGACCAGCTCACGGCTGGCTACGGCCCGACCAAGTTCGTACTCAGTGCTCACCGCCGCAGTACACCACACGACGTACCACCGGGTGATCGACGGCAGGTCCCCCGCGCGGCCGGGCGCCGGTCCTCGTCCCGAGGATCCTCGGGTCCGCTCCGGGCGGCGGAGGAGCGGAAGGGCGCCGCTCGGCGCGGGCTCCCGCCGGATGGTGCCGGAGCGCGGTCTCGCCGGCTCCGGGGTGGGCGGTGGCGGCCTGCTGCTGGTAGACGGCCATGTGGGCCGAGAGCCCCGTCGCGCGGGCGCTGCCGACGGTCTCGCGCAGCAGGACCAGGCGGCGCGGTCCGGGCGGCACCCGGGCCGCGGCCAGCGCGGACAGGGCGGTGCGGACGGCCTCCCGGAGGGTGGCCCAGGCCGCGTCCTGCTGCTGCGGCCAGGCCGTGTCGGGCACCTGGAGCATTCGCGCCGCGCACCCGAGGTGGCGCCGTGCGTCCCACTCCGCCACCTCCCGGGGGTGGCCGCCGGACGCGGGGCGGGAGGCGAGGGAGATCATGCCGACCGTCCCCTTCGGCGGGCGGCGACCAGGAACGAGTGCAGCGGCCCGGCCAGTTCCCCGGCACGGGTGAAGGAGTGGTAGCGGGCGTCCACCAGCGGGGCCAGGTCCTGCAGGAGGGTCGTCCTGATCGGGCAGGAGGCGTGGACGGCGAAGAAGACGGGCAGCCGGGGCCCGGCGTGGACGTTGTAGGCCACCTCGTAGGCGCCGGACTCGCTCAGCTCGGTGCGCACCACCAGCATCGCGTGGGCGCTGTCGAGCAGGCCCAGCCGCCAGGCGCGGAACGCCGCGGGCGTGAACGCCAGGCCGGTCTCCTCGGTGAAGGCCTCCTTGAACGTCCCGGCGTGCTGGGCGGCGGGGTAGGGCAGCAGGGTCACCGGGCCGCTCGCCACCCCTGGGTCGGTGGCCAGGTCGACCACGCTCTGCACCACGTCCCGGTCGCCCGGGCCGGAACGGGTCAACGGCTGGCGGACGAACAGGCGCAGCGGCCCCGCTCGGGGCGTGGTCGTCGGCGTCGCGGTCAGGGAGGAGGAAGCGGTCAGGGAAGGGGAGGAGGCTGGGAGGGGAGGCATCACGATCACCCCATAGTGGTTTACCTTTCCGAAATCTGTCCGTAATCTCAAGGTTACCCAATGAGGTGTCCGGCCGGTGCTCCGCACGCCTCCGCCCCGGCCTCCCCGGCGGGCGCCGATCGAGGAGCCGCCTTAGCATTCCGGTGGAGCAGGGGGCCGTCCCCAGGAGATCCCGAGGAGCTTCGCGATGAGTACGCACCTTGACCCTGCTCACGACCGCCACTCCCGGCCGCTGCGGGTGCGCTGCCACCTGTGGCCGCACGGGCAGGCCGCCCGGCGGCATCCGCACCCGCCGACGGTCCACGGCGTGGCCGCCCACCTGGCGGAGGCGGCGGCGGCGCTGCACAGCCTCGGCGAGGACGACGACCAGGAGCGCACGGCGATCCTGCGGACCGCGCGCCAGGCGACCGACACCGCGCTCGGCGTGCTCACCGCCCTGGGCGCCGCCCCCGGCCCCCACCGACTGGAGCTGCTGCGCGACTCGGTCCGCGCCGCGCACGGCACGGTGGAGTCCGGGAAGACGGCGATCCACCGGAGCACCGGCACCCGGCTCGGCTGAGCCAGCCACCGATGCCGGCCGGTTTCAGTGCGGGCGACACCGCCTTCGTGCTCCTCAGTGCGGCCCTGGTCATGTTGATGACCCCCGGGCTGGCCTTCTTCTACGGGGGCATGGTCAGGGCCAAGAGCACGCTGAACATGCTGTCGATGTGCTTCGTCGTGCTGGCGATCGTCAGCGTGCTGTGGGTGCTCTACGGCTACTCCCTCAGCTTCGGCTCCGACGCCTTCCACGGCCTGATCGGCAACCTCGACCACCTGGGGATGCGCGGCATCGGGCGGGACGAGCTGCACGGCTCGATCCCGGTCACCGTGTTCGCCGTGTTCCAGCTGATGTTCGCGGTGATCACCCCGGCGCTGGTCAGCGGCGCGATCGCGGACCGCGCCAGGTTCACCGCCTGGACGCTGTTCGTCACGGTCTGGGCCACGGTGGTGTACTTCCCGGTCGCGCACTGGGTGTTCAGCACCGACAATGGGCGCGGCGGCTGGCTGGTCGACCGGGTGGGCGTGATCGACTTCGCCGGCGGCACCGCGGTGCACGTCAACGCCGGGGTCGCGGGCCTGGCGCTCTGCCTGGTGCTGGACAAGCGGGTCGGTTTCCGGAAGCACCCGATGCGCCCGCACAGCCTGCCGCTGGTGATGCTCGGCTCCGGGCTGCTCTGGTTCGGCTGGTTCGGCTTCAACGCGGGCTCGGCGCTGGCCGCTGACGGCGTCGCCGGCGCGGCGTTCCTGAACACCCAGATCGCCACCGCCGCCGCGATGCTCGGCTGGCTGGCCTACGTACGGGCGAGGAACGGCGCCTTCACCTCGCTGGGCGCGGCCTCCGGCGCGGTGGCCGGACTGGTCGCCATCACCCCGGCCTGCGGGTCGGTCTCGGTGCTCGGTTCCATCGTGATCGGGCTGGTCGCGGGCGCGGTCTGCGCGGCGGCGGTCAGCCTCAAGTACCGGCTGGGCTTCGACGACTCGCTCGACGTGGTCGGCGTGCACGCGGTCGGCGGGGCGATCGGCTCGCTGCTGATCGGCCTGCTCGCCACCGGGCACGTCGGCGAGAGCGCCAGGGGCCTGTTCTACGGCGGCGGCTTCGGGCAGCTCGGCAAGCAGGCGGTCGGAGTCGTGGTGGTCGCCTGCTACTCCTTCGTGCTCTCCTGGCTGCTCGGCCGGGCGATCCAGGGGACCATCGGCTTCCGGGTCGCCGAGGAGGTCGAGGTGGTCGGCATCGACCAGACCGAGCATGCCGAGACCGCCTACGACTTCACGGCGTCGGGGGCTCCCTGGCCCGAGCCCCCGGCGTCCCGGCCCCGCTCCCGGTCCCGGTCCCGGGGAGTGGCGGACGGCTTGGCCACGGCCGTGCGGAAGGCGTTGCGGAGGAGGGCCCCGTAGCCGGCTGGGCGTGCCGGGGCCCCCTTCACCGGCCGAGGGCCGCCGTCACCAGGTGACGGGCAGTGCGTGCAGCCCGTAGACCTCGTTGTTGACCCGGTAGGGCACCTCTTCGGCGGGGCACGCGAGCGCGAGGCCGGGCAGCCGCCGCAGCAGCGCGGGCAGCGCGATCCGCAGTTCGGCGCGGGCCAGCGGTGCGCCGAGGCAGTGGTGCGGGCCGTGCCCGAAGGTCAGGTGCGACACGGGTTCGCGTCCGATGTCGAGGCGGTCCATCCCGGCGCCGAGCGCCGGGTCCCGGTTGGCCACCGGCAGCTGGCAGACGACCTGCTCGCCGGCCTTGACCGGCACGCCGCCGATCTCGGTGTCGCACCGCGCCGTCCGGGCCAGCGCGGTGCTGGACACGGACAGGTACCGCAGCAGTTCCTCGACGGCGGCGTCGACCACCGGATCGCCCTCGGGCGCGTCGCGCAGCCGGTCGGCCTGCTCCGGGTGCGACAGCAGGGCGAGCACGCCCAGGCCGATCGTGTTGGACACCGTGACGTGGCCGGCGAGCAGCAGCAGCTCGCAGACCCCGACCAGTTCGGAGTCCGACACCGCGCCGCCGTGCTCCCGGACGAGCATGCCGATCATCCCGTCGTCCGGGCTGCGCCGCTTCTCCGCCACCAGGGAGGCCACGTACGCGTGCGACTCCCGGCCGGCCGCGAGCCGTTCCTCCATGGGGAGCCCGAGGTCCAGCGTGGTCCGGGACCAGCGGTGGAAGTCCCCCTGGTCCGGGTCGGGGACGCCGAGCATCGCGCAGATCACCCCGAGCGGCAGCGGGAGGGCGAAGGCGTCCATCAGGTCCGCCGCGGGCCCCCGCGCCTCCATGGCGTCGAGCAGTTCGCCGACCAGGGCGCGGATCATCGGCTCCAGGGAGCGGATCCGTTTCCCGGTGAACTCCGGCGTCAGCACGTGGCGCAGCCGCGTGTGCTCCGGCGGGTCCATGTTGAGGAGTTCGTTCGGCAGGACCGGGGCGCGTTCCGGGTCGTACATCGCGAAGGTCTCCTGGTCGGCCAGGACGCGCCGTACGTCGGCGTGCCGGGTGACGAGCCGGTACTCGCCGACCCGGTGCAGCCAGAAGTCCCGGACCCGCCGGGCCGGGTCCCCGCGCTGGGCCTCGCCCAGGGCCGGGCCCGGGTCGAACCCGTCGCGACGGTAGAAGATCGAGATCGGCGGCACGTCCTGCTCGCTCATGGAACCTCCCGTGATCATCCGGTATCCCCTTCCCGATACCCCCGGCCCCGGGCCACCGCGCACACCGGCGGCTATCCCGTACAGCGCGCGGGGGCGCGGCAGCCTCGCGCGCGCCCCCTCTCCCGAGCCGGAGCCGCCCCCGGCGCGCCTCACCCCAGGCTCACCTGCCCTTCCCGTCCGCCAGGAGGCCCGCCTGCCGGTCCGTCAGGAGCCCCTCGGTACGGAGCCAGCGCACCGTGTCGGCCATGGTCTCCGCGATCGGCCTCGGCAGCAGTCCGCAGGTGCTCGCGGCCGGGTGGACGGGAGCCGCGCAGGCACAGGTGTAGACGGCGCCGTACTCCGCGGGGATGTGCCAGGGCCAGCCGCGCTGCACCAGGGTGACTAGGGCGCCGACCGGCAGCATGGCGCGGGCGGGCAGGAAGACCGCGGGCAGCCGCCGCCCGGTGACCTCCCGCAGGGTCCGCACGTACTCCCGGGTGGCCAGTTGGCGGCCCGGGGCGAAGTGGCGGTCGAGGCCCCTCCTCGGCGCGGTCAGCAGTCGGGCGTGCAGCCGCGCGGTGTCGCGGACGTCGCCGACCGGGAAGCCGCCGAGCGGCCAGACCGGCATCAGCCCGCGCAGGGTGTTGCGCAGCCGGGTGTTCTGGTCGCCCGGCCCCGGGTCCAGCGGGCCGAGCAGCGCGGGCGGGTAGCTGATGACCACCGGTGCGCCGTCCCGCTGGTGGCGGCGGGCGACGCGCTCGGCGGCGGCCTTGGTGGCCATGTACGTCTCCCGGGGGCGGCCGACCGGGGAGTCCTCCCGGAGCGGCCGCCGGCGGGTCGGCAGCAGCGCGACGATGCTCGACACGTGGATGACCGGATCGGCGCCCGACCGGCGGGCCGCGGCCAGCACCAGGTCGGTCCCCCGCTCGTTGGTCCGGCGCATGGCCGCGTACCGCCGGCTGTCGAAGGAGTACACCGAGGCCGCGTGCAGGACGGCGTCGGCGCCGCGCACCGCGCGGGCCGCTCCGCCCTCGTCCGTCACGTCCCCGACGACCAGGTCGACGGCGCCCGGGTCCACCTCCAGCAGGGCGAGGGCCCGTTCCGCGCGGGCCGGGTCGCGCACCAGCATCCGCACCCGGTGCCCGCCCCGGACCATCGCCGCGACCGAGTGGATGCCGACGAACCCGGTGCCGCCGGTCACGCTCACCAACATCGGACCACCCCTCCGCTCAGCCGGTCCCGTCGCCGGCACCGCCGACGCCCCGGTGGAAGCCTCCGCCGTAGAACAGCAGCGCCTGCCGGCCCTCCGTCCAGCCCGACCCGAGCACGCTGCCGAGGAAGACCGAGTGGTCGCCGCCGTCGTACTGCGCGGCCAGCTTGCACTCCAGCCAGGCGAGCGAGCCCGACAGCAGCGGGGCGCCGGTGAACGGGCCTGGCCGCCAGTCGACGCCGTGGAACTGGGCGGCGCCGCGCGGTCGGCCGCGGCCCGCGAAGTACCGTGCCAGCGGCTCCTGTTCGGCCCCCAGGACGGAGACCGCGAAGGACCCGGTCGCCGTGATCGCCCGGTGCATCGTCGCGGTGCGGGCGACGCAGCACAGCACCAGCGGCGGCTCCAGCGACACCGAGCTGAACGCGTTGGCGGTCATCCCGTGGACGTGCTCGCCACCGGTGGTCAGCACCGTGATCCCGGTGGCGAACCGGGCCATCGTCTCGCGCAGCGCGTCCGGTGGAACGGCGGCGTGCCGGGAGGACGGCGAGGTCGTGGACGGTGACGGGTCGTCGACCAGGGCGCGGCCGTTGTCGCTCACCGCGCCCTCCCCGTGCCCACCGGCCGGCCGGGCGGGGCCGGCGCCGCCAGGACCCGGGCGGCCACCGCGTCCTCGGCGTACGGCGCCAGCGCCCGGCGCAGCTCCTCCGGCACCGGGGCCGGGACGGTCGCCGTGTTCGGCCCGCGCATGCACGCGATCCGCTGGCGGCCGCGGGCGACCGGGCTCCCCTGCCCGCCGTCGATCCGCAGGTAGTCGAAGCTGAACTGGACCTGGGTCCGGGTCAGTTCCTCCAGCCGCATCCGGACCGACAGCTCGTCGAAGGCGGTGATCTCGGCGAAGAACTCGCACTCCACCTTGAGGGTGAACAGCTTCAGGTCCTCCCGCAGCTCGGCGAGCACCCCGGGCGCCTTCTCCTTGAGGAACATCTCCCGGCAACGACCCTGCCAGCGCAGGTAGTTCACGTAGTAGACGTTGCCGACGAGGTTGGTCTCCTCGAACCCCACGGTGTGGCGCAGCTCGTAGTAGCCCGACATCAGTTCTCCTTTCCGGCGAGTACGGCGAAGACGACCGGCCCGGGCCGTCCGTTGACGGTGGTCACCCAGGTGGCGACGGCGGCGTCGCCGGCGGACAGGACGGCCCAGCCGTCCGGGTGGACGCGGTCGAGGGTCAGCGCCTGCGTGGTCGCACCGGACTTGCGCAGGCACTCCAGCGCGCTCCAGACCCTGGTGCCGGCCACCTCCGGGGCCTCGGCGGCCTCGGTCGCCAGCAGGTCCCGCAGGGCGTGTTGGCCGGGGCCGAGCAGCGCGTCCCAGTCCTCGGGGGTCCGTTCCAGGACGGACTCGGCGTCGCAGGCGAGGCGTCCCCGGCCCACCACCGCCAGGGTCAGGCCGCCGTCGTGCGAGGCCGACACCGTCCAGCCCTCGAGCCCCGGCCCGCCGCCGAGTTCGGGCCTGCCGTCCGGCCGGTGGTTCAGCTCCACCGGCCGGCCCAGCGCCCGACCGACGGCGGTCGCGGTGCGGGCCCGGCGGTCGCGGTGCCCGGCGTCGCCCTCCGCGGCGGGTTCGACGACCACCGCGCGGCTGCCGCCCAGGACCCGTTCCAGGCTGCGTTCCAGGTACGAGCCGAGCATCGCGGGCACCCACGGGCCGGCGCCGTCGCGCCGGCGCACGGCGACCAGGGTCAGCCCCTGCCAGTGCTCGACCACCGCTCCGGAGGGCGTGCGCACGACGAGGTCGTAGACGTAGCGGTCCCCGTCCTGGGAGCGCTCCCGGGCGTCGAGCACGACGAACCCGGTGTCCTGGTCCGCCCGGTCGGCCAGCCAGAGCCGCTCGATGCTCTGCGGCAGCAGGGTGGCGTCCGGCACGCAGCACTGGATGGCGTGCATCATCGCGTCCCGGGTGCCCGGGTCGGCCAACTGCTGCTCCTGCGGCAGGAAGGCGGCGAACCAGGGCGCCTGGGCGGCGGTGGAGATCTCCGCCAGGGCGTGCCGGGCGCTCGCCCGCCGGTACTCCAGCAGGCGCTGGAACCGCTTGCCCTGGAACAGCACGCCGCCGTACAGCTCGGTCACCGGGTCGACCGGCACCGTCGGCAGGCCGGACCCGACCGGTGGCGGTGTGCCGGGCGGTTCGGGACGGGGGTAGCGCAGCCTCGCCCGGAAGTGGTCGGCCGTGAAGCCGGTGTCCTCGCTGCGCAGCACCACGTCGACCGTTCCGGGGGCCTGCACCAGCGCGGCGATCCGGATGGTGGTCGAGCCGCCCGGGCGGACCACCACGGGGCGGCGGAACTCGACGTCCTCCAGCAGCGGCGAGCCCTGGTGCCCGCTCACCGCGGCGGCCACCTGGGCCATCGCCTCCATGCCCAGGACGGCCGGGAAGAGCAGGTCGCCCTGGAGCCGGTGGTCGGTCAGGTACGGGTCGCTGCCCTCGGACAGCTCGGCCTCGGTGATCAGCTCGATCTCCGGGTGGTGGGCGACCACCCGCTCCACGAACCTGGTCAGCGGCAGTTCGCGCTGGACCGTGGCCAGGGTGGGCAGGCCGCCGGCCCGTCCGCTCACCACCAGGACGGGGCCGGCCGAGGGGTCCGCGAGCACCTCGCGGAGCACCCGGATCCCGTCCTCGGTGGAGATCGGCGTGATGCCCTCCCGGATCAGCGCCTCGACGACGCCGAGCCGTTCGCCCATCCCCGCGCCCGACCAGACCGACCACTCCAGGGCGATCGCCCGGGCCCGCGGGTGCCGGTCCCGGAAGCGGAGGGTCAGCTCCGTCATCCAGTCGTTGGCGGTGGCGTAGTGGGCCTCGCCGCGGAGCCCGGCCCGGCCGATGATCGAGCCGAAGGTGACCAGCAGCTTCAGGCGGTCCGGGTCGACGGCCGCCAGCACCGCCGCCAGGCCGTCGGTCTTGGGCGCCAGGGTCCGCCGGAAGTCCTCGGCGGTCAGCGCGTCCAGGGCGGCCGGCTCGTTGCGGCCGGCGCCGTGCAGCACGGCGGTGACCGGGCCGAGTTCGCGCTCCAGCCGGCCCACTGCGGCGGCGACCTCCTCGGGCGCGGTCACGTCCGCCCGGGCGTAGCGGTAGCGCAGGCGGGCGGCGTCCATCCTGGCCAGGTTCCCGGCGAGTTCGCGGTCGGCGGCCGGGTCGGCGCGGCCGATCAGGGCCAGGGCCGCCCCGGAGTCCCGGGCGACCGCCAGGGCGCACTCGGCCGTGATGCCCTTGCCGCCGCCGGTGACCAGGAGGACGTCCCGCGCGTCGAGCGGTGACTCCCCCTCTGCCACCGGGCGGCGCGGCAGGGGGCGGAGCACCGGGACGGTGCGGCGGCCGTCCCGCTGGTAGCGGACCTCCGCGAAGCCGGCCGTGGCGGTGGCCTCGGCGACGACGCGGGCCACCGCCTCGTCGCGGGCGGCCCCCTCGGGGGCGGTGTCGGGCAGCTCGACCACCGTGGTCGGGACGGACGGGTGTTCCAGGTGCAGGGTCTTCGCCAGCCCCGCGGCCCCGAGGCGGTGCTGGACCACGACCAGCCTGGTGCCCTCGGGGGCGGACAGGACGGCTCGTGCGGCGGTCAGGAAGAGCTCCGTGTCCTGCGCGCCGCACTCGTCCGGGAGGCAGAGCAGGACGCCGTCCCCGAGGCCCGCCGCGGCGAGCGTGGTGCGCAGCGGTGCGGCCAGCGGGTGGCCGGGCGTGGCGAAGACCGTCCAGCCGTCGGCCGCGGCCCGGAGGTCGGACGCCCCGGGGTCGGACGCCCGGGGGCCGGGGTGCGGCCGGGCCGGCAGGGGAGCCGCCACGTGCTCGACCGCGAAGGGGCGCACCCACGGTGCCACCCCGGGGACCTCGCCCGCCGGCTCCGCCCCGGCCTGCGAGGTGTCCGCCAACCGGTCGATCAGCTCGGCGAGTTCGCCCAGCCGTACGGTCGCGAAGCCGGTCGTGGCGGCGAGCGCGGGCTGGCCCAGCGCCCGGGTGACGTCGTTGACGATCTGGCCGACCGTGATGGAGCTCAGGTGCAGGTCGTCCATCGGGTGGGTCCGCGCGGTGACGGAGTCCAGCGGCAGCTCGACCCGCTCGGCCGCGAGCCGGCGCAGCAGGTCCAGGGTGGAGACCGGGCCGGTGCCGGTGTCCGCGCCCGCCGGACGCGCGGACCGCTCGGCGCCGTCCGCCCCGTCGTCCGCCCCGCCGGCCCGCGCCACCAGGGCCGCGCCGATGGCCGGAGCCGCCTCGCAGGGGCTGGCCAGGAAGGTGGGCTCGCTCTCCGGCGGCAGCGGCCGGACCAGGCGGTCGCCGAACAGGGCCGCGGTCCGCACCGGCGCACCGAGCACGTAGGCGGCGCCGGCGACCCTGAGCAGCGGGCCGAGCGAGGCGCTGTCGGTGTCGACCGCCAGCACCGCGAGGTCCGGCGCGATCTCCGCCAGCAGGCCGGACAGCACCCGGCCGGGGCCGACCTCCACCACCAGGTCGGCGTCGGCGGCCGCGGCCTCGGCGGCCTCGTGGAACCGGACCGGGAGCAGCACCTGGGCGCGCAGCAGCTCCCGCAGGTCAGCGGTCGGGTCCAGCAGTCGGCCGGTGACCGTGGAGGCGACCGGGCGGACCGGCGGGCGGAGGTCGAACCCGGCCAGTTCGGCCGCCATCGCGGCCGCGGCCGGTTCGACCAGCGGCGAGTGGAAGGCGTGCGACACCCGCAGCCTGGTCGCCGTGACGCCCTCGGCCGCCGCCCGGCGGCAGACCTCGTCGACCGCCTCGGCGGGGCCGGAGACCACGGTCTGCCGGGGGCCGTTGTAGCCCGCGACGACGACGTCCGATCCGTCCGACAGCCGGGCGGTCCGCTCCGGGGTCGCCGCCAGGCCGGCCATCGCGCCGCCGCCGAGGCTCGCCCGCGCCATCACCCGGCCGCGGACCGTGGCGAGGCGCACCAGTTGCTCCTCGCTCATCGCCCCGGCCCAGTGCAGCGCCGTCAGCTCGCCCAGGCTGTGCCCGACCGCGGCCCCGGCCCGGATGCCCAGTCCGTCCAGCACCCGGAGGGCGGCCAGCGAACCGGTGACGATGCGCGGCTGGGCCACCTCGGTGGCGACCTGGTCCGCACCGGCGGGCGGTCCGGCCGCGCCGAACACCTCCTCCGCGGTGGCGAAGCGGCGCCGGATCGCGCCGACGGCGCCGTGTCCCGAGCCCTGCCCGGGGAAGAGGTAGACGATCCGGGGCGCGGTCCGCGCCCGGCCGAGGAAGACCCCCTCGGCGGCCGAGAACGCCTCCCGCGCGCCCGAGTCGAGCAGCGCGGCCAGCCGTTCGAGGGCCCGCGCCGCGTCGTCCGGCGAGGTCGCGACGACGGCGGCCCGGACCGGGGCGCCGGAGAGCCGCTCGGCCAGCGTTCCGGCCAGGTCCGCGAGTTCGGCCTGGGCCAGTCGGGGCACCAGGTCGAGCAGTGGGCCCAGCTCCGCGCGCAGCGCGGCCGGGTCCGCGCCGTCCAGCAGCAGCAGTTCGGCGTCCTGGCGTCCGGCGACCAGCCGGGTGGTGCGCTCGTCGAGCGCCTCGCGCCGGGTGCGGCCGGGGCCCTCGGCGACCGCGACGTGGGTGTTGATCCCGCCGAAGCCCATGGCCGACACGCCCGCCCGGACCGGCTGGTCGGCCGGCCAGAGCTCGGCCCGGCCCGGCACGTACATGGCCGCCGTCTCGCCGAGCAGGCCGGGGTGCGGGTCGTGGTGGCCGGTCGCCGGGGGGATCACCTGGTGGTGCACGGCGAGGGCGGCCTTGATCAGGCCGGCCACGCCCGCCGCGGCCTTGGTGTGCCCGAAGTTCCCCTTGACCGTCCCGAGCGCGGCCGGTCGGGCCGTCGGGTCGGCGGCGCGGCGCGCGGAGGACAGCGCCTCGATCTCGGTCGCGTCGCCGAGGGCCGTGCCGGTGCCGTGGCCCTCGAAGTACGAGACCGTCTCGACCCCGTAGCCCGCCCGCCGGTAGGCGCGGTCCAGTGCCAGCCGGTGGCCGCCCGCCTCGGGCCGGGTGATGCCGCCCCTGCCGTCCGAGGAGACCCCCCAGCCGCTGATGCTCGCGTAGATCCGCCGCCCCTGCGCCACCGCGTCCCGCTCGCGCATCAGCACCAGCATGCCGGAGCCCTCGCCGGGCCAGAAGCCGTTGGAGTCCCGGTCGTAGACCTTCATCTCCCCGGTGGCCAGCGCGCCGGTCTTGGCGAAGCCGATCACCTCGAACGGGTCGATGGACAGGTCGACCCCGCCGGCGACGGCCACGTCCAGGTCGCCGTCACAGAGCGCCCCGGCGGCCGTGACCACGGACAGCAGGGAGGAGGAGCAGGCGCCGTCGACGGTGTACCCGCCTCCGCGCAGGTCGAAGTGGTTGCAGATCCGCCCGGCGATGGTGTTGGCGAGGCCGCCCGCCAGCGAGTCCTCGTCGATCGGCGGGAAGGGCGCCTTGTAGCGCGGCTCCAGCTCCCCGAGGAAGGCGGCGACGTCGCCCTCGGGCCAGCCCTTGCCCGCCAGGGCGGCGGCCACCGTCCGGCGCACGTAGGGCCAGCGCAGCCGCATCGTGTTGGCGCGCGAGAACTCGCCGGTGAGGCTGTTGCCGACCACCACACCGGTGGCCTGCCGCGGCAGGCCCGCGCCGTCCGGGAACCCGGCGTCGGCGAGCGCCTCGGCGGCCACGTCGAGGGCCAGCCAGTGGGTCAGGTCGGTCGCCCGGTACGTGCTGCCGGCGACGCTGTACCCGACCCGGTCGAAGCTGTAGTCCCGGAGGACGGCGGCCTTGGTCGCGTAGTACCGGTCGGGCGCGGTGCGGTCCGCCGACCAGTAGTCCGCCTGGTTCATCCGCTCGTCCGGCAGCCTCCGGAAGGCCCGGCGGCCGCCCAGTACGTTGTCCCACAACTCACCCGGGGAATTGGCGTCCGGATAGCGGAGGCCGATTCCCACGATTGCGATCCGTTCACTGCTCATGTATCCACCACCCATGGAGATGAATTGACGGCGAATCCCTTCGCCAACCCGGCGATCCACCCATCGGTCAAGCGTGCGACCAAGGCCGGGAAAATGCCTTCTCCGAGTTTGCTTTACCACCCGCGCGGGTCGCGCTCTTTCAATAACGGCGTTATTTCCCCGCGTTCGCATTCCATAACGCCGTGATATTCCGCGCGGCGCACCGGAGCCGACGGCCGTGAACGCACCGGGGCCCCCGCCGCGGGGCGGGGGCCTCGGTGCGTCCGGAGTGCCGCGGGCGGCTTCGGTGTCAGCCGTGACCACCCGTCAGAGCGCGCTCCCCCAGCCTGGCGCCCAGCTCCCGGGCCGCCGCCAGGGCGGCCCAGGAGGCGAGCTCGACCAGCGCGGCGTCGCCGGGCCGACCGCGCCGGAACTCGGCGACGAGACCGTCGTCGACCCGGTACGAGGCCTTGGCGACCAGCAGCGCCAGCCGGCCCGCCGGGCGCTGCTCCTCGGGCAGGGCCGACACCTCGTCCTCGACCCAGGCGCGGCCGGTCCCGGGCGGCCCGCCGTCCCACCCGGCGAGTCCGGCCGTCACCAGCCGCCGGACGCCGTCCGGCACCGAGCGGGCCCCCGCCTCGTCGATCGCGGCGGCGGCCCGCGCGAACGCGCCGGCGATGCTCGGGGTGCCCGCCGCCCACCGCAGGTCCGCCGGCAGCGGCGCGGAGGGCAGCAGGTCCAGCGAGGCGCCGGCCGGCGGGGTGCCGCGCGCGCTGCGGCGCATCAGCCGGCCGAGCACGGCCGTCGCCGCCGACCGCGCGGGCGCCGGGAGGCCGGCCGGGAGCGGGCTCTCCTCCAGGAACAGGTTGACCATGCGGTTCAGGTAGTGGAAGGTGACCGCCACGCCGACCAGTTCGGGCACCCGGTCCGCGGGGAACGGCGGTCGCGCACCCCGGCCGCCCGCGCCGTCCCCGGTCTCCCGGAGCCAGTCGGCCACCTCCCGCTCCCTCCCCGCCGCCGCCCTGGCCCCGGCGGACGCCCCCGGTCCGGGCCGCAGCGCGGCCAGCGTCGCGCCGTGCACCTCCGTGCAGAACGGGCAGGCGTTGGCCTCCGACACGGCGACGGCCACCGCCTCCTTGAGCGCCCGGTCGACCCGCCCGGCGGCGAGCAGGGTCTCCCGGAGCATCACCCACGAGGCGGCGAGCACCGCCGGCGAGGGCGCGTGCAGGCCGATCGGCGGTGCGAGCAGGCCGAACTCCCGCTCGACCTCGGCGTAGACCCGGGCCACCTCCTTCCCCGCGTCGGCCGGGCGGACCGGGGCGACCCGGCGGATCTGCGCCAGCGGCCGCAGGGCCGGCCGCAGCAGCGGTATCACCATCGGTCTCCTCCTCTCTGGCTCGATCTGTCGCCGTGGCGCGCTTGGGACGTGTCTGACAATTCCCGCCGGGTGCGCGACGCCAATGGTCAGACACGCCCTAAGGCCGCGTCAGGCCGGGCAGTTGCGTCCGCACCCCGCGCCGTCCGCTGGTCCCGCCGTCCGGCGAGGGCGCGCCGTACCGGACGTTCACGCCGCGCTCGCGCGCTGCGCGCACGATGCCGGGGACCGCGCGTTCGGCGAGCGCGGAGATGGTCAGCGCGGGGTTGACGGTGAGCGCTCCCGGGACGGCGGAGCCGTCGGTGACGAAGATGCCCGGGTGGTCGCGGAGTTCGTGCCGGTCGTCGAGCGCCGAGGTCCCCGGGTCGTCGCCGATCCGGCAGGACGCCAGCGGGTGCACGGTGTACGCGCCCACCAGGTCGTTGGTCCACGGCATGACGCGGGCCAGGCCGTCGCGCTCCAGGATGTCCTTCACCACGGCGTCCGACTCGGCCCAGCCGCGCAGGGTGTTCTCGGTCGGCCGGTACCTGATCGGTCCGCGCCCGAGCATCTGCTGGGAGATCCGGTCCGCGTTGCCGGTGGCCGGCGGCGGGCCGAAGACGCCTTCGTTGTCGTCCTCGACCATGGTGAAGACGGTCAGCCAGGACTGCCACCGCCGGACCATCTCCTTCTTCTCCACACCGAACCAGCCGGGGCCGGTCGCGTCGGGCACCTGCGCCAGGATGGTGCCGAACCCGGGCGGGAAGTAGAGCTGTTCCAGGGAGAACCGCGAGTGCTCCGGGAGCGAGCCGTCGAGGTTGTCCCAGCTCGCCACGACCGGCCCCTTGCCGATCTGGTTGGCCCCGAACGCCAGGCCGTCGGAGCGCTTGAGCCCGAGCAGGTCGCGGGCCCGGTCCTCGTCGACGACGGCCGTGTTGAGGCGCTCCCCGTTGCCGGAGAAGTAGCGGCCGACGGCGGAGGGCATCGTGCCGAGGTCCGCCTCGGAGCGCTGGAGGATCACCGGGGTGGCGCCGGCGCCGGCCGCGAGCACGACGATCTTCGCGTCGATCGTGCCGCTGCCGACGTGCACCCGGTAGTCGGTGTCGTCGACGACGTCGTAGTGCACCCGGTAGCCGCCGCCGTCCGTCCGGGAGAGCCGCTGCACCTCGTGCAACGGCCGGATCTCGGCCCCGTGCGCGAGCGCGGCGGGCAGGTAGTTCAGCAGCAGCGACCGCTTCGCGTCGAAGCGGCAACCGGACATCATCCAGTTGCAGTTGGTGCACTTCGCCCGGTCGATGGCGGCCGGGACGGGGTTGGCGGTGCGCCCCGCGTGGTCGCAGGCGGCGGCGAACAGGCCGCCCGCGTAGGTGACGTCGTTCCAGTCCTGCTGGGTGATCGGCAGCGCCTCGGCCACCCGGTCGTACCAGGGGTCGAGGGTGTCCCGGGTGATGGCCGCCGGCCACATCCGGCGGCCGATGCCGCCGCGGCGCTCGAAGGCGAACCGGGGGGCGCGCGGCATCGCGGCGAAGTACACCACGCTGCCGCCGCCGACGCAGTTCCCGCCGAGCAGGCTCATGCCGTCGCCGACCACGAAGTCGAAGATGCGGGTGTAGGAGGACCCGAGCAGGAAGTCGTGCTCGAAGTCGGGCGCCTCCAGCCACGGGCCGCGCTCCAGCACGGTGACCCGCGCGCCGCCGGCCGCCAGGTGGTAGGCGGCGATGGCGCCGCCGAAGCCGCTGCCGACGATCAGGACGTCGGTGCTCTCGGTGCTCGTCATGCGGGGCTCCCTGTGGACGTGGTGCCCGGGTGGGGTTCGGCCAGCTGCCGCCGGTACGAGAAGTCGGAGAACCGCCACAGGCCGTCGGCGTCCGGGTCCATGAACCCCATCGCCGTGAGGCCGGGGTGGCCCGCCGCGATCGCGTCCGCGGTGTGCAGGTGGGCGGCGGTGTCGTAGGCCATGTTGCTGAACAGCGCCAGCAGGACCCACAGTTCGCGCTCCGGGTGGTCCGGGCCGGTCAGCGTCCGCACCAGGCCGGTGCGGTCCGCGAACGGAAGGGCGACGAACGGCGGCACCGCGTCGTCGAGCGGCCGGCCGCGCTCCTCCGCGTAGGCGCGGGCGTGGCGGTTGAGCGCCTGCTCGTAGTCGTCCAGGGCGTTCGAGAGCCCGGTCGCGGGCGTCTCCAGCAGTTCGATGGCGCCTGCCTGCACCGCGCCGCCTCCGGTCGAGGCGCCGGCCACGGCCTGGTCGTCGGGGGAGCGCTTCTCCCCCGGGACGATCGTGTCCGCGAACGCCTCGAGCGTCATGGTGCGGTAATCCTGCTGATCTGGGATACGCGAGCCCACCGGCATCTCCTCAGGTGGTCGTCGAAAAAACGGGCCCGACGCACCGGCCGACCCCGATTCGCATACGCGACTTTGGCATCGTCCGGGCAATACCTCCACCTCCGCATCTCCTGCGTTGCTGAGGAGCGTTGATCGGCTTCGGCGGCCTCAACCCGGCGGCCGCGCGGCGGCGTTGACCCGTGAGCGCACCATCCCCCACCGCGGGTCGGCGGTGGTGCGCACCCGATCCCGCCCGTTCCGGCAATCGCCCTTGACAATCGGGTTCAAACATACGAACCCCCCCGGCATCCCAACTTTCAGACATGCCAACGGAATGTGCCAACGCGCCATTGCACTTGTCATGCACCAACTGATAACGTCGTCTCTCGTTATGGCGGCGGCCCCCTTTCGTCCTCCCCTTTCCGGCGGGGGACGCCTTCGCATGCCATGGCCTCTCTGACCGCCGGCCCGGAAACCACGGCCGCGACTTTCGTACCCGACCATCGCACGGGCGGAATTTCTGTTCATTCGCATGTACAGCAGAGAACCTGGAGTCGATCATGAAATCTGCCATCGAGCAAGCCGTGACCCGGGCCATCGAGACCATGCACGAGAACATCGGCGAGCTGCTGACCATAGACGATATGGCGCAGGCGGCCATGTACAGCAAATTCCATTTCTCCCGTGAGTTCCAACGGATGACCGGGGTCTCGCCACGGCGATTCCTCTCCGCCATACGCCTGGAGACCGCGAAACGCCTCCTCATCGAGACGACGTTCACCGTGACGGAGATCAGCCACCGGGTCGGGTACAACAGCGTCGGCACGTTCAGCTCCCGGTTCACCAGCAGCGTCGGCGCCTCCCCCACGATGTTCCGTCAGCTCCGGGGCTTCACTCCCCGGATCGAGGTCGACTTACACGGCCGGGGCCGCGGCGCGGAACTCTCGACGTTCCGGGGCGAGATCCGGGCCTCGGTCGCGGGGGACCTCGGCCGGGTGTTCGTCGGACTCTTCCCGACCCGGATCCCGGAGGGACGGCCGGCCGCCTGTTGCGTCCTCCCCCGTCCCGGGGCCTTCCTGCTCGACCGGGTGCCGAGCGGCACCTGGTACCTGCTGGCGCACTCCGTCCCCGTCTCCTTCGACGAGGTGCTGACCGGCGACGGCGAGGTCTCGGTGGGATCGGTCGGACCGATCGAGGTGCGGCCGGACGTGCCGCTGCTGCCGATGGAACTGCGGCTGCGCCCGATCCGGGCCCTGGACCCACCGGTCCTGCTGGCGCTGCTGGACGTACGGTCGACGGCGTTCAACGAGCTGTCCCAGGTCGCCGAGGCCCCCCGGGCCGACAGCGCCTGAGCCGCCGCCCGCCCCGACAGGACGGTGAAGACCCGACGGACGGCGAAGTCCTTACGGCCCGGATCCCCCCGCGGAGGTCCTCTGCGGGGGGATCCGGGCCGCGACGGAGGGTGTGCCTCAGCCGGCCGGGTGCACGGTCATCGGCAGGCCGCCCGCCACCCGCAGCGACAGCATCGGCTCGGGCGTCACCCGGTGGCCGGGCACCTTGACCAGCCGGAGGTCCCGGGCCACCACGGCGATCGTGAAGACGGCCTCCAGCAGCCCGAGGTGGTTGCCGACGCAGAAGCGCGGCCCCGCCCCGAACGGGATGTAGGCGTAGCGCGGCCGGTCCGTGGCCCGGTCCGGGTCGAAGCGCTCCGGGTCGAACTGCTCGGGCGCGTCCCAGAAGCGGGGGTGGCGGTGCAGGGTGTACGGGCAGATCAGGACGTCGGCGCCGGCCGGCACGTGGTAGCCGCCCACCTCGTCGTCCGCCTGCGCCTGCCGCGGGAGGATCCACACCGGCGGGTAGAGCCGCATGACCTCGTCCACCACCCTGGAGGTGTACCGGAGGCGGTGCAGGTCCTCGAACTCGGGCAGCCGGTCGCCGAGCACCTCGACGGCCTCGGCGTGCAGCCGCTCCCGCACCTCGGGGTGCCGGTCGATCAGGTGGAAGGTCCAGCCGAGGGTGCTCGCCGTGGTCTCGTGGCCGGCGAGCAGCAGGGTGACCAGTTCGTCGCGCATCCGCTGCCGACCGACCCGCGGGTCGGGCTCCTCCGCGGTGGCCGTGATCAGCCGGGACAGCGCGTCGTCGCCCGTGCTCCGCCCGCCGTCGCGGGCGGTCCGGTCCGCGACCAGCCGGTCGACCACCCGCTGCAGGTCCTGCCGGGCCCGCCGGAAGCGCAGCTGCTTGGCGAGCGGCACCCAGGAGGGCACCGCGCCCATGGTGACCATGTCGAACATCGCCTGGTCCTGCACGGCCTCGAAGTCGTGGCCGACCGCCTCGAAGGCGCCGAGGTCGACGTCCAGCAGCGTGCGGCCGAGCACCCCGAGGGTGAGCGCCGTCACCTCGTGGACCACGTCGACGGGCCCGCCGCCCTCGTGCGCCCGCAGCCGGCCGACCAGCTTGACCGCCTCCTCCGCGACGACCCCGGCCTGCCGGGCGATCCGCTTGTGCTGGAAGGCGGGCTGGATCTGCCGGCGCTGCTTGCGCCAGAGCTCGCCCTCGCTGGTCAACAGGCCGTTGCCGAGGGCGCGTCGGGCCTGCACCAGGCCGATCCCCTTGTGGTAGTTGGCCGCGTTGTCCGCGAGCACGTGCTTGGCGTGCTCGGGGTGGTTGAAGAAGTAGAGCGTCTTGGGGCCGATGGAGATCCGGACCGCGTCGCCGTACTCCCGCGCGGCGGAGCGCATCAGCTCCAGCCGGTCCCCCACCAGCCTGCGCAGCAGGACCGGAGCGGCCCGGCGCGGCGGGCCGGGCGGCACCCGGCGGGTCGCGGGCACGGCTAGCACCCCCCGTCGTTCGCCAGGCGGTCGGCGACGGCCCGGCGCCACACCTCGTACGCGGGCAGCGCGCCCGGCACCGGCCCGGCCGGCCGGACGTCCCGGGTGACCCTGGCCGCCTCCTCCGGTCCCATGCCGCAGAGGACCCGGGTGGCCAGTTCCGTGTGCGGGACCAGCAGACCGGCCCGCAGCCGGGCCTCGGCCGCGAACGCGCTGCCCTGCGCGACGATGGCCCGGTGCGGTCCGGCCCGGTCCCGGAACGCCCGCAGCTCCGCCTCGTCCGCGCCCCCGGCGTAGGTGGCCGCCAGCCCGGCCCCGCTGTAGAGGTCGGACCACCGGGACTCCGGGAACTTCTCGATCATGGTCGCGACCAGGTCCGCGTCGGTGCCGCCGACGAACCACAGGGCCCGGCCGATGCCCTGGTCGATCGCGCGGCCGGCGTACGACGGCGTGTCACCGGCCGGCCAGGGGAAGGCCGGCTCGCGGTACTGCTCGTGGACGTACCGGGCGGTACGGAAGTACGCCTGGTGGAACCCGTACCCGTCGAGCACGAGCCAGCGCAGCAGCGGGTCGAGCCCGTCGACGTCCGGCCAGCGGAACCTCGGCAGCCGGGCCATCGCCCAGCCGATCCCGACGTAGACCATGTAGACGTGGTCCGCGCCCCGCCCGGCGAGGAAGCGCCCCACCGAGCCGCGGCCGGACAGCGGCAGCCCGTCGAGCACGGCGAAGCCCATGCCGGCGCCCTCGTAGGCGAATCCGCGGAACGGGACCGGAACGCCCTCCAGGCGGAGCTCCGCCGCCGCCGGGTCCCGGGCCTCCATCGCGTACGCGTAGCCCTCCAGGAACCGCCCGCCGACCGACTCCAGCAGGTGCTGGGCGTCCGGTGACTTCCGGTGGAAGCCGCGCTTCTCCAGTAGGGTCTCCGAGGTGCTCGGGGTGAGAACGCGTCGTCGGAGCGTTCGCCATGCACTGGGCACGCCATTCTCCTCTCAGGTCTTCCTCACGTCGGTGCGCTGCCACGCGGATGGTGCCCGGCCGGCTCCGGCGGGGCTTCTCCGCACCTGCTCAGTTCGCGGGGGCCGCCGCGGGCGGCCGGGGCCGGTCCGGCTGCCCGGCGGCACGGAAGTGCGTCCGCACGTTGGCCCGCCACAGCTCGTACGCCGGCGGTCCGGCGGCGGTGGCGCCCGGGGCACGGCCGGCCGCGGCGGGCTCGTCCACCGCGCAGTCGTCGGCCAGCTTCGCGGCCCCGTCGACCGACAGGCCGGTCAGGGCCGTGGCGGCGGCCTCGCAGTGCGCGGGCACGAAGCCCGCGTACGCGCGCGCCTTCGCGGCGAACACCGACCCCTGGGCGAGCTCCGCCCGGTGCTCCCCCGCCTCCCCGCGCAGGACGGCCAGGCCGTCCGCCGTGGCGCCGCCGGCGAAGGTCGCGGCCAGTCCCACCCCGCTCCACAGGTCGGCCCGCCGGTCGGCGCGGAACCTCCGCACCGCGACGGCCACCTGCTCCGGCACCCCGCCGTGGATGAACCACAGCGCCCGCCCGATGCCCTGGTCGACGGCCCGCCGGAAGTACTCCGGCGCGCCCTGCCACGGGTACGGCTTCACCTCGCGCTGCTCGTCCACCCAGCGCCGGGTGCCGAAGTAGGCGAGGTCGAAGCCGTACCCGTCGACCGCCAGCCAGCTCATCGTCGGGTGGTACGGCGTCCCGGCCAGGTCCGGCAGCACCTTGCGCCACAGCGGCCGCGGCAGGCGCGCCATGGCGAAGCCGATGCCGATGTACGCCAGGAAGATGTGCGGCTGCCCCGGCCCGGCCAGCAGGTCGCGGGTGCGGCTGCCCCGGCCCGTCGCGTCCAGGACGGTGAAGGCCATCGTGGCGCCCTCGTAGGCGAATCCGCGCTGCTCCGGGTCGACCAGGCGCAGCCGGCGCTCGACCTCCCACTGGTTGCGGGCGTCGATGCCCCACTCGAAGCCGCAGACCACCGCCTGGGGCACCGCCTCCAGGCGTTCGGTGGCGGCCGTGGGGGTCACCGGGAAGCCCCTTCCGGCGAAGGCCACCGAGGCCAGTGACGGTGTCAGCACCAGTCGGCGCAGTGATCCGAAGGTCGTCGGCACGATCCCTCCCAGCCCAGCGTCCTGAATGACGGCCCCTCCATGCTCCGGGGGCGGCGGGGGCGGCCGCATCTCCGCGGTTGCGTTCTTTTCGGCCGGACGACCGTCGCTACCCGAACTCCCTTTCACCAAGCGGCCTTTCCTCACCTGAGGTTTCCTCGGCCAGGCCGCCGAAAGGCCTCGGAAACCGCGCCCGGGGGTGCCACGGACCGTGTTGTCGAAATCCCCGGCGGCGCGGTGGAATGGGGCCGTGCGGGACCGGGTGCCCGGCACCGTCGGGTCCGTTCCCCGTCCAGGCCGTCCCATCGAAGGAGTGCGCGCATGAACACGCGTCACCAGCAGGACGAGGCCCCGCCCGAGCCGCTCTGGGACCGGGCGCCCGACTGCGTGGCCTACCGCCGGTCCCGGCGGAACATCACCGAACTGCTGCTCGCCGCCCGGCCCGGGGCGGCCGGCGTCCCGGTCCCCGCCTGTCCCGGGTGGACCGTCCTGGACCTGCTCGGCCACCTGGTCGAGGTCTGCCGGACGGTGGCCGCCGACGTGCCCGGCAACCTGTGGGAGGTGCCGCACGCCGAGTCCGGCACCGGCCTGGCCGGCCTGCTCGAGGAGTGGTCGCGGCTGGACGGCCCGGTGGAGCGGGTGCTCTCGGACACGCCGCAGCTGCGGCACACCATGATGATGATGGACGCGTTCACCCACGAGCTCGACCTGCGCGGCGCGCTCCGGGCGCCGGTGGTCGCGGACCAGCCGTCGTACCCCTCGGCCCTGGACCTGGTCGTCCGGGGCTTCGCCAACTCGGTGCGCTCCCACGGGCTTCCGGCGCTGCGCATCCGGACGGCGGGCGCCGAGTGGCAGGCCGGTGACGGCGAGCCGGCCGCCGTCCTCCAGGGGCACCGCCACGACCTGCTCCGTTCGCTCACCGGCCGGCGGACGGTCGGGCAGGTCTCCGGACTGGCCTGGAGCGCCGCGCCGGACGCCTGGCTGCCCGCGTTCACCTGGGGGCCGTTCCGGCCGCCGGAGCGGCCCGTGGAGGCCGCCGTCGCCGCGCGGTAGCGCCCGGGCCGCGGAACGGCTCCGTGGCGCCCGCCCCGAGGGGGGGGGCCCCCGTGGGTGGCCGTGGGAACAGGGCGGGGCCGGGGGGGGCGCACCCCCCGGCCCCCCCCCCCG
>NZ_JBHJSJ010000001.1:0-132575 GCF_042268845.1 Kitasatospora sp. NPDC056273 | reverse complement strand
GGGGGGCCGGGGTCCCCGGGGGGGGGGGGCCGGGCCGCGGGCGGGCCGGGGGGCCCCCCCCGCCCCGGGGGGGGCCCCCCGGGGCCGGGGCCGGCCGCGGGGCCCCCGCCGGCGGGGGCCGCCCCACGGAGGGGTCACGGTGTCACCTGGCGGTCGCGGTGCGGCCTCACGCCACGGCCGCCCCGACCTGGCTCTGCTGCGGCTGGACGGCCGTTCCGCCCCCGGACGCCCCGGCGGCGGCGTCCGCCCGCCGGGAGCGCTGGCGCAGGTGCACGACCCACCACCCGAGCCCGCGCAGGGCGCAGACCAGCGTGGTGGCGAAGAACAGCGTGTAGACGACGTTGAACACCATCAGGATCGCGTACACGAAGGCGACCGAGCTGCCGAACACGAACTGGGCCCGGCCCTTCACCGGCGTCGTGCCCGGGTCGCTGATCATGTAGTTGGTGAACAGCACGAAGGCGACACCCGTCATCGGGCCGAGCGCGGAGAACAGCGCGACGTCCCAGATCCAGTGCCGGAGGAACGCCTGGATGGCGAACGCGCCGAGCCAGCCGACGATCAGTGGGGTCCGCTTGGTGAGCAGCGCGTTGATCACGGTCCCCGCCGTGGCGATGATCAGCGGGATCATCACCCGGAAGAAGGTGTTCGCGTTCTCCGTGAACTCGTAGGGCGGCGCGATGCTGAACCACGAGCCGAAGCACACCAGCGACATCGTGATCCCGAAGTTGGACGGGTTCATGAAGTGCCGCATCCGGCCGGCGATCGGGGCCTGCAGGGCGTGCTTGCCGCCGACGCCGATGACCACGCCGAAGACGATCGGCAGCAGCTGGTTGTTGCCGTAGGTCAGCATGTTGACCGCGAGCGCCGTGATGTGGGCCGGCAGCAGGAACTCGTACACGCCGCGGAACCCGTTCCCGCGGAAGCGGGGGGCGCGGCGCTGGGCCCAGGCGCTGATCAGCTCGAAGCCGATCTCGCAGGCGTAGGCGGTGAACACCGCGACGAACGGCCACAGCCAGGGCTGCTCGAAGCCGAGCAGGGTGTAGCCGAAGATGTTGAACACGCTGATCGAGAGGGCGAAGTTCCGCAGGGCGAGGTACCGGGGGTCCTTCGGCTTCGCGGGGGCGGCCGGTGCGGCCGCCGGGGCGCCGCCGGCTCGGGGTTGCACGCTCGCGCTCATCGGTTCGGGACCTCCTGGACCTGGTCGGTCAGCACGAGCGTGTGCGTGCCGGGGCTGAGCTGCTCGCTCTTCTCGTGCAGTCCGCCGGCGGCGTCCCGCCACCTCAGGTCGACGGTGACCGGCCCCTGGTGGGCGCCGAGGCCGAAGCGCACGTCGAAGCTGCGGAAGCCGCCGTGGCCGCCCCCGCCGTCGAGCCGGGAGATCTGGGTGCCGGTCGGGGTGGTGACCCGCACGGTGGCGTCGTACGCGGGCGCCCCGGTGTTCACCAGGCCCTGGCCCGCGGCGCCCTCACCGGTCGGCCGGTAGAGCCGCAGGTTCAGCTGACTGCCCAGCGCCGGCGCGGTGTTGGCGTAGAAGGCGGGCGGCCCCCACTGGCGGGCCACCGCGAAGTCCAGCCGGCCGGTGCCCGTGGTGTCGCCGGTGGCGAGGCCGCGGGTCGGCGTCGGCACGGCGATGCCCAGCCGGGAGCTGATGTTCACGTACGGGCCGTCGGGGGTCTTGGCGTAGAAGGCGATCGCCTCGTCCCCCGCGATGTCGTCGCCGGGCTGGACGTTGGGCCACATCGCGGGGTTGGACAGCAGGTCGTCGTTGGTCATGGCCATCTCCTGGAGCCACGGCCAGCGGTCGATCTTCCCCTTGACGAAGCCGGTGGCCTGGAGCACCGCGAGGTCGCCGCTGTTGAGGAAGTCGCCCATCTTGGTGTCCCAGCCCCAGCCGGTCCAGGCCATGCCGTGCTCCTGGGCCTCCTGGGTGAACGGGGCGATGCCGGCGGCGAGCTTGCGGCGCATGTCGGCCTCGTCCTTGGCCTTGTTGATCCAGAGGAAGTTGCTCTCCTCCAGGCCCCAGGCGACGGTGATGTTGCTGACCATCATGTCGAAGTCGCCGTTGCGGCCGATGTCGCCGAAGTCGACGCCCATGCCCTTGAACGAGCCGTTGCCGAGGACGAAGGACTTGGGCGTGGTCGGCGTGCGCTCGCCCTTGGCCTCGCTGAACTCGATGTGCCCGGGCGTGGACCGGTTGTAGAGCAGGTGCCCGTGTCCGAAGTCGTTGGCGATGTACAGCTCGGGCAGTCCGTCACCGGTCAGGTCGGCGCCCGAGATGGCCAGCGTCCACCCGGTCGAAGCGTCGTAGGGGATCGCGCCCTTCTCCTCCACGTACGACGCGGTGGGCTCCGTCCCCGAGGTGCTCTGCTGCCAGCGCAGCACGTGGTCGCCGCCGGCGTTCTTGGCACTGGACAGCGAGTCGTTCATCACGACGTTGTTCAGCCCGTTCGGGTCGAGCACGTCGGAGTCGGGGAAGTAGTTGCCGATCACGATCGACGGGCGCCCGCTGCCGTCGATGTCGCCGACGTAGTCCGCGTCGGTGTTCCAGCGCGGGCCGTGGTACTTCCCGTCCAGGGACTCCGAGGGCACCAGCTCGCGCGGCACGTAGGAGGCCGCGGCGGGGGTCGTGGCGTCCGACCTGGCCATGAACAGGATCGGCGTGCGGCCCCAGTACGTCACCAGCAGGTCCATCCGGCCGTCGCCGTTGAAGTCGCCGGGCGTGCAGCCGGTGGGCGCCATGGTGTCGTCCATCGGCAGCGGCCTGCCGTCCAGCACGAAGGGCGTGAAGCGGTCGGCCGGCCGGGCGGTCGGGGTGTACGTCACGATCACGCTGTCGGTCCTGGTGTCGACGATGCACATGCCGTCGGCCACGCCGTGCCCGGTCAGGTCGTTGATCGCGATGCTGGCCCCGACCGAGGAGATCCACGAACGGATCTTCTGGTAGGCCGGGTTGACGGTCCGGACCGTCCGCATCGGCCGCTGCTCGTAGCCGGGCGGCATCGCGATGGGCAGTTCCTTGAAGCCGTACTGCTTCGCGACCTCCTCCGCCCCGGCCGCCGCGACCGAGGTCCGTACGGCGAAGAACAGCGAGGTGGCCACCATTATCACCACCAGGCCTGGAATCAGTCTGCGGATTCGTTCACGGTACGCCACCGGGTTCCCCTCTCGACGGATCGAATACGACCCCGTGCCCGCGCCGAGTGCAGGACGCGGCCAAAACCCCCTGCTGGCAGGAAGGTTCGGGATGACGGAATTCACGACCCGAAATGCGCCGGCGATAGGCACGTCACGCGCGGGTCTACTGTACGAGGATGTACGCAAAGCACTCGGAATCGCTACTTCCCCGTTGCTCAGCGGGAGGAATTGCGGCCGCCGCCGGGACCGTCGGCCGGCCCGCGACCGCACGACGAAGCGCCCTCCCGCGCGCGTGCCGCGGAAGGGCGCTTCCAGAACTCAAGGGAGGTTCACCGGGGGGGGAATGACTTCCCCCGTCCGCCGGTTCACCGGTTCACCGGTCAGGCGTACGTGACGACCGCGCGGAAGCGCGCCTCACCCCGCTCGACCCGGTCCAGCGCCTCGGCGACCCGCTCCTTGGGGAAGGTCTCGACCAGCGGCGTGACGGCCCCGGAGGCGACCAGGTCGAGGGCCTCGGTGAGCCGGTCGAGGCCGTTGTGGGTGGCGCCGATCACCTGCTGGCGCTGCGCCCAGAACGGGCTGGTCGGCGGGATGGCGAAGGGCTCGACCGGGTCGATGGTGGCCAGCACCATCCGGCCGTTCGGCCGCAGCCCCTGGAGGGCCCCGGCGGCGGCCCGGTAGGAGGTGCCGGTCACCAGGACGACGTCGGCGCCGCCGATCGCCCGCAGCCCGTCACCGTCGGCGACCACGTGGTCCGCGCCCAGGGTCCGGGCCAGCCGGTGCTTGTCCGGCGAGCTGGTGACGGCCACGGTCTCGAAGCCGCCGGCCCGGGCGAACTGCACGGCGAGGTGGCCGAGTCCGCCGATCCCGAGCACCGCGACCCGTTCACCCGGTCCGGGATCGGCGGCGCGCAGCGCGCTCCACGCGGTGTAGCCCGCGCACAGCACGGGGGCGGCGGTCTCGTACGGGACGGCGTCCGGCAGCAGCACGGTGCTCGCGGCCGCCACCGCGACGTACTCCGCGTGTCCTCCCTGCACGGTGAGGCCGCTCATCACGGCCTCCGGGCAGTTCATCCCGGACTGCCCGGAGAGCGGGAGGTTGAGCCGGCAGTACGCGCACCGGCCGCAGGTCGCCTGCACCCAGGTGGCGCCGACCCGGTCGCCGACCCGGCGGCCGGTCACCCCGGCGCCGACCTCGACGACCTCCCCGGCGGCCTCGTGTCCGACCACCACCGGATCGAACGCCGGGAAGGGGAACACGCCCTGACTGACCAGCAGGTCGTTGTGGCAGACCCCGCAGGCGTGGACCCGGATCAGCACCTGGCCGGGACCGGGCCTCGGGGTGGGGATCTCGCGAAGCTCCCAGCGCGCCTTGGCCTCGGGTACGACGGCTGCCCACATCGGCCGAACCACCTTTCCTGTCAACTGCTCCGCGGCCCGAGCCGGACCGGGAGGGTCTGGACACCGTTCATGATGAAGGTGGCCTGCGGCGCCAACTCCTCGGCGGGTACGGCGAGTTCGAGGTCCGGGAAGCGCCGGAACAGCGCGGCGAGGGCGGTCTCGGCCTCCATCCGGGCCAGCGGCATGCCGATGCAGCGGTAGACGCCGTGGCCGAAGGAGAGGTGCTCCTTGTTCGCCCGGGTGGCGTCGAAGGCGTCGGCGTCCTCCCCGTGGACGGCGCGGTCGCGGCCCGCCGCCGCGAAGTTGATCAGGACGGGCTCCCCCTTGGCGATGGTGACCCCGCCGAGCTCGATGTCCTCCACCGCGAAGCGGAACGGCAGGTGCGCGACCGGCGCCTCGGCGCGCAGGCTCTCCTCGATCACCTCCGCCCAGCCCACCGCGCCGGACCGGAGCAGCGCCCGCTGGTCGGGGTGGGTGAGCACAGCCCGGACGGTGTTGGCGAGCAGGTTCATCACCGGCTCGGTCCCGGTGGCGAGCAGCAGGTGCAGGGTGCCGACCAGTTCGGAGTCGCTCAGCCGGGATCCGTCCTCCTCCTGGGCCTGGACCAGGTCGCTGGTCAGATCGTCCCCGGGGTCGCGGCGCTTGCCCTCGACGAACTCCAGCATCTCCCGGTGCCACCGCTCGACGTTGGCCGCGGACTCCTCCGGGGTGATGGTGGTGTCGACGTTCACCTCGCCGCCGCGCAGCATCCGCTCACGGTCCCCGGCCGGCACGCCGAACAGGTCGCAGATCACCCGGGCCGGCATCGGATGGGCGAAGCGGGCCTTGAGGTCGACCACCTCGCCGGGCGCGAGGCGGCCGAGGTCGTCCAGCAGCTCCTCGACGGCCTTCTCCACCTCGGCCCTCATCGCCTCGACCCGGCGCGGGGTGAAGGCGCCGGCGGTCAGCCGCCGCAGCCGGGTGTGGTCGGCGCCGTAGCGGGTGGTGAGGTTGTCCATCAGCACCCAGCCGATGAGCGGGAAGTCCGCGCCGATCCGGCCCTCGGCGAACGCCGCCCAGTGCCGGCGCGGGTCCTTGGACAGGCGGTGGTCGGCCAGGGCCAGCCGGGCGACGTCCTGGCCGGTGATCGACCAGGCCGGTACGCCACCGGGCAGTTCGATCCGGGCGACCGGGCCGTTCGCCCGGATCCGGGCGCCCTCCGCGTGGATGTCACGTCCGGCTCGGTCGATGACGACGGGGGCGGGGAGTGACACGGAAGCCTCCAGGCGGTCGGAGCGGGGCGCGGGCGGAGTCAGGGAGTCGCCGGGTCGCGGGGCCACGCGGCAGCGGGGCCAGGGCCGTTGACCGGCCCTGTCGAGGCTGGCACCCGCGCGGGGTGCCCGCATCTCCCGGCTTGCGGCGTCCCCCCGGCCGGCGGCGGGGCGGCCGCCCAGCGCAATCGGGAAGATGCGGCGGCCGACGGCCCGGTGTGACGCTGGCCGTCACCGGGCCGTGGTGATCGCGGCCGGGAACCGCCGGATAAGGAGAGAGCCATGTCCGCCACTCCCCCGCCCACCGCCGCCGACGTCGCCGCGCTGCGCGCCGTCCCGGAACTCATCATCGCGGCCTGGGCGCGGCACGACGCCGACGGCTTCGCCTCGGTCTTCACCGACGACGCGACGCTGATCCTGCCCGGGGACGTCTACCTGACCGGCCGCGAGCAGATCCGCGCCTTCATGGCGCAGGCGTTCGCCGGCCCGTTCAAGGGCACCCAGGTCACCGGTGAGCCGCAGTCGGTCCGCCCGCTGGCCGACGACGTGGCCGTCCTGGTCACCAAGGGCGGCGTGCTGGCCCCCGGGGACACCGAGGTGACGCCCGAGCGGGCGATCCGGGCGACCTGGGTGCTGGCCAGGCAGGGCGCCGACTGGCGGATCGCCTCGTACCAGAACACCCCCGTCGCCGCCTGAGCCCGGAGCCGGAGCGGCGGGGCCGTCGCCCGCTCTCCCCCCGGAGACCGCGCGGCGGCCCCGGCTCCGCACCGACCGCCGGCCCTCCCCCGGCGGCCCGGCCGATCGACGCTCCGGGGCGCCGCGCGGCCGGTACAGTGCCGTGCGGGACGGTGCCGTACGGCTGCGGCACCCCCGCACGGACCGGCCGGTACGCCGGCCGCCACCCCTCCGGCGCCGGCCCGGGTCGGCGCACGGTCCCGCTGAGAGGACTCGGATGCGTCCCTTCCGTATCGACATCCCGCAAGAAGCCCTCGACGACCTGGACCGCCGGCTCGCGGCCACCCGCTGGCCCGGCGAAGTCCCCGGCGCCGGCTGGCGGCGCGGCGTGCCGCTCGGCTACCTGAAGGAACTGGCCGAGTACTGGCGCACCGGCTTCGACTGGCGCAAGGCCGAGGCGCACCTCAACTCCTTCCCGCAGTTCCTGACCGAAGTCGACGGCGTGGACGTCCACTTCCTGCACGTCCGCTCGCCCGAGCCGGACGCCCTGCCGCTGGTCGTCACCCACGGCTGGCCCGGCTCGGTGGCGGAGTTCCTGGACGTGATCGGCCCGCTGACCGATCCGCGGGCCCACGGCGGCGATCCCGCCGACGCGTTCCACCTGGTCATACCCTCGCTGCCCGGCTACGGCTTCTCCGGCCACCCCCGGGAGGCCGGCTGGGACACCGCCCGGGTCGCCCGGGCCTGGGCCGAGCTGATGCGCCGGCTCGGCTACGACCGGTACCTCGTCCAGGGCGGCGACTGGGGCATGCCGGTCTCGCTGCGGCTGGGCCTGGCCGACCCGGAGCACGTGGCCGGCGTCCACCTCAACATGCTCGCCACCTTCCCGCCGCAGGACCCGGCCGAGTTCGCCCGGCTGGACCCGGCGGACCGGGCCCGGCTGGAGTTCGCCGGGTACTTCGAGCAGGACGGGGCCGGCTGGCGGAAGATCCAGTCCACCCGGCCGCAGACCCTCGCGTACGGTCTGACCGATTCGCCGGTGGGCCAACTCGCCTGGATCGTCGAGAAGTTCATGGAGTGGACGGCGGCCGGGACGGTTCCCGAGGACGTCGTCGACCGGGACCGGCTGCTGACCGACGTGGCGATCTACTGGTTCACCGCCTCCGCCGGCTCCAGCGCCCAGCTCTACTACGAGTCCAACCGGCTGGACGCCGACTTCCTCCGCACCTGGGCCGGCCCCTGGCCGCTGTCCGCACCGGTCGGGGTGGCGGTGTTCCCCGAGGACGCGGTCCGGCCGATCCGGCGCTGGGCCGAACGGATCCTGCCGACCCTCGCCCACTGGTCCGAGTTCGACCGCGGCGGGCACTTCGCCGCCCTGGAGCAGCCCGGGCTGTTCGTCGACGACGTCCGGGAGTTCGCGCGTCGGGTCCGCTGAGCGGACCGTCCACGGAGTCGCCCGGCACCGGGGGTCCGGGGGCGGGGGGGGCCGGGGCGGCGGGCGGGCGGACCGGCGGGGGGGGCCGGTGCGGGCGGGGGGCCGGGGCCATCGGGCGCCCGCGGGGGCGGTGCGGCCGGAGAGCTCCGGAGCGCCCGCGTGGGCGCCGGCCGGGGGCGGGACGGGCCGGCGGGCGGCGCGCAGCACCCGCAGCAGGGTGCGCGGGTGCATCAGCGACTGCGGGGTGGCCACCAGTCCGGCGATCCGCACCAGTGCCTCGGTGATCCGGGGATCGTGGACCGCCGCCCGCTGGGCCAGCGCGGCGTAGCGGTTGACCAGGTGGGTCTGCGGGGTGCGGCGGCCCGCGACGCCCGGGTAGCCCAGGTCGGTCACCGCGGCGAAGGACCAGGGGGCCCGGATCTCCCGCGCGACGTCGCGGAAGTAGGCCCGGGGGTTCGGCAGCCGCCGCCCCGCGGTGTGCCGCCGCAGCACCAGGGCCTGCAGCGCGGCGGAGGTCATGCCCTGGGCGTAGGCCGGGTTGAAGCTGCACACCGCGTCGCCCAGGACGACCAGCCCGGCGGGGAAGCGCTCCAGCCGGTGGTAGTCCCTGCGGACACTGGCCGGGAAGCGGAACCGCAGGGGCTCGTCGAGCGGTTCGGCGTCGCGGATCGCCTCGTGGATCTCGGGGACGGGCAGCGAGCGGACGAAGGCGTGGAACCCCTCGGGGTCGACGGGCGGGTGGTCGCCCACGATCCCGGTCACCGACAGCTCCACCCGGTTGTCCTCGCCGGGCACCCGGTAGAAGAAGGCCCCGCGCGGGTGCGAGGGCGTGGCGGCGGGGATGATGGCGATGTCGCTGCCGAACGGATCCCCCTTGAGGCGGTAGTGGCGGGTGGTGTACGCCAGGTCGATCTCGATCCGCTCCTCGGGGGGCGCCTCGTACCCGAGGTCGGCCAGCCAGCGCGGGGTGCGCGAGCCGCGGCCGGTGGTGTCGACGACCAGGTGCGCGGAGAGCGTGCGCTCCGTACTCCCGGGGGCGCGCCGCTGCACCCGGACCCCGGTGACCCGGCGCCTGGTGGTGTCGGTCACCGGGGCGATGACGTCATGTTCCTCCAGGAACGTCACCTCCGGCAGCGCCCGTACCCGCTCGCGCAGATGGTGTTCGAGCACCGGCCGGGTGGCGGGCACGGACGGCAGGCCGGTGTGCGCCGGCCGCAGCCGCAGCCCGTTGAAGTACCAGCGGATGTCGGCGCTGAAGTCGCCGGGCCGCACCCCGGCGGCGACCAGTTCGTCGGTGAGGCCGGGGAACAGCGACTCCATGATCTGGTGGCCGCGGGCGACCAGCCCGTGGGCGTGGTTGCCGTGCGGGACGCCGCGCCGCGGCCCCCGGACGCCGAGGATCCGGTCGCGTTCGACGACGACGACCCGGGGATAGGACTCGGCGAGCACCCTCGCCGCCAACAGGCCTGCGATGCTTCCGCCGAGAACCACGGCGCATTCGTCGGTACGGGTGCCCATGACGGTCCCTTCTGTCGGGTGTGGGACGGGTGGCGGTCCCCGTGCTGGTGCGCCGCCGCGCTGTCGGCCTTCGCCCGGAGCGCGCGTGCGCGCGGGTCCGCGGCACCCCCGCCCGGTGCCGCGGACCCGGTGGCGCTTGCGGTCGGCGCCCGGTCAGTGCCCGGTCGACCGGAACTGGCCGGGCGTGCGGCCCGGACCGGCCGGGCCGCGGTAGGCCTGGGCGAGGTCGAGCCAGGCCTCGGCGTCCTCGCCACGGGCCGTCAGGGCGAGGTCGTCGCGGTGCCGGCGCCTGGTCACCAGCAGGCAGAAGTCGACGGCGGGTCCGCTGACGCGCTGCTCCGCGTCGGCGGGGCCGAACTCCCACCGGGCGCCCGACGGAGCGGTGATCTCGAAACGGAACGTTGTCTCCGGCGGCGTGAGCCCGCGGGCCTGGTAGCCGAAGTCCCAGGTACGGACGGCGAACTCGAGCAGGTAGCGGATCCGGTCGGTGTGCTCGCGGCGCTCCCCGAGCGCGTCGGCGATGTCCTGGCCGTGGCCGAACAGTTCCATCATGCCGGCGGCGGCGAGCACGGGGGCCGTCAGCGGGCGGACCAGCCACGGCAGCGGCCGGTCCGCCGGAACGGCCGCCAGGGCCTCCTCGGCGGCCCGGCGCTCGGTCTGCCAGCTCTCCAGCAGGAGCTTCGGCGCCTTCGCCAGGTAGGGCTTGAGGGCCTGCTGCACCGCACCGTCCATGTCCTGCCCGATGCCGGCGGCGACCGCCCGGAAGGCCTCGGGGTCGCCCGCCGCGAGTCCGGCCAGCCTGAAGGTGGCAGTGAGGTGGGCGACCTGGTGGGCGACGGTCCAGCCGGGGGCCGGCGTGGGGCGTGCCCAGTCGGCTTCGGGCAGGTTCGCCACCAGCGCGTCGACGGCCTCGCCGTCCAGCACCAGCGCGGAGATCACGTCCTGTCGGTCGACCATGCCTCTTCCTTCCGTCGAGCGGAACCGGCCGGATGCCCGGCGTACTCCCAATCCGCCTCGAACCATGGCGAGTTGGGCGAATCCAGTATCTGCTCCCGGAGATCGGCGGGCTTCTCCGCCCGTGCTCTGCCACCGGCCGCACCCTCGCCCCCGTCACCCGCGCCCCTGTCACCCGCGCCCCGTCACTCGGACGCCGCGCCGAGCGCCGGGGCCGCGAGCCGGCTCCGGCGGCTGATGTACCAGGCGGCCGCGCCGCACAGCAGCGCCAGCACGGAGACCGCCAGCAGGACGTCGGAGGCCGAGGACACCAGGCCCGCCAGCAGCAGCGGCCCGCACAGGCCGCCCAGCCGGTTGAAGAAGGAGACCCAGCCGGTGGTCCGGCCGCGCCGTTCCGGATCGGCCAGGTCGGCCGCGATCGGCAGGAAGATCGCGGCCATCGAGTTCACCGAGAACAGCGCCGCCACCAGCGCGCCCGCGCAGATCCAGCCCACCTGGGCCACCGCGCCGCTGGCGGTGAGCGCCAGCAGCAGCACGGCGGTGACGGTGGCCAGGCCCGCCGCCATGCTGGTCGGGCCGAAGCGGCGGTAGCCCAGCATCAGCAGCAGGGCGCATGGGACCATCACCACCGCCGCCACGGTCAGCATCAGGTTCGCGGTGCGCACCGGCACACCGCCGATCCGGGCCAGGCTCGGCACCCAGGTGGTGAGGCCGAAGGTGAGCAGGCCGATCAGGGTGGCGAACGCCCGCTGGAGGCCGTGGGTGAGGGCCCGCGCGGACCGTGAGTCCCGCCGCGGGACCGCTGCGCTCCGCGCCGCCGGGGCGGAGAGCGCCACGTAGTCGGGAACGAAGGGCGTCAGCACGGCCAGCACGGCGCCGGTGGGGGCGCCGATCAGCCAGAGGATCCGCCAGCCGAACACCGGCTCCAGCCACAGGGCCGAGCCGGCGGCGATCAGGTAGCCGACGGCGGTGGCGACGACGGAGAGCGCCACCACCACCGAGCCGCGGACCCGCCCGCCGACCGCCTCGGTGAGCAGGGTGATCAGCAGCGGGGCGAGGCCGCCGACCGCCAGGCCCATCAGCCCGCACATCAGCAGGTTCCCGCGGAAGGAGGGCATCGAGCCGCACATGCTGGTGGCGGTGAAGCCGAGGGTGGCGATCAGGTAGGAGCTGCGGCGCCCGATCCGGTCGGTGAGCACGCCGAACAGCAGCGCCCCGGCCGCCGTCCCGGTCAGTCCGCAGACCGCCAGCAGGGAGGCCGTCCGGGGGTCGAGGCCGTAGTCGGCCCGCATGCCGGGGATGACGAAGCCCAGCGTGGAGGTCTTGCTGATGTCGACGGTCAGGGCGGCCGTACCGATGACGGCGATCAGCAGCCGGCCGCGCCGGCCACCACGGAGTTCGGTCGGGGCCGAGCGCGGCCGTCCGCGCAGGGCGGCGCCGGCCACCACGAGCAGCAGTCCGGCGAAGGCGGTGAACATCTCCGGCATCTCCGCCAGCGGCATGCCGTCGAGCTTCCGTCCGGCGTCGGCCGGGGCGTGCGCCATCTCCATCGGCATCGGCATCGGCATCGCGGGGTCCATGGCGAAGGCGTGGTGGAAGGCCAGTGCGGAGGAGACCAGCACGATCGCGCTGCCCGCGTACAGGAGCATCGCGGCGCCGAGGGGTCTGGAGAACACGGGGCGGCCTTTCGGTCGGGGGCGGCGGTCGCGCCGGGTGACTGGGAAGCTACGCCGGGCGTCCTGAGGGCCGCTTCTCGCAGTGTGCTGGGATCGGGAGTTGTGGACCCGCGACCGGTTCCGGCACCACGGCGTTTTGGTTGACTGGGGACATGAGTCCGCGTCGCTCGGATCCCCGTGCCCGCCCGGGGCTGGTGACCATCGCCGCCCGGCTGCTGGCGGAGGAGGGGCCGCAGGCACTGTCCACCCGCCGCATCGCGAGCGAGGTCGGCACCTCGACGATGGCCCTGTACACCCACTTCAACGGAATGCGCGGGCTGGCGCGGGCCATCGTCCACGAGGGGTTCGCCCGGCTCCAGCAGCACTTCACCCAGGTGCGGCCCAGTGACGACCCGGTGTGCGACCTCGCGCTGCTGGGCCGCGCGTACCGGTGCAACGCGCTGGCCAACCCCCACCTGTACGCGGTGATGTTCGGCGGTTCCTCGCTGGCCGGGTTCTCGCTCGACGAGGAGGACCGCCAGTACGGCCGCTACACGCTGGCCGGTGTGACCGAGTGCGCGGCCCGGTGCGTCGGGGCGGGCCGGTTCCGCCCGGCGGACCCGGAACTGGTGGCGCACCAGATGTGGTCGGCGGTGCACGGCCTGGTCGTCCTGGAGCTCGGCGGCTACCTGATCGAACCCTGCGACGCCGACCGCCTGCTGGAGGCGCAGCTGGTGGGGCTGATGGTCGGTGTCGGCGACACCCGGGAGGCCGCCGCCGGATCGGTGGCGGCCTCGGCCCGGCGGCTGCGGGAGGAGGTGGTGCCGGTGGTGGACGCGGCGGGGCCGGAATAGTCCGGCGCCGGGCACCCGAACTCTTTCCGGACCGCTTTCTCCCGTCGTGCTCTTGCCGTTCGGAACGTCTTGGTGGAGAAGGGCCGCTGCGCTAGCTTCTCGAACAGGAGGCATTGTCCGCCATCCGCCAGGAGAATTCGGGGAGTGTGGGAGAGCATGCAGCCGAAGACCTACGAGTACGATCCGGCCGTGTTCGACTTCGCCGCGGCGGTGCGGTCGATCTACCGGACCGAGGACCTGAGCGCGTTGCGGCCGGACGCCCCGATGGAGCTGCTCACCTGGCAGACCGACCAGTCCACGGAGTTCCACGCCGCCTTCTACCGGGAGTTCGAGCCCAGGCTCCGGGACCTGTACCGCGGCTTCGTGAAATCCTTCGTGCCGGACGTGCTCGGCACCGACGAGTTCTGCTTCCAGCGCGTTCCCACCTTCCGGATCCATTTCCCGGGAAATGTCGCGGTCGGCGAGTTCCACAAGGACGGCGACTACCACCACGCCGACGGCGAGGTGAACTTCTGGCTGCCGCTGACCCGGGCCTGGGGGACCAACTCCGTGTGGGTCGAGCGGGAGCAGGGGTCGGAGGACTACGCGGCGACCGAACTCGACGTGGGGCAGCTGCTGGTCTTCGACGCGGTCGGCTGGAACCACGGGAACAAGGTCAACGACACCGACTCGACCCGGGTGAGCTTCGACTTCCGCTGCATCCGGCTCGCCGACTACCGCGCCTCGGACCTGCGGACGGTGGACGCCGGCCGGGGGCTGTGGATCGGGGACTACTTCGACGTCTTCTGACCGGTTCCGCTCCGGCGCGGTCATCCCAACTGGCGGCCCAGCGGCGTCAGGTCCAGGTAGTTGTGGACGGCGAGGAGGATGTCCAGCCCGCGCGAGAAGGTCGAGTAGGTGTGGTAGACCTCCTCGCCGTCCCGCAGGAAGACGCTGACCGCGGGGAGTTCGTGGCCCCAGATGTCCCAGGGGCCGACGGCGGCCTCGTGCTCCTCCCTGGTCCGGAAGTTGATCAGGAGCGGGGTCACGGACTCGTCCAGCGTGGCGTGGAAGTCGTAGTTGAAGCGGCTCCCGTACGACGAGTAGTACGGGATGTCCCAGCCCATCCGCTCCTTGTACCGGCGGATCTTCTCCTGCGGCGCGCGGGAGACCAGCACCAGCGTGGTGTCCCGCTCGTGCAGGTGCGGCAGATACCCGATCTCCCGGATCTGGAACCGGCAGCTGGGGCAGCCCTCCTCCCACTCCGGGTCGAACATCACGTGATGGACGATCAGTTGCCGGCGCCCCTCGAAGAGGTCGGCCAGGGACGCCTTGCCGTCGGGGCCCTCGAAGACGTAGTCCTCCTCGACCCGGACCATCGGGAGCCGCCTGCGCTCGGCGCTCAGCGCCTCCCGGGCGTGCGTGAACTCCTTCTCCCTGACCAGGAACTCCCGGCGGGCGGCGAGCCACTCCTCCCGCCCGACGACCCGGGGGAGCTCCGACTGCGGTTCCGTGTCCATGGTGCCGTTCTTCCTCTCGTGCGGTGCGGTGTTCCGTACTGCCGTGTTCCGTACTGCCGTGCTCCGTACTGCCGTGCTCCGTGCCGCGGTGTTCCGGGCCGCGGTGTTCCGCGGCGCTCTGCTGCGGCGGGTCATTCCACGGCCGTGGCGGTCGGTGCGGGCGACTCCTCCGCCGCCGGGGACACCGCCCCGGCCGCGGAGCGCGACCCGAGCGCGCCGAGCGCCAGCACACCGAGGGCGGCGACCAGGACGGCACTGACCACGGCGGCGGCGTTCAGGCCCGAGGTGAACGCGTCGCGCGCGTGCTCGAGCAGGCGCGCGCCCGCGTCCCCGGACAGCCGCCCGGCCTCCTGCGCGGCGGCCTCGACGCTCTGCCGGACGTCGGGGAGCGCGCCGGCCGGGGCCCCGGACGGGCTGAAGCCGTCCATCCGGGCACCGTAGACGGCGGCTCCTATGCTCCCCAGCGCGGCCACCCCCAGCGAGATGCCGAAGTCGCCGCTGGTCTGCGAGAGCGCCGCCGCCGCCCCGGCGTTCGCGGGGGGCACGGAACCCACCACGAGGTCCTGGCCGAGCGCGCCCACGAACCCGATCCCGAGGAAGACCAGGATGATGCCGCCCACCAGCTGGGACAGCCCGTCCGAGGTGTCCAGGACCGCGAGCAGCGCGAAGCCGACCGCGGCGAGGCCCATGCCGGCGGCGATCACCACCCGGGGGGTGAACCGGCGTGCGGCGAGCGGCGCCAGCATGCTCCCGACCACCATCGCCAGCGAGGACGGGACGAGCCACAGGCCCGCGTGCAGCGGGGTGAACCCCTCGACCGACTGCAGGTACCGGCTGATCAGGAACATCACCCCGCCCTGGGTGGCCACCCCGAGCATCAGGATCACCAGCGCCGCGGTGAACGCGAGCCGCTTGAAGAGCCGGACGTCGAGGAGCGGGTCGGCGAGCCGGCGCTGCCGCGCCACGAACACGGCCCCGAAGGCCAGGCCGGCGACGGCCGCGGCCGCGCCCAGCGGCTGGACCCCGTCCCGGGCCATGTCCTTGATGCCGTAGACCAGGGGAAGCATCGCCAGCAGGGACAGGGCGACGCTCAGCGGGTCCGCGCCGCGGACCTGCGGGGAGCGGTACTCGGGCAGGAACACCGGGCCGACGGCCAGCAGCAGCACCATCACCGGGATGGCCAGCAGGAAGACCGAGCCCCACCAGAAGTGGCTGAGCAGCGCGCCGCCGATGACCGGCCCGGCGGCCGCGCCGCCCATGAAGCAGCTCATCCACACCGCGAAGGCCATGCCGCGCTGCCGCGGGTCCTGGAACATGTTGCTGATCAGCGCGAGCGTGGAGGGCATCAGGGTGGCCCCGGCGACGCCCATCGCGGCGCGCGCCGCGATCAGCATGCCCGGGCTGGTCGACCAGGCGGCCACCGCCGAGGCGATCCCGAAGGCCACCGCGCCGTACAGCAGCAGCTTGCGGCGGCCGACGCGGTCACCCAGCGTGCCCATGGTGACCAGGAAGCCGGCCGTCAGGAAGCCGTACACGTCGGTGATCCACAGCTGCTCGGTGGCGCCGGCCCCGAGGTCGTCGGTCAGGCTGGGCAGCGCCAGGTAGGTCACGCTGAGATCCAGCGCGAGCAGGAGTGTGGGCAGGGCGAGAACCGCCAGGCCCGTCCACTCGCGGCGCCCCGCTCGCGGCGGGGAGGCCGCGGTCGTCGGCGAGGTCATGGGTACGTCCTCCAGAGTCGGGTTGTACGGGACGGGACCGCCCCCGGAGGGCGTCCGTCACCCCGGGGTCGGAGCCGCGGCCTGCGATCCGACATCCGCTTCGCTATCGTCGTCCACGAAGTTCCGGAACAGGCCGCGGAGGACGTGCGTGAAGTACATGCTGCTGATCTACAGCGACCCGGTGGTGTGGGAGGCGCTCACGGAGGCGGAGCGGGCCTCGCTCGGCCCCGAGCACGCGGCGCTGATCGGCGAACTGGAGGCGTCCGGGGAGTGGGTCGGCGGCTCGGTGCTGGCTCCCCCGGAGCGGAGCCGGGCGGTGCGGGTCCGCAACGGCGCGGTGCAGGTCGTGGACGGTCCGTTCGCCGAGGTCAAGGAGCACCTGGCGGGCTACGACATCGTCGACTGCGACGGCATGGAGCGGGCGGCGGAGATCGCCGCCCGCATTCCCGACGCCCGGCTGGCCCGGGTGGAGATCAGGCCCATGGTGGGGCCGGAGGCGTGACCGGAGGGGCCCGGCGGCCCTTCCTCAGGCGGACACCGGGAGCCGTCGCCGCGGCTTCCGGTCCAGCCAGAGCTGCACGAGGACGAGGTTGACCATCCAGCCGAGCCAGCGCGCGACCTCGAACAGGTAGTCGAGCGGGACGGGCGCACCCGTGTGGACCATGACGTCGACCATGGCGCGGCCCCACAGCACGCCGGCGGCGAGCGCGAAGCTCCGCAGCATCCACCGGCGGTGCTCGGCCCAGCGGTGCCGGCGGGCCGCCACCGTCCCGGCCACCGTGGTCGCGATCCACAGCAGCGCCTGGAGCGCGATCCCGATGTCACCGCGCCACTCGGGCATCAGCGGCATGATCACCAGTGCGGTGACGGCACAGGGCAGGGCGCCGGCGTACACGTAGAGCCGGCCGCTGAGCCGGTGCACCCGCGGGCGGGTCCGCCTCAGCCCGGGCCACAGCTGGAGCACGACGGTGACCAGCGCGATCGACCCGAAGGCGATGTGCGCCACCAGGACCGCGTAGTGCCACGGGACCTGGGGGTCCAGGTTGATGCGCGCCTTCGCCGGATCGAAGCGCAGGTAGGGCGGGAGCTCGTCGACGAGGAAGAGCCCGACGAGCAGGGCGAGCAGCGCGGCCCACCGGCGGGCGGACGCCCGCCCCGCGCCCCGCCCGCCGTCCGCTCCCCCTCCGCCGGACTCGTCCCGCCCGCCGGAGTCGCGGCGCCGGCCGGACTCGGGGAGCGCGGCGGTGGCGGTGCTGTCGGTCTGCTGAGCCATGGGTGTCCTTCCCCGCCCGGGTGACGAATGGCCGCCAGCTTCACAAACCGAGCGGCCGGACGGCACCTCCCGGCTTGCTGTCCCTCCTGCGCAATCCACGAGAAGACAGGGGCCGCTGCGACGGACGACGATGCGTCTGGAGCCGATCGGGGCGACGGGCGAGGAGGGACGGCTGTGCTGGACGGTGTCGGGGACCGGTCGGGCCCGCAGCGTCCGGGGTCCGGTCGGATCGATCTCATGGTTCGTCAACTCACCTGTACGCTGACGGAGTTCGTCGAACAAACCCCCGGGCCTCGACGTGCCGCCGCGTGGCCGCCCCGGTCACCGCGCCGGTCCGCGCCCACGTGCGGAGGCTTCGCCGAGAGCCGCCGGGGAGACAACTCCGCCCACTGTTTCCGGAGGTAGTACGTGAGTGATGTGACGGATCCCGGAGGTCTCGCCCCGGCCCGGGCCGACGGGACGGTCGTCCGCCCCGAGGACAGCCGGTACAGCAGCCTGACCATCGGCCACAACCAACGGTTCGTCGGCCGCCCCGACTCGGTGCGCGTGGTGCACGGCACCAAGCAGGTCGTCGCCGTCGTCGAGGAGGCGGTGCGGGCCGGGAAGCGGATCGGGGTGCGCAGCGGCGGCCACTGCTTCGAGGGCTTCACCTTCGCTCCGGAGGTCGAGACGCTGATCGACCTGTCGCTGCTGGACGAGGTCCGCCACGACCCGGAGCGCCGGGCCTTCGCGATCGGTCCGGGCGCCACGCTCGGGCACGTCTACCGCACCCTCTTCAAGGAGTGGGGCGTCACCCTGCCGGCCGGGGCCTGTATGGACGTGGCGATCGGCGGGCACCTGACGGGCGGCGGCTACGGCCACCTCTCCCGCCGGGACGGCCTGGTGGCGGACCACCTGTACGCGGTGGAGGTGGTGGTCGTCGACGAGAAGGGCAGGGCCCGCACCGTCGTCGCCACCCGCGAGGAGGGCGACCCGAACCGGGACCTGTGGTGGGCGCACGCCGGCGGCGGGGGCGGCAGCTTCGGCGTCGTCACCCGGTTCTGGCTGCGCAGCCGGGGCGTGCGCTCCGACCGGCCGGCGGACCTGCTGCCGAAGGCCCCCGGCAACGCGCGCCGGCGGACGGTGATGTACTCCTGGGACGGCATGGACGAGGCGTCGTTCGGCACGCTGATCCGCAACTACGGCACCTGGTACGAGCGGAACAGCGAGCCCGGCACGCCGGCCTGCGACATCTGGGGGGTCCTCCAGCTCTTCCACCGCTCGGGGGGCATGCTCGGCCTGATCTCCGTCATCGACGACGCGCTCCCGGGCGCGTCGGAGCGACTGAACACCCATGTCGACTTCCTCACCGCCGGGGTCGGCGCCACGCCCGTGATCGACACCGACCAGGTCATCCCCTGGATGTCCCCGCAGAACTGGCCCTACGAGCCGTCCGGGAACTACAAGCACAAGGCCGGGGACCTCCGCAAGGGGTACACGGACGAGCAGATAGCGGTCATCTGGAGGTACCTGAGCAGCACCGACTACCACAACCCGGCCGCGAACCTCGGCCTCTCCGGGTTCGGCGGCCAGGTCAACGCGCTGCCCGCCGACGCCACCGCCACGGCCCAGCGGGACGCGATCGTGAAGGCCGTCTACTCCACCGGGAACTGGGAGGGGGGCTCGGGCGCCGAGCACCTCGACTGGGTCCGCTCCTTCTACCGCGACGTCTACGCCGCCACCGGCGGCGTCCCGCTCCCGGACGAGCGGAACTCCGGGAGCTACATCAACTACCCCGACGTCGACCTGCTGGACCCGAAGCTGAACGACTCCGGGGTCTCCTGGACGACGCTGTACTACCGGGACAACTACGCCCGGCTGCAGGCGGTCAAGAAGCGGTACGACCCCGGGAACGTCTTCCGCCACGCGATGTCGGTGGAACTCCCGTCCTAGCGCGTTCCGGCCGGGCGGTTCGCGCCGCCCGGCCGGGGCCGGCCCCCCCGGGGTGACCTCCGCGCCGATTCCCGTGACAGCCGATTCCCCTGAAAGGACGTGGAGTTGAGCACCATCGGTACGGTTCGTGGAGGCATCGGAACCCGGCTTCCGGCCCTCACCCGGCGCCCCGCCGCGGCACCGGGCCGGGACGGTCCGGGCGCCTCGGCCGACGAGATAGCGCACTGGCTGTCCGCCCGGGTGCGGGCCGACCGCTTCCGGGTCGAGCGCATCCCGTTCGACCGGCTCCGCGGGTGGTCCTTCGCCCCGGACACCGGCGACCTGGTGCACGACAGCGGGCGCTTCTTCTCGATCCAGGGCGTCGAGGTGGAGACGGCCGACGGCCCGGTGCCGACCTGGCGCCAGCCCATCATCGACCAGCCCGAGGTCGGCATCCTGGGGATCATCGCCAAGGACTTCGGCGGGGTGCGCCACTACCTGATGCAGGCGAAGATGGAGCCGGGCAACCCCACCATCGTCCAGCTCTCCCCCACCGTGCAGGCGACCCACAGCAACTACACCGGCGTGCACAAGGGCGCGCCGGTCGCCTACCTGGAGTACTTCCTCGATCCGTCCCGGGGGCGTCCCGTCGCGGACGTGCTGCAGTCCGAGCACGGCGACTGGTTCAACCGGAAGTTCAACCGGAACACGATCGTGCTGGTCGACGAGGAGGTGCCGGTCGCCGAGAACTTCCGCTGGCTGACCCTCGACCGGATCGCCGCGCTGCTGCACCGCGACAACCTCGTCAACATGGACGCCCGCACGGTGCTCTCCTGCCTCCCCCTCCCCGTCTCGGGAGCGAGCGGGCTGATCTCCGTGGAGCACATCGAGGGCTGGCTGGCCGCGGAGCGGGCCCGGCGCTCGCTGCGGGTGCGGCGCGTCCCGCTGCGCGAAACCGGGGGCTGGGTGCGGACCGCGCACGCGATCCGCCGGGTGCCGGACCGCCACTTCCGCGTGGTCGCGGTGGCCGTCGAGGCGGGCAGCCGCGAGGTGGCCCAGTGGACGCAGCCGCTGGTCGAACCCGTACGGCTGGGGCTGAGCGCCTTCGTGCTGCGGTACTTCTCGGGCGTGCCGCACCTGCTGGCCCGGGCCGGCGTGGAGGTCGGCTTCCAGGAGATCGCGGAACTCGCGCCGACGGTGCAGTGCACCCCGGAGCACCACCGCGGCCGCCCCCGCGGGCCCCGCCACCACTTCCTGGACGTCGTCGAGACCGCCGCGCCCTCCCGCGTCCGCTACTCGGCCCTCCACTCCGAGGAGGGCGGCCGCTTCCTGAACGCGGTGAGCCGCTACGCCATCGTGGAGGCGGACGGAGCGCAGGCGCCGTCCCAACCACCGCCCGGGTACTGCTGGGTGACGCCTGGTCAGCTCTCCGCGCTGGTGACCCGCGGCGGGCGGGTGAACGTCCAGGCCCGCACCCTGCTCTCGGCGCTGACCACGCGCGCCGTCCGGCTCTGATCCCACCGGCTCCGATCCCCCCGCGACGCCGTCCACGGGGTGCGGGACCGCCACCGCGCGACCGGTGGACCCGCCCCCGCCATGCCCCGAATTCCGCTGCCCCGTCCTTCACCAGGGAGAGCACGTCATGACGGACACCACCGCAACGACCGCCGTCCCCGACCGCGCCGAGATCCTCCGCCGGGCGCGCGAGGTGGCGCCGGTCCTGAGGAACAACGCGCCCTGGGGCGACGAGAACCGGCGCCTGTCGAAGGAGACCGTCTCGGTCCTGGCGGACGCCGGCCTGCTCCGCACCCGGATCCCCAGGCGCCTCGGCGGTTTCGAGGTCGACATGCGCACCCAGGCCGAGCTCCTGGTGGAGCTGGCCCGCGCCGACGGCGCGGCGTCCTGGACGGCCGGCGTCTGGTCGATCAGCGCCTGGGTCGCCGCACTGTTCCCGGACGAGGTGCAGGACCGGGTCCTCGCCTCCCCGGACGCCCTGGTCAGCGGCATCATCAGCCCGACGGCCACCGCCGTCCCGGTCGACGGCGGCATCCTCGTCAACGGCTCCTGGAAGTTCAACAGCGGCGTCCAGCACAGCACCTGGGACACCAACGCGGCGGTCCTGCTCACCCCCGACGCGGCCCCCCGGCCCATCATGACGCTGATCCCGGTCTCCGACCTGGAGGTGGTCGACGACTGGCACACCGTGGGGCTGCGCGGGTCCGGCAGCGTCACCACGGTCGCGCGGGACGTCTTCGTCCCCGCGGAGCGCTACATCCCGATGGAGCCGGTCATGATCGGCGGCGGCGGGGCGGGCAGCAACGCCGGCTCGGAGATCTACCGGGCCCCGATCATGCCGACGGCCTGCGCGACGGTGAGCGCGACCGCCCTCGGCCTCGCGATCGCCGCGAAGGACGCCTTCTTCGAGCGCCTCCCCGACCGGCGGATCACCTACACCGACTACACCGACCAGCGCGAGGCGCCGCTGACCCACCTCCAGGTCGCGGAGGCCGCGGTGAAGATCGACGAGGCGGAGTTCCACTGCTACCGCCTCGCGGACCTCGTCGACGCGAAGAACGCCGCCGCCGAGCCCTGGACGCTGGAGGAGCGCGCCCTGGCCCGCCTGGAGACCGGCGCGGTCTGCGCGCGCGTCAAGGAGGCGGTGGACATCCTGGCCACCGCGAGCGGGGCGTCCTCGGTCTACCTGGACGTGCCGATCCAGCGGATCGAGCGGGACGTCCGGACCCTCCACCTGCACGCCGTCATGCACCCGAACACCAACCTCGAACTCTACGGCCGGCTGCTGTGCGGCCAGGCACCGAACACCCAGTACCTCTGAACCGCCGGTGCGAGCGCGATGCCCGGCCGGAACGAAACGGGAGGCGAACTGTGCTGACGGAGGCCGCGAACGAGGCCGCGCGCCCGGACCTGTCCGCGCCGGTCAGCGAGGCGGGCCGCAGGCTGCTCGGCCTCGTCTCCGAGCAGGTGCCGGCGATCCGCGCCGACGCCGACGCACGGGACCGGACCGGCACCTTCCCGGTCGAGGTCTTCGAACGCTTCGCACGCGCCGGCGTGCTCGGCGGCACCGTCCCGGCGGAGCTCGGCGGGCTCGGCGTGGACCGCCTCCACGACGTCGCCCTGGCGCTCCAGGAGGTGGCCCGGGCCGACGCCTCGACGGCGCTCGCCCTGCACGTCCAGTTCAGCCGGGGCCTGACGCTGGCGTACGAGTGGCGCAACGGCAAGCCGGAGGCCGCGGCGCTCGCCGAGCGGGTGCTGCGCGCCATGGCGACCGGCGAGGCGCGGGTGTGCGGCGCCGTCAAGGACCCCCCGGGCACCGTAACGCGGCTGGAGCCGGACGGCTCCGGCGGCTGGCTGCTCTCCGGCCGCAAGACGCTGGTGAGCATGGCCCCGGTGGCCACCCACTTCTTCGCCTACGCCCTGGTCGAGGCGGACGGCCGCACCTGCCTCGCGGCGCCCCTCGTCGCCCTCGGCACCCCCGGCCTGACCGTCCTGGACACCTGGGACGGCCTCGGGATGCGCGCCTCCGGCACCTGGGACATCGCCTTCGACCGGTGCCCCGTACCGGACGCCGACGTGCTGGTGCGGGGCCCGGTCGGGGAACGCGGCGACGCCGCGCTGGCCGGGCAGACCGTCAGCTCGATCACCATGCTCGGCATCTACCTGGGCGTCGCCCGGGCCGCGCGCGACGCCGCCGTGGAGTGGCAGCGGGAGCGCCCCGGCGCGCCCGCCGCCGTCCGCACGCTCGTCGCCGAGGTCGAGGCCCGCCTGTACGCGGCGCGCGCCACCACCGCCGCGGCCCTGGCCGAGGCCGACGCGCTGACCGCCGGCGTGCCCGATCCGGCCGTACGCGGCCCCCGGATGATGACGGCGTTCCAGTGCGCGAAGCTGACGCTCAACCGGCTCGCGCCCGACATCGTCAACGACTGCCTCACCATCGTCGGCGGCGCCTCGTACGCCGGGAGTTCGAGCCTGGCCCGGCTCTACCGGGACGTCCGGGCCGGGTGGTTCATGCAGCCCTACACCTACCCCGACGCCGTCGACCACCTCAGTGCGCGGGCGCTGCGCATCGACCGGGACGACGACTACATGAGCACCCGCGCCGCCCGCCCCGCCGGGCGGCGCTGACCCACCGAGGAGGGCGCAGATGACAACGCGGGTATGGGACTACCTTCCGGAGTACCGGAACGAACGCGAGGACCTGCTCGACGCCGTCGAGACGGTGTTCGGCTCCGGGCAGCTGGTGCTCGGCGCGAGCGTGCGCGGCTTCGAGGCGGAGTTCGCCGCCTGGCACGGGCTGGACCACTGCGTCGGGGTCGACAACGGCACCAACGCCATCGTCCTCGGGCTGGAGGCGCTCGGCGTCGGGCCGGGCGACGAGGTCGTCACGGTGTCCAACACGGCCGCCCCGACCGTGGTCGCGATCGACGCCGTGGGGGCGGTGCCCGTCTTCGTCGACGTGCGCGAGGACGACTACCTGATGGACACCGACCTGCTCGAGGCGGCCGTCACCGACCGCACCAGGGCGATCGTCCCCGTCCACCTCTACGGCCAGTGCGTCGACATGGACGCGGTGCTCCGGGTGGCGCGCGACCACGGCCTGGCGGTCCTGGAGGACTGCGCCCAGGCGCACGGGGCACGCCACCGCGGCCGGACGGCCGGCACCATGGGCGACGCCGGCGCCTTCTCGTTCTACCCGACCAAGGTGCTGGGCGCGTACGGCGACGGCGGGGCCGTGGTCACCCGCGACCCGGACACCGACCGCGCGCTGCGGCGGCTGCGCTACTACGGGATGGAGGAGACCTACTACGTCGTCGACACCCCCGGCCACAACAGCCGGCTGGACGAGGTGCAGGCCGAGATCCTCCGGCGCAAACTGACCCGCCTGGACACGTACATCGAGGGCCGCCGGAGCGTGGCGCGCCGCTACCAGGAGGCGCTCTCCGACCTCGCCGCCCCCGACGGCCTGGTGCTGCCCCGGACCACGCCCGGCAACGAGCACGTCCACTACCTCTACGTGGTGCGCCACCCGCGGCGCGACCTCGTCCTGAAGGAACTGCTCCGGCACGACATCGCCCTGAACATCAGCTACCCGTGGCCCGTCCACACCATGAAGGGGTTCCGCCACCTCGGCGTGGGCGAGGGCGCGCTGCCCGTGACCGAGCGGCTCGCCGGCGAGATCTTCTCGCTGCCGATGTACCCCTCGCTGCCCCCGGACCTCCAGGACCGGGTGATCGAGGCCCTGCGCGAGGTCCTGGCCGGGCTCTGACCTCCCGCTCCCCCGCGCCCGCGCCCGCAGCCGCAGCCGTGCCGACGACGATGACGATGGAGGCCCGACGATGACCGACCGGATCGACACCGCGCCGCCCGCCCCGCCCGCCCCACCGCACCCGTGCCGGATCTGCGGCGCGGCGACCGAGGAGTTCCTCGACCTCGGCCGCCAACCGCTCTCCGACGCCTTCCCGGCGCGGACGCCCGTCGCCGACGAGTTCTTCTACCGGCTCCGGGTCGCCCGCTGCACCGCCTGCACCATGGTGCAGCTGGTCGACGAGGTGCCCAGGGAGCGGATGTTCCACGAGGACTACCCGTACTACTCGTCCGGGTCGGCCGTGATGCGCGAGCACTTCGCCCGCACCGCCGGCGAGTTCCTGGCCTCGGAACTGGCCCGCGACGGCGCCTTCGCCGTCGAGATCGGCTGCAACGACGGGGTGATGCTCCGGACCGTCGGCGAGGCCGGCGTCCACCACCTCGGCTTCGAACCCTCCCGCAAGGTCGCCGAGGTCGCGCGCGCGGCCGGCGTGCGGGTGCGCGGCGACTTCTTCGAGGAGGCGACCGCGGCCGACGTCCGGCGCGCGGAGGGGCCCGCCGACGTGATCTACGCGGCCAACACCATCTGTCACATCCCCTACCTGGAGTCCGTCTTCCGCGGCGTCGACGCACTGCTCGCCCCCGACGGCGTGTTCGTCTTCGAGGACCCGTACTTCGGCGACGTCGTCGAGAAGACCTCCTTCGACCAGATCTACGACGAGCACTTCTACCTCTTCACCGCGCGCTCCGTCCACGCGATGGCCGAACGCTTCGGCTTCGAGCTCGTCGACGTCCGCCGACTGCCGGTGCACGGCGGGGAGATCAGGTACACCCTCGCCCGGCCCGGCACCCGGCGCCCCTCGCCGGCCGTGGGCGAGCTGCTCGCCCACGAGGAGGAGCGGCGGCTCGCGGCCCCGGACACCCTGCGCGGCTTCGCCGACGCCGTGTCGGCGGTCCGGGACGACCTGCTCGCGCTGCTCACCCGGCTCCGCGACGAGGGCCGCACCGTGGTGGCCTACGGCGCGACCGCCAAGAGCGCGACGGTCGCCAACTACTGCGGCATCGGCCCCGACCTGGTCTCCTTCGTCTGCGACACCACCCCGGCCAAGCAGGGCCGCCTGACCCCCGGAACGCACATCCCGGTGCGCCCCGCCGAGGCGTTCGCCGACCCGTACCCGGACTGTGCGCTGCTCTTCGCCTGGAACCACGCGGACGAGATCATGGCCAAGGAGACCGCATTCCGCGAGGCCGGCGGCCGGTGGATCCGCTACGTCCCCGAGGTACGCGTCGACTGACCGCGGCCCACCCGGCCGGGGAACGGCCTTCCCCGGCCGGCCCGCGAGGAGAGGAGTGCCATGGACGTACGGGAGTTGGCGGTCGAGGGCGCGCTGGAGTTCACCCCGCGCGTCTTCCCCGACGACCGGGGGGAGTTCCTGTCCGGCTACCAGGAGGCGGACTTCCGCGCGGCCACCGGGAGAACGCTGTTCGCCGTCCGACAGGCCAGCCACAGCCGGTCGCGGAGCGGGGTGCTCCGCGGGGTGCACTACACGGCCACCCCGCCCGGCTGCGAGAAGTACGTGACGTGCCCGCGCGGGCGGGCCCTGGACGTCGTCGTCGACCTGCGGGTCGGGTCCCCGACCTTCGGGCGGTGGGACTCCGTCGAGCTCGGCCCGGACCGGTACCGCGCCGTGTACCTGCCCGTGGGCGTGGGGCACCTGTTCCTCGCGCTGGAGGACGACACCGTCGTGTCCTACCTGCTGTCACAGGAGTACGTCCCACGCAACGAGCTGGCGCTGTCGCCGTTCGACCCCGCGCTGGCCCTGCCCGTCCCCGAGGCGTCCCGGACGCTCCTCTCGGCGCGCGACCGGGACGCGCCGTCGCTCGCCGAGGCCCGCTCCGCCGGGCTGCTGCCCGACTACCGGGAGTGCCGGCGGGCCGGGTCCGGAGGGCGGTGATCGGCTAGCCTGGACCGCAACGCTGGGGAGGTCCGGGTGGCGGTCGTCGTCGAGGAACTGCTGCGCCGGTCGGCGCCGCGCGCGCTCGGCCTGCTCACCCGCCGCCACCCCACGCAGTTCGACCACTGCGAGGACGCCATGCAGGAGGCGCAGCTCGCCGCGGTCGTGCAGTGGCCGCGGGACGGGGTGCCGGACGACCCGGTCGCCTGGCTCCTCACCGTCGCCACCCGCCGCCTCCAGGACGTGATCCGCAGCGAGAGCGCCCGGCACCGGCGCGAGGCCGTGGTGGTGGCCCGGTCGGCCGCCGGCGAGCCGGCCGTCCCCCCGGCCGACGAGGCCGGCCCGGGCGACACCGACGACACCCTGCGCCTGCTGTTCCTCTGCTGCCACCCCGAGCTCTCGCCGCAGGCCCAGGCCGCGCTGACGCTCCGTGCGGTCGGCGGGCTGACCACCGCGGAGATCGCCCGTGCCTTCCTGGTGCCGGAGGCCACCATGAGCCAGCGGATCCGGCGGGCGAAGCAGCGGGTGAAGGAGGTCGGGGGCGGGTTCCGGATGCCCGTCGGCGAGGAGAGCGCCGCGCGGGTGCAGGTGGTCCTCCAGGTGCTGTACCTGATCTTCAACGAGGGGCACACCGCGTCCAGCGGGTCGACCGTGGTGCGCCCGGACCTGACGGCGTGGGCGCTGCGCCTGGTCCGCGACCTGCACCGCGCCCTGCCGCAGGAGGGCGAGGTGGCGGGGCTGCTCGCGCTGATGCTGCTGACCGAGGCCCGGCGGGACGCCCGCTCCGCACCGGACGGCGCGCTCGTCCCACTCGCCGACCAGGACCGCACCCGGTGGGACCGGGACGCGATCGCGGAGGGGGTCGCCCTGGTGGCCCGGACCCTCGAACGCTTCGGGCCCGGCCCGTACCGCTTGCAGGCCGCGATCGCCGCCCTGCACGCGGAGGCGCCCGGCGTCGCGGAGACGGACTGGCCGCAGATCCTGATGCTGTACCGCATCCTGGAGCGCATCGCGCCGAGCCCGGTGGTCACGCTCAGCCGTTCGGTGGCGACGGCCATGGTCCACGGCCCGCTCGCCGGGCTGGAGGTGCTCGCCGAGGTCGCGGACGACCCCGCGCTGGCGCAGAACCACCGGGTCGACACCGTCCGGGCCCATCTGCTGGAACTCGCGGACCGCCCCGCCGAGGCCGGGGCCGCCTACGAGGCCGCGGCGCGGCGCACCGAGAGCGACCCCGAGCGGCGCTACCTGCTGGCGCAGGCGGAGCGGGTCCGTCAGCCGGGCGGGTCCCGGGGCGGCCCGGCCCGGCGGTGAGCCGGCGGTCCCGGGGCGGGGCGGGCGGCCCGGCGGGCCGGTGCGGGGGTCAGGCCGGGTAGCGGTGCTTGGCGGTGAGCCCCTCCAGGACCGGGACGAGGTCGTGCGGGCTCGGCAGGGCGGCGGACTGCTCGGACACCCGCGCGGCGCCCTCCCGGAAGGCCGGGTCCTCCAGGACCCGCCGCAGCTCGGAGCGGAGCAGCTCGCCGGTCAGCCCGTCGGCGTCGGCGACGTAGCGGCCGGCGCCCTGCTCCTCCAGCCCGGAGGCCATCGCCACCGGCCCCCACCACTTCTCGCTCCAGTACACGTTGGGCACGATCAGCTGCGGGACGGCGTGTTCGACGGCGGCCGCGAAGGCCCCCGCCCCGCCGCTGTGGATGACGGCCGCGCAGGTGGGCATGAGGTCGTTGAGCGGGACGAAGTCGACCACCCGCACGTTGTCGGGAACGCTGAGCCCCGGCGGGAGTTGACCGGGGGCGAGGGTCGCGACCACCTCGACGTCGAGGTCCGCGATGGCGTCGAAGACCTCGCGCGGCGAGGCGGACACCCCGTGGCCGCGGCCCTCCCGGTGCGCCAGTCCGAGGGTGAAGCAGACCCGCCGCCGCTCCGGGCGCCGGTACACCCAGGACGGCGTGGCGCTCGGGCCGTTGAACGGGACGTGCCGCATCGGGACGTACGGGATCCCGGCCGGGCGCCAGACCCAGGTGGGCATCGGGAAGACCGTCCACTGCCCGAGGACCGCCTCCTCGTCGAACTCCACGCCGAACCGGCCGAACACCGGCTCCAGCCATTCCCGCAGCGGATCGACGCCGTCCCAGTCGGAGCCCTGCGCCCGCCACTGCGCGCGGCAGGCCGTGCGCAGCTGGCCGAGCCCGTCCGCACCGAACAGCATGCGGGCGTGCGCCGCCCCGACCCGGCGGGCGGCGGGCGCGCCCGAGAGGACGAAGGTGTCGGAGACGACGAGGTCGGGGCGCCACAGCTCGGCGAACGCGACCAGGTCGTCGAAGGACGAGTCGGGGTTGAACAGCGTCCGCCAGCCGGCCGCGTTGGAGGCCAGCTCGGCGGTCGGGTCGCCGAGGGGGTAGTCGCTCTGGTGCGACTTCCGGCCCCCGGCCGGCGCCGCCGGGGCGCGCTCCGGCTCCGACCGCGCCATCAGGTCGCCGAGGTCGACCTCCTCGCCGATCGGCACGGGCGTGAGCCCGGTGCGGACGACGTCCTCGGTCAGGCGGGGCGAGCAGGCGACCCGGACCTCGTGGCCGGCCGTGCGCAGCGCCCAGGCGAGCGGCGTCTGCACGTAGAGGTGCGAGCGGAACGGTGCGGTGACGAACAGTACGCGCAACGGGCCCTCCGAGCTCGGACGAATCCCGGTGATTCTGGCACCGCGGCGGACGACCGCACTTCTCGCGGAGTGCTGTGTTCGGGGCGGCGGGGGCGGCGGACGGTCGGGCCGGCCGGGAACAGCACGATCGAGGAAGCCCCCGCCCGCCGGGCCTCCTAGCATCGGCAGCCATGGATGACAGGTACGCCCCCAGCGCACTGTGGGAATACAACAACTCCGTCAAGGTGACCGAGCAGGGCGTGGCCGAGCTCGGATCCTTCAAGTCCGAGCCGGTGAACTTCAAGCTCGCCCTCTGGGATCCGCAGGTCAACGGCGTTCGCTACCTCAAGGCGCTCATCTTCGAACTCGCCACGCGGCTCACGCCGGAGAACCGGTCCCGCCTGCGCCGGATCCGCGGCCGCGAACTCGGCTCGCCCATCACCGTGACCCACGACGGCGACCGGGTCTGCATGGACTACCTGCTCGCCGTCCACGAACTGGACTTCATCTCCCGCCACCTCCCGCTGGACGGCGCCCGCGTCCTGGAGATCGGCGCCGGCTACGGCCGGACCTGCCACGCGATCTTCGCCAACCACCGCGTCGAGGAGTACTGCATCGTCGACCTGGCCCGCGTGCTCTCGCTGTCGCGGGCGTACCTCGGCAGGGTGCTCGCCCCCGAGGACTTCGCGCGCGTCAGGTTCGTCCCGGTCGACGACACGGACGACCTGGACCGGGCCCTCGGGGAGAGCCGCTTCGAACTCTGCCTCAACATCGACTCGTTCGCGGAGATGCCGCCCGGGACGGTGCTCAACTACCTCGACCTGGTCGACCGCCGGTGCGCGGCGCTCTACGTGAACAACCCGGTCGGCAAGTACCTGGAGAAGGAGCTGGACAACCACGCCCAGGGCGAGGAGGTCGTCCGGATGGCCCTGGCGACCGGGCTGCTGCGGGACGTCCTCGACATCCACGACAGCCGCGCCGTCGAGGCGCTGGCGCCGAAGTTCCTCTCGTCCTACCGCCCCGGGCCGCACTGGGAGACCGTCGCCGACGGCGGGGCCGTCCCGTGGAGCTACTACTGGCAGGCCCTGTACCGGCGGCCCGGTGCGGGCCCCGACGCGGGCGCCGGCCCGGCGTGAGCGGCCCCGTCGCGGCGGCGCGCCGCCCCCGCGTCACCGTGCTGGGCGCCTCGGGCTTCGTCGGCTCCGTCGTCCTCGGGGCGCTCGCCCAACGGCCGCTCCGGCTGCGCGCGGTGGCCCGGGGGGCGGTCGCCGTGCCGCCCGCCGGGCGGGCCGAGGTCGAGGTGGTCGCCGCCGACGTGACGGACCCCGAGGCCCTCCGGGCCGCCGTCGCCGGGTCCGACGCGGTCGTCCACCTGGTCTCGCACCGCGCGGGGTGGCGCGGCACCGGCCAGCCCGAGGAGGCCCTGGGGCGGACCAACGCCGGCGTGATGAGCTCGCTCCTGCCGGCCCTCCGGCAGGAGCGCGCACGGCGCGGCGGCGCCCCCGTGGTCGTCCTGTTCGCCGGTTCGACCTCGCAGGCCGGGCCGGACGCGCCGATCCCGGTCGACGAGTCCGCGCCGGACGCCCCGGCCAGCCCGTACGACCGCCAGAAGGCGGCGGCGGAACGGGAGTTGCTGGCCGCCACGGCCGAGGGCGCGGTGCGCGGCGCCTGTCTGCGGCTGCCGACGGTCTACGGCCGCGGCGCACCGGCGGGGCGGGGCGACCGGGGGGTGCTGGCGACGATGGTGCGCCGCGCCCTGGCCGGGGAGCCGCTGACGATGTGGCACGACGGCTCCGTGCGGCGCGACCTGCTCCACGTCGACGACACCGGGCGGGCCTTCCTGGCCGCCCTGGACCGGCCCGACGCGGTCGCCGGCCGGCACTGGGTGCTCGGCACCGGGCACGGGGAGCCGCTCGGGCGGGTCTTCCGGGCGATCGCCGACGGCGTCGCGGTGCGGACCGGCCGTCCCGCCGTGCCGGTGGTCTCCGTCCCCCCGCCGGAGCACGCGCTGCCGACCGACCTGCGGAGCACCGTCGCCGACTCCTCGCGGTTCCGCGCCGCGACCGGATGGCGCCCGCTGATCCCGCTGGACGCCGGACTCGCCGACCTGATCGCCAACCTCGCGGACCTCGCGGACCTGTGACCGCCCGGACCGGCATCCGCACGCCCCACCGCCCCGGCGCCGCCCACCGCGCCGCTCGCGGGCGGGTCTTTTGCCCGGAACCCCTTGACAGGTATAGACCACTCCGCTTGAGTCTGGGGCAGCCCCGCACCGGCCCGCACCCCGGTCGGCCCGTCCCCCACGACGTGCCCCCACCCCGCGGGGCCCGGCTCCCCTGCCCCGACGTCCCTACCTCCACGACCGTGCGGCCCCACACCGCACAAGGGGTGATCAAGTGTCCACGAAACGCCTGCTCGCACTGCTCTCCGCCGTCGCCACGGCGCTGACGGTGCTCCTGCTGCTGCCCGCGACCAACGCCAGCGCCGCCGTCTGCGCCACGCCCTGGAGCTCCTCGGCCGTCTACACCGGCGGCGCCGCCGTCTCCTACAACGGCCACAACTGGCTCGCCAAGTGGTGGACCCAGAACGAACCGCCCAGCACCGGCGGCTCCGGCGTCTGGTCCGACCAGGGCGGCTGCGGCACCGGCCCGAGCCCGACCGCCACGCCGACGTCCACCGGTACCCCGAACCCGGGCGGATTCCCGGTCAGCCAGGCCCAGTTCAACCAGATGTTCCCGAACCGGAACGCCTTCTACACCTACCAGGGCCTGATCGACGCCCTCGCCGCCTACCCCGCCTTCGCGGCCACCGGCAGCGACACCGTCCGCAGGCAGGAGGCCGCGGCCTTCCTGGCCAACGTCAACCACGAGACCGGCGCCCTGGTCTACGTGGTCGAGCAGAACACCGCCAACTACCCCCACTACTGCGACACCTCGCAGCCGTACGGCTGCCCGGCCGGGCAGGCCGCGTACTACGGGCGCGGCCCGATCCAGCTGAGCTGGAACTTCAACTACAAGGCGGCCGGCGACGCCCTCGGCATCGACCTGCTGCACAACCCCAACCTGGTGCAGACCGACCCGGCCGTCGCCTGGAAGACCGCGCTCTGGTACTGGAACACCCAGAACGGGCCGGGCACCATGACCCCGCACAACGCGATCGTCAACGGCTACGGCTTCGGCGAGACGATCCGCAGCATCAACGGCACGCTGGAGTGCAACGGCGGCAACCCCGCGCAGGTGCAGAGCCGGATCGACGCCTACCAGCGCTTCACCCAGCTCCTCGGCACCGTGCCGGGCGACCACCTGGGCTGCTGAACCCGCACGGGCCCTCCGCGGTACGTCACCGCGGAGGGCCTCGGCGCCGCCGTCGCGCGCCCCGGTCCCGGTGGTCCCGCCCGGGGCCTCAGCCGGTGGCGCCCCCGTCCTCCTCCCGGACCGGGTCGGGCATGGTCCAGCGGTCGGCGCGGCGGGGGTGGAGGTAGGCGTAGTAGTAGGCGTAGCCGACGGCCGTCATCCCGACCGCGATGGCGATCGGGCGCCAGTCGGCCCGCACCGACTCGTAGCCGACGTAGAGCATGATCGCGACGACGCCCAGCGGGACGTACGGCCAGCCGTGCATCCGGTAGGGGGCCGTGGCGGTGGTCCCCCTGATCCGGCCGGACAGCGCCGACAGCGCGACCAGGACGTAGACCACGACCAGGGTCGAGCCGGTGGCCAGGATCAGCGTGTCGAGCGAGACGAGCCAGCCGACCAGCAGCGTGGCCACGCCCATGGTCAGGGTCGCCGCGAGGGGCGTGCGCAGCCGGGGGTGGACGGAGGCGAGCGGGGCGCCGACCCGGTCGGGCCAAGCCCGGTCGCGGGCCGAGGAGAAGAGCAGCCGTCCGCTCTGCAGCATGATCGCGATGACCGCGTTGACGACGGCGACCGCGATGCCCAGGCTGACCACCGTGTTGACGGTGGAGCCGGCCCGCTCCAGCAGGAAGTAGCTCATCGGCGAGGCCGCCGACATCAGTCCGCTCATGCTCGGCGTGCCCAGCAGCACCCCGACCAGCGGCAGGCACTCGGCGGCGACGGTGATCCCCAGCGACCAGAGCACCACCCGGCCGATCGAGGACGCCCGCCTGGTCTCCTCCGCGAAGTACACGGCGGTGCCGTAGCCGTTGTAGGCGAAGATCGCGGTGGTCGTGAACGAGGCGACCAGCCCCCAGGACGCCCCGACCAGCACGTCGCCGCCGGCGCCGCCGAGCGCCTGCGGGGTCCACAGCACCGAGACCGGCTGGTCGACGTGGACGAAGCCGAGCACGGCCAGCACCGCGACCGCCGCCAGCTCCAGGAGCAGGAAGACCCCGGTGACCCAGGCGTTGGTGCGGATGTCGAGCACCGCGACCAGCGAGGCCAGCGCGATCACCGCCAGCCCGGTCCCCTTCCCGTCCAGCGCGCTCCAGAGCACGCCCAGGTAGCTGCCGGTGCCGAGGGCGATGACGGCGGTGACCAGCACCCCGCCGAGCAGGCTGAGCGCGAACAGCGCGAACCCGGTGGACCGGCCGAGGGTGCGCGCCGCGAAGGCGTACTCGCCCCCAGTGACCGGGAAGGCGCTGGACAGCTCCGCGTAGCAGAGCGCCATCAGCACGCCGACCGCCGCCGCGAGGGCGAAGGCCACGGCCGCCGCGCCGCCGAGGCCCCGGATCACCGCCGGCATCACGATGAACACGCTGGAGGCCGGGGTCACCGAGGAGAGGGTGATCAGCATGTTCTCGCGCAGGCTGAGCGAGCGGGAGAGGTCCTGGGCGTAGCCGGCCGACGGCGCGGAGCCCGAGGCGGCGGGGCCGGTGGCGGCGGTAGCGGGGTCGGTGGCGGCGGGGTCGGTGGCGCGGGGATCGGCCATCGTGCTCCTTCCGAGTCCATGAAACTTCGTCGGAGTTCTTTGGCACAGAAGTCAAAGTTCTGCGATAGTTCCACGTCAAGAGGTACGACGTGATCCGACATCAGTGACAAGGAATGCGATGGCCCGAGCAAAGAACCAGGCCGCCCGCCGCGAACAGCTGGTCCTCGCGGCCACCGAGGCCGTCGGACGGCACGGCCTGGCGCAGCTGCGCGTCGCCGACATCGCGGACGCCGCCGGCGTCGCCCGGGGGTCGGTCAGCTACTACTTCAGCGACATCGGCGAGCTGCTCCAGCAGGTCTACCAGCGCGCCGCCGACCGCTTCTTCACCAGCCGCAGCGCCGTCGCGGCCGGGCTGCCGGACGCCCGCGACAAGCTCGTGGCCTGCGCCCGGCTCGGCCTCCCGGACGGCCCGGACGACGAACTCGCCCTGGTGCTGTATGAGTTCAGCTCGGCCACGCACGACAACCCGGTCTACTCCGCACTCGCGCAGAGCCTGTTCGACCGTCAGGTCGCCCTCTACGCGAGCATCCTGGAGATCGGCCGGGCCCAGGGCCACTTCGAGCCCACCGGGCCGGCCCTCGACCTCGCCGCCAACCTGGTCGTCCTGGAGGACGGCTACGGCCTGCACATCGTCTCCCGCAACGCCTCGCTCACGCCCGAGCGCTCGCTGGAGCTGCTGCTCGGCTACGCCCGGACGGCGACCGGCTGCCCGGACCTGCGCCCCGACCGGGCGGTGGACGGCCCGGCCGCGCGCCCCCGCGACTGACCTCCCGCGCCCCAGTCCCTGCCCCTGCCCCGCGAGGAAGGATCCACATGACCACGCTCTCCACCCCGTCCGGACGCCCCCGGGCCCGCGCCCTCGGCCTGCTCCTGGACGGCACCCCCGGCCCCGCCAACGCCCTGACCGACGTCCCCGGCGTGCGGATCGGCTACACCACGCTCGTCGAGGGCGAGCACGTCCGCACCGGCGTCACCGCGGTGCTCCCGCGCGGACGCGAGGGCGTGGGCACGCCGTGCGCGGCCGGCTGGTACGCGCTGAACGGCAACGGCGAGATGACCGGGACGACCTGGATCGAGGAGACCGGCGCGCTCAACGGCCCGGTCATGGTGACCAACACCCACGCCGTCGGCACCGTGCACCGGGGCGTCGTCGACTGGACCGCCGCCCACCGGCCCGACCTGGCTCGGCAGTGGCTGCTGCCGGTGGTCGCCGAGACCTGGGACGGCTACCTCAACGACATCAACGGACCGCACGTCCGCGCCGAGCACGCGATCGCCGCGATCGAGTCGGCGGCGGCCGGGCCGGTCGAGGAGGGCTGCGTCGGCGGCGGCACCGGGATGAACTGCTACGGCTTCAAGGGCGGTTCCGGCACCGCCAGCCGGGTCGTCCGCTACGGCTCCGCCGAGTACACCGTGGGCGCCTTCGTCCAGGCCAACTTCGGCGACCGGCGCGAACTCGTGGTCTGCGGCGTCCCGGTCGGGCGGGAGCTGTCGGCGGACAACCCGATGGAGGACGACGACTGGTTCGCCCCTGGCGGGGCCGGCTCGGTGATCGTCGTGATCGGCACGGACGCGCCGCTGCTGCCCGGCCAGTGCAAGGCGCTGGCCCGCCGGGTGCCGCTGGGCCTGGCCCGGACCGGCACCAGCGGGGGCCACTTCTCCGGCGACGTCTTCCTCGCCTTCTCCACCGCCAACCCGGGCGCGCTGGGCAGCTCCTTCCCCCGGGGCGAGCCCGGCGACACCGACTACGACACCCTGCGGTTCATCCCCTGGGGCCGGATCGACCCCTTCTACGAGGCCGTCGTCCAGGCCGTGGAGGAGGCGGTGCTGAACGCCCTGGTCACCGCCGAGGAGACGACCGGCCGCGACGGCCACCGCTCCCCCGCACTCCCCCACCAGCGGCTCCGCGAACTCCTCGCGGCGCGCGGCGCGTTGGCGGTGGCCGAGGACGGGACTCCGCCCGGCCCGGGCGCGGGGCCGCTGTCCGCGTAGCCGTGGCCGTGACCGCGGAAGTCGTCGCGGCGGCCCCGCACCGGCCTCCCGCACCCGGCCGTGCCGGTCCGCCGCCGGAAGGCCCCGGCGCCGTAAGGTCCTCTCCGGAAGACGAGGCCGACCGGTCACCCGGACCGGGGCGTCGGAAGGCGTCGGGCCGCGGGAAGATCGGGACGAAGGGCTGGCACGTCACATGCAACAGCGCAGTCTGCGGGACCTCCAGGTGTCGGCCATCGGCCTCGGCTGCATGGGGATGTCCGCCTTCTACGGCACCGCCGACCAGGACGAGGCCGTCGCGACCATCCGGCACGCCCTGGACCTCGGCATCACCTTCCTCGACACGGCGCAGGTCTACGGGCCGCTCACCAACGAGTCCCTGGTCGGCGAGGCCGTCCGGGGGCACCGTGACGAGTACGTGATCGCCACGAAGTTCAACTACCGCATGGACGGCGCCGTTCCGGGCGACATGTCGACCGTGGGCCGCCAGGACGGCTCGGCCGAGCACGTCCGCGGTTCCGTCCACGGTTCGCTCGCGCGGCTCGGCACCGACCGCATCGACCTGTACTACCAGCACCGGGTCGACCCGGAGGTGCCCATCGAGGAGACCGTCGGCGCGCTCGGCGAACTGGTCGCCGAGGGGAAGGTGCGGTACATCGGACTGAGCGAGGCGAGCGCCGAGACCATTCGCCGCGCCGACGCCGTCCACCCGGTGACCGCCGTCCAGAGCGAGTACTCGCTCTGGAGCCGGGACGTGGAGGCCGAGGTCCTCCCCACCTGCCGGGAGCTCGGGATCGGCTTCGTGCCGTACTCCCCGCTCGGCCGCGGCTTCCTCGCGGGCCGCTTCAGCTCCCCGGAGGAGCTCGACAAGGACGACTTCCGCCGCACCAACCCGCGCTTCACCGAGGCCAACCTGGCGGCCAACCTCCGGCTCGCCGGGAAGGTGAAGGAGATCGCCGCGGAGAAGCAGGTCACCCCGGCCCAGCTGGCGATCGCCTGGGTCCTGGCCCGCGGCGAGCACCTGGTGCCGATCCCGGGCACCAAGCGCCGCAGCTACCTGGAGCAGAACGCGGGCGCGGTCGACGTCGAGCTGACCGCCGAGGACCTGGCCCGCATCGAGGCCGAGCTGCCCGCGGTCGCGGGCGAGCGCTACGACGAGGACGGGATGCGGGCGGTCAACCGCTGAACGACCGCCGCTCCCGTCGCCGGACCCGGAGCCCGGCGACGACCAGGGGCGCGACTGCCGCTCCCCCCGGACCTCCGGGCCCGGGGGCGGCGGCGGGCGTGCGTCAGAAGTACCCCTCCCGCTTGCGGTCCTCCATCGCCGCCTCGGAGAGCCGGTCGTCCGCACGGGTGGCGCCGCGCTCCGTCGAACGGCAGGCCGCGAGTTCCGCGATGACCTGGGCCGGGGTCGTCGCGTCCGATTCGACGGCTCCGGTGCAGGACATGTCGCCGACCGTGCGGTAGCGGACCAGCCGGGTCTCCAGCCGCTCGCCCTCCCCCGGGCCGCCCCAGGCACCGGGCGTGAGCCACATGCCCGCGCGGGCGAACACCTCCCGCCGGTGGGCGTAGTAGAGCGCGGGGAGGCCGATGTCCTCGCGCTCGATGTACTGCCAGACGTCGAGCTCGGTCCAGTCGGACAGCGGGAAGACCCGGAGGTGTTCGCCGGGGCCGCACCGGGCGTTGTAGAGCCGCCAGAGCTCGGGGCGCTGGCGCCCCGGGTCCCAGCCGCCGGACCCGTCGCGGATCGAGAACACCCGCTCCTTGGCCCGGGCCCGGTCCTCGTCCCGGCGGGCCCCGCCGAACACCGCGTCGAACCCGTGCCGCTCGATCGCGGCCGTCAGCGGAACGCTCTGCAGCACGTTGCGGCTGCCGTCGGGCCGCTCCCGCAGCCGCCCGTCGTCGATGAACTCCTGGACGGAGACGACGTGCAGGCGCAGCCCGTGGGCGGCGACCAGGCTGTCCCGGTGGGCGAGGACCTCCGGGAAGTTGTGCCCGGTGTCGATGTGGAGCAGCGGGAAGGGCAGCGGCGCGGGGCCGAACGCCTTGCGCGCCAGGTGCAGCAGGACGATGGAGTCCTTGCCGCCGGAGAAGAGCAGCACGGGCCGCCCGCACTCGCCCACGGCCTCCCGGATGATCTGCACGGCGTCCGACTCCAGCAGGTCGAGCTGGGAGAGGCCGGGCGGGCCCGTGCCCGGTCCGTCGGCCGGAGCGCCGCCGGCCGTCACGGCGCGCACAGCCCCCGGTCGGTCAGGAGCGCGCGCAGCGCCCTGACCGACTCGGCCTCGCTCTGCCGGTCCGTGTCCAGCCTCAGGTCCGGCCGCTCCGGTTCCTCGTACGGGTCGTCCACCCCGGTCAGGCCGGTGAGCAGCCCCTCGCGCTGCCGCGCGTAGAGGCCCTTGACGTCGCGCCGGGCGCAGACCTCGACCGGCGCCGCGACGTGGACCTCCAGGTACGCCGTCCCCGACTTCTCGTGCCGCCTGCGCACCGCCTCGCGGGCCTGCTCGTACGGGGCGATGACCGGCACCAGCGTGAGGACGCCGTTGCGGGCGAGCAACTCGGCCACCAGGCCCACCCGCTGGACGTTGGTGTCCCGGTCGGCCCGAGAGAAGCCGAGGCCGGCCGAGAGCAGTCCGCGCATCTCGTCCCCGTCCAGCACCTCGATCCGGCGGGCCTCGGCCCGCAGTTGCGCGGCGAGGGCCCACGCGATCGTCGACTTGCCGGCGCTGGGCAGGCCGGTCAGCCAGACCGTGGCCCCGGGGAGGCCCTCGCGGGAGGCGACGGGGCGGGACGGATCGTTCACACCCGCTAGAACGAGGCCGGCGCCGTGACGACACGATGCCGGGCGGCTCCGTACCCCCACGGGGCTCCGCGTCGTTGGGTTCCCATGTGTGCGCATCCTCCTTCCAGCCGGTCCCCTCCGAGCGCTTCCAGCCGGTCCCGTCCGAGCGCGACGGCGGCCTCCCGCGCCCGCCGAAGGTCTTCGGCCTCGGTCTGACGCGCACGGGCACGCGCTCCCTGACCGCGGCCCTGGGCGTCCTGGGGTTCGACGTCGTCCACTACCCGGTCGACGGGGCCACCTACCGCACGCTGCTGGCCGGCAGCGCGCGGTTCCCGCTGCTCGAATCGCACGACGGCCTCACCGACATCACCGCCGTGCCGTACTACCAGGACCTCGACCTCGCCTGGCCGGGCAGCAGGTTCGTGCTGACCGTCCGCGAGGAGGAGAGCTGGCTGCGGTCCTGCCGGACGCACTGGGAACGGCCGCTGCCGGACCGGGGCGACGGCCGGGACGTCCGTCTCGAAAGCGACCTCCAGCGCTTCCTGCGGGCCGCGGTGTACGGCTGCCACGCGTTCCACGCGGAGCGGTTCCGCGGGGTGTACCGGCGGCATGTCGCCGAGGTGGCCCGGTACTTCGCGGACCGGGCCGACGACCTGCTCGTCCTCGACGTCGTCGGGGGCGAGGGGTACGAACGGCTCGCCCCCTTCCTCGGCGTGCCGGTCCCGGACGAGCCGTTTCCCCACCTCAACTAGCCAGGGATCCGGCCGGTACTCCGGTGAGAGTTCTCCCTCGGGCCCCGCTCACCAGGTCACGGGCAGTGACCGCATCCCGTAGATGAACGACTCGGTACGGAACTCGCGCTCGCCGGCCGGCCGCAGCCCCGGCAGCCGGCGGAACAGCGTCTCCAGGGCGATCTGGAGTTCGGCGCGGGCCAGCGGCTGGCCCAGGCACTGGTGCACGCCGAAGCCGAACGCCAGGTGCCGCCGGGCGTCCCGGTACACGTCCAGCTCGTCCGTCGCCCGGTGGCCGGCGCCGCCGAACGCCGCCTCGTCCCGGTTGGCGGTGGAGAGCATCGCCATCACGCCCTCCCCGGCCCGGACGGTGACGCCGCCCAGCTCCACGTCCTCCAGCGCCACCCGGGGCAGGCCGGTGTGCACGATGGTCAGCAGCCGCAACAGCTCCTCCACCGCGCCCGGCAGGGTGGCCGGGTCGGCCAGGCCGGGGATCTGCTCGGGGTGGTCCAGCAGCAGCGCGGTCGACAGCGCGATCATGTTCGCGGTCGTCTCGTGCCCGGCGACCAGCAGCAGCACGCCCATGGCGGCCACGTCGACCGGGGTCAGGTCGTCCCGCGCCGCGAGCCGGCTGAGGACGTCGTCCTCCGGCTGTGCGCGCTTGCGGGCCGTCAGGTCGCGCAGGTAGTCATGGACCTCCTCCTGGGCCTCCCGGAGCTGCTCCACGGTGCTCTCCCGGTTGAGCATCGTGCGGCTCAGGCGCTGGAAGCGGTCGTGGTCCTCGTACGGCACGCCGAGCAGCAGGCAGATCACCAGCGAGGGCACCGGCAGCGCGAAGTCGGTGACCAGGTCGGCCGTGGTCCGGCCCGCGGTCATCCGGTCCAGTGCCCCGTCCACGATCCGCTGGATCTCCGGGCGCAGCGTCTCCACCCGCTTGACCAGGAACTCCCCGGTGAGCATGCGGCGCTGGCGGGCGTGCTCGGGGTCGTCGAGCCGCAGGAAGTCCGGATTGTCGGTGATCAGCTCGCGAGCGCCGGCGATCAGCAGCGGGAAGGTCGGGTGGCGTATGTCGGCACTGAACCGGCGGTCGGACAGCACGGTGCGGACCTCGGCGATGCCGGTGACCAGCCAGCAGAGGTCGCCGTCGGGCAGCACGGCCCTGGTCACCGGCCCGGTGGCGGCGGCCTCGGGGTACGCGGGCGGCGGGCCGAACGGGCAGCCGCCGGAGTGCCGGGCCGGCAGTGGGAGGGCGGGGGTGGTGGGTGCGGTGGTCACGGCGGGGGTCTCCTCACGTCGCGGGTGTTCTCGTGGGGTTCGGGGCCCGGGAAGGTTCCCGGCGGCCTGCGGCGGGGGTCCGTCAGGCCCCGGTCCGCGCGGGCTCGTCCCCGGTGACGGTGATCGCCCGGCCCGGGCAGAGCTCGGAGGCGAGTCTGACGTCGTCGAACTGCTCGGGCAGCAGGACGGTCTGACGGAGCCTCACAAGACTGTCCCGTTCGTCCTGGTCGAAGACCGCGGGGGCGTTCGTCACGCACATGCCGGAGCTGCAGCAACGGTCCCGGTCGACGCTCACCTGCATGTCGGGCACCTTTCGCCAGGGCGGCGCCGGCTGCCCGGCGGCCGCCTCTCGTTGTCACGGTCAAACTAGCCGTCGCCGGTCCGCTTACGGACGGGTACGGTGGCCGGACCGAGAACGGCTGAATCGGCCCCTGTGCGTGAACCCCCATGGCCGCACAATGCGTTCAACCCGTGGTACTTCATCGGAAGAGTCGGCGGACCCGGCCGCGCGGACGGCCTCACAAGCCTTCGGCGGTGGCCAACTCCCGCACGGAGGCCACCGTATAGGCCTCGGCAGCGCTCCTGTCCGTCCGGTAGCGCACCGCCCGGGCGAACCGCCGGGCCGGCCCGGCGGGGTGGCGGGGGCCGCGCCGGAGGCCGTCGAAGGCGACCTCGACGACCGGTTCCGGCCGGACCGGCACCGTCCGGGCGTCCCGCCCGGTCTCCCGGGCAGCACCGCACTGGTCGTACGGCTCCGCTCATGACAGAACCTACCCGGGGCGGAGGCCTCGATGCCGCCGCGTCGCGGTCAACGCCTCGGTGCGGACGGTCTGTTCGAAGCGGCCGTCCGGGCTGATGCCGGTCAGCGCCGTCCGCAGGTCCCGTTCGAAGGCGTCCTTCCGGCCGCCGAGCCGGGCGGGGGTGAAGGAGGAGTGCGAGAACTGGAGGCCGATGACCTCGTCGAGGGTGCGGTCGATGCGGTACGTCCAGTGCGCGGCCGTGACGCGGGGGAAGGGGGAGCGCCGGAGGATCTCGCGGTTCGACTCCTCCTGTTCCGGGCGGGAGCCGTCGTCTCCGCCGCCGGGGAGCGTGCGGTACGCCTCCCGTACCTCGTCCACGGCGCGCGACCACGCCGTCCCGGCCGGTTCCGTGGCGACGAGGACCACGCCGCCCTCAGGGTTGGCGAGGCCGTCGAGGTCGGCGAGGACCTGCTCGCGGGACATCCAGTGGAACGACCTGCCCATGACGCAGAGGTCCAGCGGGGGAAGGCCCAGCGCGCGCAGGTCCGAGGAGTCTCCCCGCCTCCACCGGATGGTGTCGACGCCCTGCCGTTCGGCGATCGACCGGCCTTCTTCGAGCATGCCCGGTTCCGGGTCCACGGCGATGACGCGGGCGACCAGCCGGGACAGCGGGAGGGCGAGGATGCCTGGTCCGCATCCGAGGTCGAGGGCCGTCTGGGTCCCGTTCAGCCCGAAGGCCTCGGCGAGGAAGTCGAAGAGCTCCCGCGGGTACCGCGGCTGGTAGCGGGCGTAGTGCGACGCGCCGGAGGCGAAGAGCTCACCCGGGGAGGACATCCGGACCTCCGACGACCGGCCGGGGCGTGCCGGGCGGGTTCACCGCGGCCCCGTCCGGGCGGGTGAGGGGCGGCAGGGGTTCCGGCAGGCGGTCGGCGGCGGCCTCCCAATGGGCTCGCGTCCGGCCGGTGCGCGGCGGGGGCCGGCGGTCCTCGGGAGGCACCGGGAATCCGGTCGTCACGGGCGGGTGCACGGGCGTTCCTCCGGCAGGCGGCGGGCGGGGCGGGCTGGGAAGGCGAGGGTGCTGGGTTGCGGTGCGTATCGCCACGTGCACCATAAGTCACAGGTAGGTGGTTCGTCCGACGACTGATCGCCGTCGCTCCAAGCCGAGGAGGCGGGACATGGCGCCCCACCCTCACCCCGACCCCGCGAAGCCGCGTTCCGCACCTCGTCCGGGCCTCGCGGACACGACCTGTGTGATCACCGGAAGCGCGTCGGGCATCGGTCGCGCCGTCGCCCACGCCTTCGTCGGCGCGGGAGCCCACGCCGTCCTGGTGGACCGGGACTCCGACGGGCTGCGCCGGGTCGCCGGAGAACTCGGCCCGGCGGCCTCCGTGGTGGTGGGTGACATCTCGCGGCACGCGGACTGCCTGGAGGCCGCGCGGGCGGCCGAGGGGACGGCGCTGCCGGTCCGGTCGCTGGTCAACTGCGCGGCGAGCTTCCTGGCCCTCGGTGAGGGCGCCGGCCCGGCGGACTGGGACCGGAGCCTGGGCGTGAACGTCAAGGGCAGCGCGATGATGACGTCGGCGCTGGCCCCCCTGCTGCGCAGGGCGGGAGGGGCCTCGGTGGTCAACGTCGCGTCCGTCTCGGGGCACATCGCCCAGCCCCGCCAGTGGACGTACAGCGCCGGCAAGGGGGCGCTGCTCGCGCTGACCCGTTGCCAGGCGCTCGACCTCGCGGACGACGGCATCCGGGTCAACAGCGTCTCGCCGGGCCTGATCTGGACCCCGGAGACCGACCGGATGACCGGCGGCGACCGGGCGCGCTGGGGGCCGGTGCTCGGCGACCACCACATCCTGCGGCGGGTGGGGCAGCCGGAGGAGGTCGCGGCCGTCGTGTTGTTCCTCTGCGGGCCCGGCGCGTCGTTCATCACCGGCGCCGACCTGCCGGTCGACGGCGGCTACCTGGCGATGGGCCACAGCAGGTCGGAACCCGAGGTGCTGCCGGGGCGCAGGGACGACCGGGCCCATGCCCGGCACGTGGACGGGACGCCCGCATGATGCACGCCGTACTGGCGACCGGCAATCCCCGCAAGGCCGCCGAGATCGTCGAACTGCTCCACGGGGTCCTGGAGTTGCTGCCCCGGCCCGGGTGGCTTCCCGAGACCGTCGAGGACGGGACGACGGTCGAGGAGAACGCCTACCTCAAGGCCTCCGCGGTGGCCCTCGCGACCCGCCTGCCCGCGGTGGCCGACGACACCGTGATGGAGGTGGACGCCCTGGGCCTCGCTCCCGGGCTGTTCTCGGCCCGCTACGCCGGTGAGGGCGCGGGCGACGCCGCGAACGTGGCCAAGGTGCTCGCCGAGATGGCGGGTGTCGCCGCCCCGGGCCGGGGAGCCCGGGTGCGCACCGTGGCGCTGCTCTGCTACCCGGACGGACGGCGGGTGGTCAGCGAAGGGGTCGCCCGGGGCCGGATCACCGAACGCCCGCTCGGCGACCGCGGGTTCGGCTACGACACCGTGTTCGTGCCCGACGACGGCGACGGACGCACGCTCGGCCAGATGACCGCGGACGAGAAGGCCCGGCTGTACTGCCGGGGGCGGGCGTTCCGCGGCCTGGCCGCCTCCCTGAAGAGCGCGGCATGCCGGTCGCGCTAGAGCTCGGCGGACACGCGACGGTCCTGATCCGGGCGGACGCCTTCACCCTGCTCTGCGACCCCCACCTGCACGACAGCTACCGCGGCGGCCTCCTCGGCTTCGCCCCCGCTCGACGCGTCCTGCCGCACGCGCTGCCCCGGCCCGACGCGGTGTGGATCTCCCACTCCCACCGCGACCACTTCGACCTCGCCTCCCTGGCCCGGCTCGACCGGGCGCTGCCGGTCCTGCATCCCGACGACCCGAGGATCGCGCACGCCCTCCGCCGGCTGGGCTTCCGCGACACCGTCGTGGTGCGCGACTGGACGGCGTTCAGCCCCCGCCGGGGCGTCGAACTGACGTGGACGCCCTCGACGATGGCGGTCCCCGAGCACGGGCTCTCGGTCCGCACCCGGGACGCCTTCGTCTGGCACATGGTCGACAGCCTGGTCACGCCCGCGTGGGTGCGGCGGCTGCTCGCCGACGGACCACCGCCGGACGTCCTGCTGGCTCCCTGCCAGCCGATCGAGGAGACCCGCAGTGTGGAGGGCGTCCCACCCGGAGTGGACCCGGACTGGTCCGACCCGCTGACGGCGCTGATGGCACAGGTCCGCCCCGCACACGTGGTCCCGCTGCCGGAGGGGCAGTACGGGCTGGGCGAAGCGGCCTGGCTCAACGGGCACAAGTTTCCCGTACCGCCCCGGCTGGTCGACCGGGCGCTGCGCGCGGACGACCCGGACCGCCGGGTGCTGCGCCCCGGCCCGGGAGACCGGCTCACCGTGACGGGAGGGACCGTGCGCTGGGAGGAGGCCGCCGTGGACTGGGTGCGGGCCACCGACGAGCAGCGCGATCGCAGCTACCGTCCGGGAAGCTGGATCGGCCGGCTGGCCGCGGGCCCCGGTCCCGCCGCCGGGGACGGCCGGAGCGCGCCGGACGGCCACGACGGAGCGGCGGCACTGGACCGGCTGTTCCCCGGGCTCCCGGCGCTTCCCGGGGCTGACGCCCCCTCCGGCCGGGTGACGGTGCCCGGCCTGCCCGAGCTCGCCGCGGCCGCCCGGGGCCGGCTCCGCGCCACCGCGTACCGCTTCGTCACGGTGGGCGCCGGCGCGGAGCCGCTCGCGGAGCGGACCGTACGGCTGGGCGTCGAGGGCACGCTGTCCGCCCTGCCGTCGGAGAGCGTGCCGGACGTCGAACTGGCGGTCTCCGTCCGGGATCTGGACGACCTGCTCGACGGGCGCCTGGGCTACTCCGCGGCGCAGTACGGCGGGCGGCTGCGCGAGGTGCGGCCCGGGCCGGCGGCCGATCCCGACGCCGGCCCCGCCGTCGTCACCAGCCGTCATGACCCGGTCCCCGCCACCGGGGCGGTGATGCTGTCGGGCACCGGACTGTTCGCGATCCTGCTGCGCGCCCGGCTCGGTTCGGCGCTGGTGGAGCTGGACCACGAACTCGACGCCCGGCTCCCGGACCATCCGGTGCCTTCGGTGCTTCCGGTGCTTCCGCCCTCCGCGCCGCCGGCCCGTGCCCTTCCCCCGGTCGTCCGGCCGCAGTCGCGGGCCGGGGAGCAGCCGCCCCGGTTCTGGCCGCGCGTCGCCCGTTGCCTGGCGCTGGGCGAGGACCCGTCCGCCGCGTCCGGGACCTTCACCGATGCCGGTCGCACGCACTACCTCGGTGTGCTCGGGCGCGGCGAGTGGCCCGCGCCCGGGCCCGGGCCGGACGACGGCGTGGGGCTGCTCGTGCTGACGAGCCTGCTGGACGCCCAACCCCACCTCGGTGGCGGGGTGCGGTTCCCGGACTCCTCCTACCGGCGGTTGCTGGCGAACATCGAGCGTTCTCCCGTCCGCCGGTGGCGGGTAGCCGCGGCGCTTCCCCCCGGGGTACGGGTGCCCCGGTGGCGTGCGGCCTCGCTGTTCCCCGTCTCGGCCGAGCGGCTCCGTGCCGACCTGGCCCGCCGGGGCTGGGACGGCGAACTGCTCGGCCCGGTCGCTCCCGACCCGGCCGTGACCGGCGGAGCCGAGCGCTGCTGGTGGCTCGGCGTGCCCCCGCTGGAGGGGCCGTCCGACGGCCGGCGGGCCCTGGTCCTCCGGGAGTCGCCCGGGTGCCGGCTCCACGGTCTGGTCGAGGCCGCCCCCGGGCCGGAGGACCCGGCAGTGGAACAGCCCGACTTCCGCGTGCGGGCGGCGCTGTCCCGCCCGTCGGCGCCACCGGACGCCGTCCTGCACGCACTGCTCGGCGGTGACGTGCGGTTCTCCTGGCTGCTGCCGCCCCGGGAGACCGTGCGGAAGGCCGGGCGGACCGTGGACCCGGTCGCCTTCGCGGAGCGGGTCGCCCTGCTCGCCCTCGCGGAACTGGCCCGCCGGGCGTACCCGAGGACCGGGCCGCCACCGGCCGGCACCGGCTGACCCCGACCGCCCCCGGCCGCTTCCGACCGACCTCAAGGACCGTGATGCTCACCGAACTACCGCCCCGGCACCGCCCGGACCACCTCCGCGCCGCGTGCGTCATCCTCGACGGGCAGGACCGGGTCCTGCTCACCGAACCGCGGTCGGCCGACGAGCGGCCCGGCCTGCCCTGGGCCGTCGTGCCGCCGGGCAGCACCGCTCGGGAGACCGCCGCGGACGTGGCCCGCCACGCCTGCCGCCAGCGCGTGGCCCCGACCCGGCTGCGCTACCTCACCGAACTCCACCTCCCGCCCGGCCCCCACGGGGAAGCGCCCCACGACCTGCGGGTGTTCGTCCACCGGTACGCGGGCGCCTCCCGGCGTACCGCACCCGGCCCGGACCTGCGCTGGAGCCCGCTGGTGTCCGGTACCGGGGAGGGCCTTGGACTCGACGCGGCATCCGCGTACTGCGTCGGCGAGTTGCTGCGGCACCGCCCCGACGACGCCGCGGACGACGGCGGGATCCGTGCCGTGGCCGAGATCGAGGACGAGGCGCGGCGGCTGATCGATCCGGTCCCCGCGCTGTGGCGCAGGGACGGAGCGGCCCGCGTGGTGGTCATCGGCCCGCCCGCCGTCGGCAAGAGCACCCTGCTGAAGCGGCACACCGCCCGCGCCCCGGACACCGAGCACGTGCAGGACATCGTCCCGGTGCGCCGGGACCGGGGCCCGGGCCCGGACAACTACCTGACCCGCTACCTGCGCGGGGACGACGCCTCGGGGTTCTTCTGCCAGATGGAGACCCTGCTGCTGCGGGTCCTGCAGAACCTCCGCACCGGCGAGAGCGGCGTCATGGACCAGGACGTGCACAGCTCGCTGGCCTACGCCAAGGCGCTCCGGCTGAGCGGCGCCCTGAGCGCCCAGCAGTACGAGACGTACTACCGCTACCACCACCTGATCACCTCCGCGCTGCCGCCGCCCGAGGCGGTGGTCCACCTGACCGCCCGTACCGACGTGCTGATGCGCCGGCTGCGCCGCCGCGACCGCGTCCTGGAGCGCTCGTTCACCAGCTCCTACGTGTCCCTGGTGGCCCAGTGCTTCGAGGACGTGGCCGAGGAGCTCGCCCCGCGGATCCCCGTCCACCACCTCGACACCTCCGAGCTGAACCCCGACCAGGTGCTGGCGCGCTTCGAGGAGCTGCTCCCCGTGCGCGCCGGCTCCACCGACCGAAGGACCGACCGACATGACCAAGCCCAAGGCTGACTGGCGCAATCCGGGACCCGCCCCGACCGGCGGCCCGCTCATCGACACGTTCGGCCGGGTCGGCGGCGACCTCCGGATCTCCGTGATCGACAAGTGCAATCTGCGGTGCACCTACTGCATGCCGGCCGAGGGGCTGCCCTGGCTGGAGAAGGAGGAGCTCCTCACCGTCGACGAGATCGACCGGCTCGCCCGGCTCTTCCACTCCCTCGGGGTGCGCGACTTCAAGATCACCGGCGGGGAGCCGACCGTCCGCCGGGAACTGCCCGAGATCGTGGCCCGGGTGTGCGCGCTGGAGGGGGTTGACGTCTCCATCACCACCAACGGGCTGCTGCTGGACCGCCTGGCCCGCCCCCTGCGGGAGGCGGGGCTGCGCAGGATCACGGTGTCCTGCGACTCCCTGATGAGGCACCGCTACGCCGAGATGACCCGTCGGGACGCCTTCGACAAGGTGACCGCGGGGCTGGAGGCGGCCCGCGAGGCCGGATTCGACCCGATCAAGATCAACTGTGTGGTGATCCGCGGCAGCAACGAGGACGAGGCCGTCGACTTCGCCCGCCTGGCGCGGGAAGGCGGCTACGACGTGCGCTTCATCGAGTACATGCCGCTGGACGCGGAGCGGACCTGGGAGCGGGAGAAGGTCGTCCCGGCCGCCGAGACGCTGGCCGCGGTCTCCGCGGCCTACGACCTGGCCCCCGTCGTCCAGGACGCGCCGCAGCCGGCCACCTCCTTCCGCTTCGCCGACGGGGCCCCGGGGGTCCTGGGCTTCATCCCCTCGGTGACGAAGCCCTTCTGCGACAGCTGCAACCGCATGCGGACCACGGCCGAAGGCGCCTTCCGCGTCTGCCTGTTCGCGCTGGAGGAGACCGACCTGCGCACCGCGCTCCGCTCCGGTGCCGACGACGCCGAACTGGAACGGCTGGTCCGCGAGGCGCTCTGGCACAAGTGGCCCGGACACAAGATCAACCACCCCGACTTCGTCCGGCCCGACCGCAGCATGTCGATGATCGGCGGCTGAAGCCGTGAACGGCCGTGTGGTCTCCTTCACCTGGGGCCGGGGGCTGGGCCACGTCTCCCGCCAGATCGCCGTCCACCGCGAACTGCGCGGGCTGGGCCGGGACTCCCTGCTGCTGACCGAGCGGCCCCAACGGCTGATCGAGGACTACGGCTTCGCCCAGACCGTCCTGCCCACCGACGCCGACAGCCTGGTCGGCGAGCCACTGCACGGGACCGGCCCCGCGGTGGACCACGGTCTCGCCCGGGCCATGGTCGCCTGGGTGCTGCGACCGGACGACGTGGTGCTGCACGACGTGACGGTGCAGCGGGAACTGTACGACCAGGCCGCCCGGCTGGGCTGCCCCCAGTTCCTGGTGCACCGCTTCCAGCGCAACCGCCCCGACCCGCCCCACTGGGTCTCCCGCCACACGCCCGCCATCGGCACGATCTACCTGCTGGGCGAGCCCGGACCGGAGGAGACCGTCCACGGGGTGCGCGTGCTGGGGGTGCCCCACGTCGTCCGACCGCTGCTCGACGACCGGTCGCCCTGGCCCGAGGACACCCGCGCCCTCCGGGTCGCGGTGGTGGCCGGCGGCGGCGGGCACGACGACGCGCCCGGATTCCTCACGGCCGCGCTGCACGGCATCCGCGCGTTCACGCGCGGACGCCCCGCCGGCGTCGACGTCCTGGTGCTCACCGGCCCGCACTTCGACGGAGCCGTCCTCGTGCCACCCGGCCTGCCCGGGCCGGTACGGGTCCGCCCGTACCTGGGGCCGTCGTACGACGTGTACCGGCACGCCGACGCCGCGATCACCCACGCCGGGTACAACACCGTGCAGGAACTGGTCCGTTCCGGCCTGCCGGTGGTGGCCGTCCCCGGCGTCCGCGACTTCGACGACCAGCGCGTCCACCTCAAGGCCGCCGACAGCCCCAACGTGGTGGTCACCGACGCCGAGGAGCACGCCATCGCCCGCGCCCTGGCCGAAGCCCTCAACGGCCCGTCCGGCACCCGGGCCCGGCCGGCCGCCACCCCCGCCCGACAGGCGGACGGCGCCGCCCGGATCGCCCGCGACCTGCTCGCCGCCACCTCCCGCGGCAGCGGCGCGGGGGCGCCGTGACGCCCGGACACCGCCCCCGCTCGACACGGTCGATGTCGAGCCGACCACCGAATCCTGCCCTCAGGAGAGTTGATCTTCCCCGGCTTCGGGAGGATGCCCCGTGGCAGCCGTGCACGTGACCGTGTGGGACGACCGCGACCGGGCCGGCGGCCGCACGCCCAGGGACCCGCCGCCGTCAACGCCGCCCTGCGGGAGTTCTGGGGCCGACCCGGTTCCGCACCGGCTACCGGTCCCGCCCCGCGGCCGCGGGCCTACCAGCCGACTTGCGGACTGCCGGACCAGGGGCGGTGATAGGAGGAGGGAAGAACAGCGAACCCGTCCGCGGGCCGTCCGGCCCAGGAGGAACCATGTCGCACCACAAGTCGAACAAGGACGTCGAGGGCGACCCCGACACCGGCCACGGCCGCGGCCTGCCGCGACGCCCCGACGAGGCCGAGCTCGAGGAGCGCACCGAGGAGGACCGCGAGGAGGTCGGCCTGGCGCCCGACGCCGACGAGGCCGACGAGGACGGCAGATAGGAGCAGGGCCTGGTGAGCCGCCCGCCCCGGTGGTGGTCGGCGTCCTGCGCACGCTCCCGGCCGACCGACGCGCTCGGGGGGGCGGGGGGCCGGGGGGGCCTGGGGGCCCGGGGGGGCCCGTCTCACCGGGCCCCCCGGGCCCGCGGGGGGGGCCGGGGCGGGCGGGGGGGGGGGGGGGGGGGCGTGGGGGGGGGGGGGGGCGGGGGTCGGGGGGAACCGCGGGATCAGAAGGTGAGGTTCCAGGCGTCGATCGTGCCGGTGTCGCCGGAGGCGCCGTCCTTCACGCGGAGCTTCCAGGTGCCGTTCGCCGCGCTCGCGGAGGCGTTGACGGTGTAGGTCTTGGCGACGTTGTCGGTGCTGTCGCTGTTCGGGAAGTCCTCCAGGAGGTAGACCGTGCCGTCGGGCGCGACCAGGGAGAGGACGAGGTCGCCGCGGTAGGTGTGCTTGATGTCCACGCCGACCTTGAGCGTCGCCGGGGCGTTGCCGGTGACACCGGTGACGGTGATCGGGCTCTCCACCGTGGTGTTGTCGGGGATCGCCACGTCGGCGGTGTTCTCGAAGTACGTGCCGGTGGGCTGGGTGGCGCCGCCGACCGCCTTCAGCGCGTCGACCTGGCCCTCGCCGAAGAAGGAGTTGTTGGCGGTGGTGCCGGTGCAGCGGCTGTCGGAGGCGGGGCAGGCCAGGTCGTTGGCCTGGCTCGCCAGCCGGGCCCGGATGTCGGCCGGGGTGAGCGAGGGATTGCTGCTCGCGATCAGCGCGGCCACCCCGGTGACGTGCGGGGACGCCATCGAAGTGCCGCTCTTGGTGCCGTACTTGCCGCCGGGCAGGGTCGAGTAGACGCCGGTGGCACCGTCACCGCCGGGCGCCGCGACGTCGATGACGCCCCGGCCGAAGTTGGAGTAGGAGGCCTTGCCGCTGCCGCTGCCCGTGGCCGCGACGGTCACCACGCCGGGGAGTTCGGTGGGGATGTCGATGCAGGCGTTGCTGATCGTCCGGGTGACCTTGGTGGAGTCGTTCGGGCTCTCGGTGTCGGTGGTCTTGTTGGCCAGGTCGTAGTTGGCGTTGCCGGCCGCCGCGACCTGCAGCGAGCCCTTGCCCTCGGCGTACTCCTGAGCGCGCTTGACGCCCTCGATGATGGCCGCCTGGTCGAGGTCGTTCGGGCAGTTGAACTGCCAGGGGTCGGTGTAGTAGCTGTTGTTGGTGACCTTGAAGCCGTGGTCGCCGGCCCAGACGAAGCCGCAGACGGTGTTCTCGGCGTAGAACAGGGTGCTGGTCGGCTCGGCGATCCGGACCGAGGCGATCTTCACGCCCGGTGCGACACCGATGACGCCCTTGCCGTTCTTCGCGGCCGCGATGGTGCCGGCGACGTGGGTGCCGTGGGTGTCCACGTCCCGCCAGGCGCCGGTGCGGGCGTCGGGCTTGCCGTAGGCGCAGGAGACCGAGTCGGCGGCGTCGAAGTTCGGCGCGAGGTCCTGGTGCTGGTCGTCCACGCCGGTGTCGAGCACGCCGACCTTGACGGACGGCGAGCCGGTGCTGACGCTCCAGGCCTGGTCGGCCTTGATCTGCGTCATGTCCCAGCGGTTGGACTCGGTGAGCGTGGTGGTCGCCTGCGCCGGGTTGGCGGGCAGCGCCGGGCTGTAGGCGTCGGCCGGCACGTCGGAGGTGCGGGTCGCGCCGACCTGCTGGATGCCGGTGACGGTGCGCAGCGCGGCGGCGAAGCCGGCGCTGGTGGAGTGGGCGACGATGACGCCGATCTGGTCGTAACTCGAGAAGACCGTACCGCCCTTGGCGGCGACGGCTGCCTTGGCAGCGGCGATGTCGGCGGGGGCGCTGATCACCAGGTAGGCCCGGGTGCCGGCGGCCCACCCCGCCGCGCCGCCCGCGGCGGCGGGAACGGCGGGGGCCTGGGCGGCGGGGGCCTGCGTGGCGGGCGCTTGTGCCGCGGGCGCGGAGACGGCGCCGGGGACGGTGGGGGTGGTGGTCGTGGTGGCGGCGGTCGCGAACGCGGTGGGGGTGGCGAGCGCCATGGCCGAGAGCACGGCGAGGGCTGCGGCCGGGCGGCCGAGCCGCCGGGATATCAGGGGTGACACGTATCCTCCGATTCAGACCGTGCGTGAGGGGGATCGCACGGGAATTGAGGGAAACATGCCAGATTTAGCAGGAGTTGGGGAAGACTTTACGCCCGGCGACTTTCCACGGAAGCGTTACGTTTTGATGTCACGGGGCCTCCGGCACCCATCGGGGTGTCATCAGGCGAGCGGCAGCATCATGAGGGGCCGCCCGGTGGGGTGGTCCGATCCGCCGGACGGTTCCTCGGTCACGCCGACCCCGTCGGCGCCGCCGATGCTCCCGGTGAGCAGCAACTGCCTGTCGCCGGCCCGCAGCAGGCCAGCCGGCCTCATCGTGCCGCCATCGTCGAACCACAGCTCGTAGGCACGCCCCCGCGGCGGGACGGGCATGCCGGTGACGAGGAACGCGGCCTGCCCGCGGCCGGCCGACCACACGACCGTGGCGGCGGCCGGGCCGGAGACCGCAGTGGAGGTGCGCACGTCCGGAGCGGACAGCAGGCTCGCGACGGCCGCCTGCTGGTCGCGCAGCCGACTCGCCTGGGCCTGGGCCCGGCCCGCCTCACCGTGCTGTCGCACCGCGATGGCACCGGCCCCCGCGGCCAGGGCCAGGCACGCCGCCAGGAGCACCCTGGGCCACTGCCGTGCCAGGCTCGACGTGTACCGCGGTCGCGCCGCCGCGGGCCCGGCCGTCGACCGGAGCTGGCGGACGTGGCCGATGCCCCGCATCACCCGCGCCTTGAGCTCCTGCGGCGGCTCCACCGATTCGGCGGCCCCGAGCCGCGCCAGGGTCACCTGGAACTCGGAGACCTCCCGCGCGCAGGCCGGGCACTGGGCGAGGTGGCGCTCGAACGCGACGCGGTCCCCGTCCGGCAACGCGTCCGCCGCGTACGCACCGGTGAGGGTGTGCGCATCGGGTACCGCATTCATGATCCCACTCCCAGGCAGTCGCGCAGGCGGATCAGGCCGTCCCGCATCCGGGTCTTGACGGTGCCGAGCGGGATGCCCAACAGCTGGGCGACCTCGGGGTAGGTGTGCCCCCGGTAGTACGCCAGGGTGACCGATTCACGCTGCAGTTCCGTCAGCGACCGCAGGCATCGGCGGACCTGCTCGCGCTCCAGCCGGCCCTCGACCTGCTCGACGACCTCGTCGAACGCGGGAACACGTGCCCGGGCGGCCGCCCTCTGGTCCCGGTCGGTGGCGGCCTGCGCGGCCCGGACCCGGTCCACCGCGCGTCGGTGGGCCACCGTCAGCACCCAGGCCATCACCTCGCCGCGCTGCGGCTCGTACCGGTCCGCGGTGCGCCACAGCTCGAACATCACCTCCTGGGTGACCTCCTCCGACTGCGACGGATCCCGCAGCACCCGCAGCACGAGGCCCAGCACCGGGCCGGCCACCGCGTCGTACAGCCGGGCGAACGCCTCCTGGTCGCCGAACGCCGTCCTGGCGACCAGTTCCTTCAGATCCGGGCCGCGGAAGCGGGGAGCGGGAAGGTACACGACGGCGCTCACCCCCGCCTCCCTCCGCGGCCGTTGTCGGATCCGGCCGGCTGCGACCGTCCGGGCCTGCCGTGCGAACGGTAGCAATGCATGAGGGCCTCCTGGGCCGAGCGGCGGGCAGGACCGGTCGATCGGCACCGGTCGGGATGGGGCGCGCGCCCGCCGGGGGGTGTCGGTCCGGATCGCCGGGCGCGCGCCTGCTGGGGGGTCAGACGGTGAGCAGGGTGGGCGCGGCGGCCTTGTCGGTGGGCAGGAAGTCGTCCGGAACGGGGTACCGGCCGAGCACGAAGTTGAGGATCGCGGCGTGCATGGCCTCGACGGGGGCGATACCGGCAGCGGTGGCGATGCCGGCGGGGCTGGCGACGTTGTAGGCCGCGAAGAGGTACGTCTGGGCCGCCTGGTCCTCCAGTCGGAGGGCGAGCTCGGCAACGTCGCCGACGGAGGCGGCCTTGCCCAGCGCGGCCAGCGTCTCCGGCTGGTTGGAGAGCGGCACGTCGGTGATCGCGGGCAGGCCGGCACCGGTGAGGACGGCGTTCCAGGCCTTGGCGTGGTCGGCGTGCTGGGCCATCGCGGCGGTCACGAACGTCGCCACCGCCGGGGGGACGGCACCGAGCCTGCCGGCCTTCGCGGCGTCGAGTGCGGCCTGGTAGGCACCGACGGCCTGGTTCTCCAGCGCGGTGGCCAGGGCCACCACCTTCAGATCGCCGGTGTACCTCCCGGACGCCCGGGCCGAAGCCGGCGTGGTGGAGGCGCCGCCGCCGGGGACGGGGTTGGTGCGGCTCCGGCTGCTGGAGCACGCGGTCAGGACGAGGCCGGCGGCGGCCCCGCCCGCGCCGAGCAGGAAGCGGCGGCGGCCCACGTCGACCCGCCTGGTGGCGCGGATGTCCGCGACCAGCTCGCGGGCGGTCGCCCGCATGGCCGGGAGGGTGGCCCGGTGGGCTTCGTTCATCTCCCGGGTCAGACGGGTGAGTTCGGCCTCGCCGACGGCGGGCTCCCAGGTACGGTCGGCAGTCACTTCACGGCCCCTTCGGCGATCGGGGAGGCGTTCTCGGTCGTCTGGAAGGCATCGGGGAAGCCCACGCTTCCGGCCGCGGCGGGCAGCTTCGCCGGGTCGACCGGGATGGTCACCAGGTCGGCGGCGTCGCCCGCCAGCAGCGCCTGCACGGCCAGCAGGACGGCGCGGTGCTGGGCCTCGACCGGGGCGACGGAGGCGAAGAGCCTGCGCAGGTCCGCGCTGCCCACCTGGCCGACGTTCCTGGTGTAGGTCTGCGCGGCGACGTCCTCCAGGGTGATGGCGAGCTTCACCACGTCCGCCGGGGTCCTGAGGGTGGGCAGCGCCTGGTCGACGACGGCCTTGTACTTCGGGTCGGGGTCGTTCTGCGCCTTGCCGCCGGCGGCGGTCGCGGCGGTGTTGAAGGCCTTGGCGTGGGCCTGGTGCTGCTCGGTGGTCCTGGCGATGAACGCGGCCACCGTCCGGTTGCCGTCCTTGATGAACGGCAGGCCCGCGGCGGCCCGGTAGACGGCCACGGCCAGGTTCTCGATCGACGCGGCGGTCTGCAGCGCCCGGATGTCGTCCCCGGAGGCCGTCGCCGACGGGGAGGCCGCCGCCCGGGTCAGGCCGGCCAGGCCGACCGCTCCCGCCAGGCCCGCGAGCGCCGTGCCACGCTGCCACCAGCGGCGCGCGGGCTCGGCGCCCTGCTCGAAGTCGGTCAGCGCGGTGCGGGTGACCCGCAGCGCGTCACTGTTCAAGTCCTCTGACTGCTCGGCGAGTTCTTCCAGCAGCCGGGTGTCGATGTGCTCGCTGGCCATCATGTCCCGTCTCGGCTCGTCGGCCCGGCCGAATGCCGGACCGCTTCCTCCCGGCCTTCGGCGCCTCCCCGGCCCCGGCTTGGTCACAGGGCCGGATGGGCCCGTAGTTCACCCGTGAGGGTGAACCACCAGGGCGAGGTGGACAGCGTGCGCCAGCCCCTCCCCCGGTCACCGGCCGCTCGATCCACCGAGGCCTCAGGGATCCGTCGGGGGCGGTCTTCGACCTGAGGTGGAGTCCTACGACCGGGAAGATGCACCCCTGGGCGGACCTGCTCCGCCCTCCAAGGTGGACGCCTCACGTCACAAAGAACTGAAAGTCTGTCAACTACCGTGATTGAGAGGAATGTTGATGACATTCGTCGGCAGGCCCCAGGAGGACGGAATGGCGGATACGAGGCCCGGGAAAGCTTGGTCGAAGGGTCGGAGGTGGCGGCGCCCGGTCGGGCGGTCGGCGATCGTCGCGCTCGCCGGTGCGGGCCTGCTGGCGGCCTTGGCCCCGGCCGCCGGCGCGACGGGCGCCCCGGCGGCGCCCCACCGGGTGACGGCGGACGGGGCGGCCCTGGACGCGGCGGTCCGGGCCATGGTGCGGGAGGGCGGGGCGGCGGCGACGCTGGCCCGTGTCCGGGAGAACGGCTCCACGGTCTGGAAGGGTGCGGCCGGCGTGGCCGACCTGGCCACCGGTGCGCCCGCCGATCCGGACGGCCGGTTCCGGATCGGCAGCGTCACCAAGACCTTCGTCGCGACGGTGGTCCTCCAACTGGTCGCGGAACACCGGATCGGCCTCGACGACTCCGTCGAGAGCCGCCTGCCGGGCGTGGTCCCGAACGGCGCCGGCATCACCGTGCGCCAACTGCTCAACCACACCAGCGGCATCCACGACTTCACCGAGGACCCGGCGTTCGACGCGAGCAACGAGGAGACGCTGCGGCAGTGGCTGGCGGGTGGGCGCTGGACGTCCTACCGGCCGCAGCAGCTCGTGGACATCGCCGACAAGTACCCGCCGTACTTCGCCCCCGGTCAGGGCTGGCACTACTCCAACACCGACTACGTGCTCATCAGCATGATCATCGAGCGCCTCACCGGGCGCAGTTGGGCGCAGGAGGTGGACCGCCGCATCATCCGGCCGCTGGGCCTGACGGGCACGTCGATGCCTATCTACTCGCCCTTCATCCCCGGCTCCCACGCGCACGGCTACTACAAGCTCCCCACCGGCCCCGCCGACGTGACGCTGCTCAACCCGTCGATGGCGTCCGCCGCCGGGGCGGGCATCTCCACCACCGCGGACCTCACCCGCTTCATCGCCGCCCTGCTCGGCGGGCAGCTGCTCGGCCCGGCCGAACTCGCCGCGATGAAGGACACCAGCGGCCCGAACGCGGCCGCCGGCTACGGCCTCGGGCTCCAGCGGTTGACCACACCCTGCGGCGAGTTCTGGGGACACGACGGCGGCATCCCCGGCTACAACACCCTGCTGGTCGGCGAGGTCACCGGCAAGCGGCAGTTCGCCACCTCGATCAACCGGTACGACCTGTCGGACCATGCCGCGATGCTGAGGACCTCCAACGCCCTGTACTCCGCGGGCACTTGCGGCGGTGGCCCGTCGGCCTCCTCGCCGTCGGCGGTCCCGTCCGACGCCGCCGCGACACCGTACTCCGCCGGACCGCTCGCCGGACCGCTCGCCTGAGCGTTTCGACGCACTGAAGGCCGCTCCCGGTCACTCGAAATTCACAGCCCGGGGTCTACTCGCATAGACAACGATGGGGCATCCTGGTCCGATGCCGGCGCTCGAAGCCCGTCGCCCCCCGTTTCCCGGGAGCGGCAGGCGGTGGCGCCGGAGGGATCGGTCGGCCCTCGTGCCGGAGCACTGTCGCGTCACAGCACTGCGTACGACCCCTACGTCCGGGCCGCTTGCGTCGGCCCGGCGCCGGACCTCCCGCCCTCCCACCGAGGCGCGGCAGGAGGGCGGGGGTCGAGTCGGATGCACACCATCCTCACCGGGAGATGCAGATGAAGCCACGCACCGCAGCCACCGTCGTCGCCCTGGCCCTGGCCGGCCTCGCCCTCTCGGCGCCCACGGCCGGCGCCAGCGGCACCAAGCTGTCGCAGTCCGCGGCCGCCGGCCAGTTCAGCGGCGCCGGCATCACGTGGAGTTCCAGCGGGGGCCGCACCACCAGGTCCAACTCCACCTGTACCTCGTTCGACCAGATCAACTCGGGCACCGTCAGCGCCGTCATCACCCTCAAGCAGGCCAGCGGCTGCGCCATCAACATCACGGGCGGCACCGAGGTCGGCCACGCCTCCGGCACCTACAGCCACTACAACGGCTACAAGGTCGACATCGCCCGCAGCTCCTGCATCGACGGCTACGTCCAGAACAGCTTCACCTACATCGGCCTCCGGGGCGACGGCTACCCGCAGTGGCAGGCCGCGTCGGGCAACCTGTACTGCAACGAGGGCAGCCACTGGGACGTCCTCATCTACTGACGCCGCCCCGGGCCTTCCCCGGGATCTTTCCGGATCAGGAAGCGGCGCCGTGACGGGGACCGAGGGCGCGTCACGGCGCCGGACCGTGCCGAGGAACGCACCCTCGGCCTCACCGTCGCCGACAGGCTGCCGAGGCTCCAAGGCCTGACCACGCCACGGCACTTGACCGCCCCGCCCGTCCGCGCCCCGTGCGGACGGGCGGGGCGGCGCGCGTCACGGGGCGGTCCGCCGGCCGGCCGCTTCGCGGACGCGGGCACGCAGCCAGCGGTGGGCCGGGTCGTTGTCGTGGCGAGGGTGCCACAGCATGCTGACGCGCAGCGGCTTCACGTCCAACGGCACCGGGAAGGCAACCCGTTCGAGCGGGTCGGCCAGACGGCCGGCCAGGGCGGCCGGCACGATCCCGACCAGGTCGCCGGCGGCTACCAGGCGCAGCGCCGTGGCGAAGCCGGGCACGGAGGCCGCGACGGTACGCCGCACTCCCTCGGCCTCCAGCATCCTGTCGACCGCGGTGCGCAGGCGGCCGTGACGGGAGACCACGACGTGGTCCCACGCCGCGAAGCGGGCCGCCGTGACCTCGCCGCGGCTCAGCGGGTGACCGGCGCGGACCACGCCGAGCAGCGGCTCGCGGACCAGCCCTTCCGAGCGGAGGTCGGCCTCCTTGGAGGCGTTGACCGCGATCGCGACATCCGCGGCGCCCTCGCGCACCGCCGCGCCTTCGTCGGCCGCCCGCCCTTCGCCGAGGAAGCGCAGCTGGACGCCGGGGGCTTCGGCGCGCACGAGGGCCAGCAGGTCCGTACCGAAGCACCCGATCAGGTCCTCGGGCGCCAGAACGGTGAAGCTGCGGCACCAGGCGGCCGGCGCGTCCTCCTCCGCGGGCCCCAGCAGGTTCCGGGCGTCCTCGACCAGGGCTCGTACCCGCGGACGCAGCGCCAGCGCGTGCGCGGTCGGCTTCAGTCCGCGGCTGGAGCGCACCAGCAGGGGATCGCCGAAGGCGGTCCGCAGCCGGCCCAGGGCCCTGCTGACGGCCGGTGCCGACAGGTCCAGCCGGCGGGCCGCCGCGGTGACGCTGCCCTCCTCCAGTACGGCGTCGAGGATGACGAGGAGGTTGAGGTCGAGGGACGTGACTTTCACCAAGTGAAAATAGCACTTGCATTCTTTTCACTGGTCGCAATCCGCGACCGCTCCTAGGCTCGTGAGCACCGCCGCAGGATGCAGCCCCGGACGCCCCGGACGCACGGTCCGAAACCCCCCGCGTACGAGGGGAGACGGCGGCCACAGCAGCCCGAGAACGGGCCCGGACACGACATCAAGGAGCACCACCCATGACGGACGACCCAATCGACCCAATCGACCCAATCGACCCGGTCGAACTGGTCGCACTGGGCAGCCGGGCGCTGGCCGCCGCCGGGCACGGTGACATGGTGTGGGGACACCTGGCGGTCCGCGACCCAGACGGGCGCGGCGTGTGGATGAAGTCGGCCGGCTGGGGGCTGGAGGAGATCACTCCCGAGCGCGTCCTGCTCGTCTCGTGGACCGGCGAGCGGTTGGCGGGAACCGGACGCGTCCACCTCGAACACCACCTCCACACCGAACTCATGCGGGCCCGTCCCGACGTGCGCGCCAGCGTCCACACCCACTCCCCGACGGTCAACGCCTTCAGCGCGCTCGGTGAACCGCTCCGCGCGCTCAGCCACGACGCCGTCGTCTTCGCCGAACACGGCCTGCCCCGGTACACCGCCACCGACAACCTCGTCCGCACCCCCGGGCTGGGCCGCGCGCTCGCGGCCGACCTCGGCGGCGCCCGCGCCTGCCTGATGCCCGGACACGGCCTGGCGGCGGTCGGTCGGGAAACCGCCCACGCGGTCATGTACGCGATCCTGCTCGAACGGGCCTGCCGGACCCAGCTCACCGCCCGCGCCGCGGGCGAGCTCCGGCACTGGACCGGCCATCAGGAATGCCTGGAGAAGGACGCGGTGGCCTGGCCCGACAGCCAGATCGACGCCGGCTGGCGGTACTGGCTACGCCGAGCCGCACTCCTCCAGGCCCACTGACCCTTCCCGTTCCCGAAAGACGCCCACGCGGAAGGAACCCCGCACGTGGACCCCCACGCCTCCCCGATACCCGCCCCGCCGACCGCGCCCGCCGCCGGGACCACCGCCACTCCCGGGGCGGGTTCCCCGGGCGGCAGACGGCGGATCGGCACCTGGGCGGTCGCCCTCGCCTTCTGGGCCGTCACGGCCGGGACGACGGTGCCCACCCCGCTCTACCCGCTGTACGAGCGCGCCTTCGGTTTCTCTCCGCTGGCCGTGACCGTGGCCTTCGCGGTCTACGCGCTGGCCGTGGTCGCGGGACTGCTGGCGCTCGGCGGGCTCTCCGACCGGTACGGCCGCCGTCCGGTCGCCGCCGCGGCGCTGCTCACCGCCCTGGCGGCCGCCGTCGTGTTCCTCCTCGCCGAGAACCTGGCCGCCCTCCTGGTCGGACGGGTGCTGTCCGGGCTGGCCGCCGCGCTCATCACCGGGACCGCCACCGCCCACCTGGCCGAACTGGCGCCCGCCGACGGCCGGTTCCGTGCCGGGCGGCTGGCACTCGCCGCGAACATGGGTGGCCTGGCCTGCGGCCCGCTGCTCGCGGCCGCGCTCGCCGACACCACCGGCTGGCCGCTGCGAGCCGTCTGGGTCGCCGCCGCGGCCCTGCTGACGGCAGCCCTGGCCGCACTCGCCGTGGCCCCGGAGACCGTGACGCCGAGGGAGCGGGGAACCGGGTCGGTCGCCCGCGCGCCCCGCGTGCCCACCGCCCTCCGCAGGGAGTTCCGGCACGCCGCGCTCGCCGCGGGCGCGGGGTTCGCCGTCCTCGGCGTGCTCACCGCGGTGACCGGGCTGTTCCTGACCGAAGTCGCCCACCTCCACGACCTCCTGGCCACCGCGGCAACCGTCTCCCTCGCTTTCGCCTGCACCGGCACGGGCCAGCTCCTGGCCGCACGACTGGGGCGCGCCGCCCTGCCCGCGGCGTGCGCCGGGCTGATCGTCGCGGCCGGGCTGATCGCCGCCGCCGTGGCGGCCTCCTCCCTCCTGCCGCTGCTCGGCGCGGCGCTGACGGTCGGCCTGGCCACCGGCGTCGCCGTCGGCCACGGGATCGCGCTCATCGGCGCGCGCACAGCGCCCGGGACCCGCAGCCGTACCGTCTCGGCCTTCTTCGCCGCCCTGTACACCATGCTGGCCCTGCCGGCCGTAGGCGTCGGCGCGCTGATCGGCGCCGTCGGACTGCGCACCGCCACCACCGTCTTCGCCGCCGCGGTCGCCGCCCTGGCCGCCGCCGTCCTCCTGACCCAGCGGGCACCCGCCCGCCGGTGACTTCCCCGGAGAACGGGCCGGCCGGCCACCGGAACGCGCCGGCAGACGACGAGATGATCCCGCAGCCGCCAGGAGCTCGCTCACCGGCGAGACGGCGACAGCCCGCGTGAACCGTTCGTGGGCAGCCGGCCGTATCCACCGATGAGATGACCACCCGACAGTGTCATCTCGTCAGTTCCGGCTCCGTGCAGCCGTGTTGGTGGAGTGCGGCGGCAGCACGGCACGGGGCCGCGCTCCCCCGCGCTCCACCACTTTTCGCCGCCCATAGATTTCGGAGAAACCCTCTTGCGCACCAGCAGGTTCACCTCGGTCACCCTGGCCGGCGCCATGACACTGGCGGCTCTCGCCGTCGGCGTCGGCCCGGCGGTCGCCGCTCCGTCCGACCCGGTCGACCCGGCCTCCGTCACCGTCTCCCCCGGGGACCAGGACGTGGAGGTCTTCGCCGAGGACGGTGCCATCAGCCGGACCAAGGTCCCTGCCGCCTCCCCCTTCGTCGGCGCGCCGGTCATGAACGCGGCCGGCGCCGCGGCGGACGGCACCGTGACGAAGATCGTCAACAATGGGAGCACGGACAGCAAGCTGGACGTGGTCATGATCGGCGACGGCTACACGGCCTCGGAGCAGGACAAGTTCCGCAAGGACGCCGCGGCGAAGTGGAAGGACATCAGCGCCGTCGAGCCGTACGCCACCTACCGCAAGCTGTTCAACGTGTGGGCCGTGGGCGCCGTCTCCGCCCAGTCGGGCGTCTCCGGCGACCCGAAGCAGGACACCGTCCGCAAGACCGCCCTCGGCTCGCGCTTCTGGTGCAACTCCATCGAGCGGCTGCTGTGCGTGGACATCAAGGCCGTCGACACCTACGCCGCCAAGGCCCCGCAGGCCGACCTCGTGATCGTCGTCGCCAACACCGCCAAGTACGGCGGCGCCGGCTACGGCAGCACCCAGTCGCCGCTCGGGTACGAGGGCATCGCCACCGTCGCGGGCGGCAACAGCGCGTCCGGTCAGATAGCCGTGCACGAGACCGGCCACTCGCTGGGCAAGCTCGCGGACGAGTACTGGGCCGACGGGGCGGGGCCCTACCAGGGCGCGGAGCCCCCGCAGCCCAACATCACCACCCTGAGCGCCGACCGGATGCGCCAGGACAAGGCCAAGTGGTACCGCTGGCTCGGGAAGACCTCGCCCGACGGCGGCACCGTCGGCGCGTACCAGGGCGGCAGCAACTACCCGACCGGCCTCAACCGGCCGACCGACAACTCCGTGATGCGCTCCCTCGGGCGGGAGTTCAACCTCCCTGGCCGCGAGGCGATGATCGCCGGCTTCTACCGGCACGCCTCCACCCTCTCCAGCAGCACGCCGGTCACCACCCGCCTGACCGCGACCGACCACCTCACCGTCGACCTCCCGGTCTCCGGCACCAAGCTGCGCTGGTACCTCGACGGCAAGGAGGTGACGGCCCTGCGCGACCACAAGTCGATCGCCGTCTCCGACCTCGGCCCCACCGGCTCCAAGCCCGCGGCCCACGAGCTCAAGGCCGTGGCGAACGACCCCACCTCGGCCGTCATCGACCCGGCCCTGACCCCGGCGCTGACCCGCAGCCTGGTCTGGAGCGTCACCCGCTGACCACGGGCGTGGACCCTCACGGCCGAGCCGACGAGGGTCCACGTCGACCTGGTCCGACGCGACGTCACCCTTACTCCGGACGCCGGGTCGCCGTGTGCTTCCGTCGCTGGTGCCCGGCCGTGTTGTTCGAAAGGATGCTCAGGTGGCGAACTTGACCCGGATCTTCACGATGACCCGTACCAACTTCCGCTCGGCCGACCCGGTCGAGCGGTGGACCGCGCGTGCGACCTGGGCGGCGCTGACCGCGACGGGCTGGCTCGTGGTGATGTTCACGACCGTCTGGGGGGCCATGGTCGCCGGGGTTCCCCTCGGTACCGTCAGGTGGCTGGCGGTCTTCCTCTCGCTGGCGGTCCCCGCCGTCTCGCTGATCGCCGTCACCTCCGAGGCCGGCGGGCGTACCGGCGCCCCGGCGCTGACGGTCGTTCTCCTGCTGGCGGCCGTCCTGCTCGTCATCGCCTTCGTCTGAGTCGGGGGGGGCGGCCCGCCCCCGGGCATCGCCTACGGGTGCCTCCCGCCCGGAGTGCACGCACCGGGGACCACCCGGAACCCGGTCGGCGCGTCGCGACGTTCGAGAGGCCGGTCGGCGAGCCCCCTCCCCCGAACCCCCTCCCCCGAGCCGGAACGCGGGGACGGGCAGGCCGCCCGCAACGTTCGGGCGGCCTGCCCGTCAGTCCCCGGTTTCCCCGGTTCGCGGCTATCCGAGGCCGCGGGCGTCCTGCTTCAGCGCGGTGTCCACGGTCAGCGCGGTCGCCACGACCAGGCTGAGCAGCGGGTCGGGGAGCGGGCGGTGGATCTGGAGAACGTAGTTGTCGGCCGTGGTGAACATCGTCTTCGCCAGGCCCTCCCAGGTCTTGGTGATCCGGGCGATCTCGGTGTCCGTGCCGTCGACGATGGAGAAGTTCCAGGCCCGCCAGTTCTCGGCCTTGATCGCGCCGACCTTCTGACCGCCGACCTCCAGCGAGAAGTTGATCTTCCCGATGGCGTTCTGCTGAACGATCTGGCCGACCTCCTGGCCGTCCGGACGCTGCACGATCACCCGCGACTTGATGAACTTCGCCGGACGGGTCAGCAGCAGCACCGGGGTGCCCTGCGCGTCGCGGATCTCCAGCTTGTGGGTCAGGTACTGGTCGATGGAGAAGAGCAGCCGTACCACCTTGCGCAGACCGCTCTGGCCGACCTGGACCACCGAGCCCAGCGTGGCGCCCTGCTGGTCGAAGACCGAGTACTCGTTGGTCAGCTCGATCAGCTTGGCCTTCTGGTTCACCACCAGGACGGGCTCGGAGAAGAGGGTGCCGCCGCCACCGTAGACCGGTCCGACGCCCGCCTGCTGCCGTACCTGGCGCTGCACCCTGGCGGAGTCGCCGACCGCAGCGGTCGGCCCCCCGGGGAAACCGGGGATGTTCGTGTTCTGGGACATGCCCGGCAGGCTAGGGCCAATCCACCGTCAGCAGCGAGATCGTTTCGGACGCCCACCCGGCGCGCCAGGGACTCCGAGTCGCGAATTCGACCTGCGGATCGGCGTGTTGCGAACGAGGGCCGACCGACGACCGGCACGCGTGTGGCCGATGTCACATCCGCCGATCGATCACGGACGGCGGAAAAACCGTGCGACATCGAACGGAGCCGCACCCGTAGGCACGTACCTGTAGGCCGGTGCAGGCACCCGGCTCCCCGGCCTACGCCCCCCGGGCGCCTCAGGCCGGGGCCGCGGCGACGCCGAGCCGCCACGCCTCGATGTCGCGGTAGTGGATCGGCCCGGGGCCGCGACCGATGTTGCTGCCGACGAGGTGGAGGCGTTCGGTCCGCCACGGCCGGCCCACGAACCCCGTGAGCCCGGCCGCCGCCAGCGGCACGCTGACGGAGTCGTCGCGGCGGGAGCGGGCCAGGGTGAGATGGGGGTTCAGCGGCCGCTCCCTGAAGTCGATCCCGCAGGACCTGGCGAGGTCCCGGACGTCGGCGGCGAGCCGGTGCAGTCCTTCCAGGTCACCGTCGATGCCGGTCCACAGCAGCCGCTGGTCGAAGTAGCCGCCGCCGCGCAGGCCCAGCCGCAGGGCGGGGCGCGACGGGGCCGCGGCGGCCAGCGCCGACCGCAGCAGCGGCACCGCCGTGGACGACTGTTCGCCGAGGAAGGCCAGGGTGATGTGCCAGTCCTCGATCCGGTTCCACCGCAGCCGCGGATAGCCGGCATAGGCGGGTCGCAGGGCCCTGGCCAGTTCGTCCTTGGCGTCGTCGGGCGGGGCGAGCGCCACGAAGACGCGCAGGGTCCGGGGTTCGGGGTGATCGTCCACGAGGGGGGAGGGTAGTCGACGGCTGGCGCCACCCTCGACTCTCCCGTACGGGCCGGCCGGGCCCCGGTGCGGCGGCCCTGTCCGACCGCCGCACCGGGACGCCGTCAGGTCAGAGCACGACCTCCTTGAGGAGGCCGGTCGCGACGTCGAGGACGAAGCCGCGCACGGCGTCCGTGTGCGGGACGAAGGGACTGGTGCGGATCCGGGCGGCCGACTGGCGCACGTCCGTCTCCAGGTCGGCGAAGGCCTCGGCGGCCCACGGGGGCTTGACGCCGGTCTCCACCCGGATCGACTCGCGGAAGGCGTCGTCGCCGAAGGTGAGCATGCCGCAGTCGGTGTGGTGGATGAGGATGATCTCCCGGGTCCCGAGCAGCCGCTGGCTGATCGCCAGCGAGCGGATGGCGTCGTCGGTGGCCACCCCGCCGGCGTTGCGGATCACGTGCGAGTCGCCTTCGGCGAGGCCGAGTGCGCCGTACACGTTGAGCCGGGCGTCCATGCAGGCCAGGACGGCCGTGCGGCGGGCCGGCGGGAGCGGGAGCCGCCCGTCGAAGGCCGCGGCGTAGTCGGCGTTGTTGCGCAGGTAGTGGTCGGTGGCGGTGTCGGTCATGGTGGACGGCTGTCCTCTCGGTGCGGTCGGATCGTGGTCGGCCGGGACGCGCGGGAGCGCCCCGTCCCGCCCGCGGGTGCGTGCTGCGGGCGGCACGGAGCAGCGGGTGAGCGCGTCCCGCCGGATGCGTCCGGAGCGCCACTCGGAGGGTCCGTCGACCGGGGCGACGGCCGACCCTCGCGGCGGCGGGGAGCGACGGCCGCCACGGCGGTGCCGTTCGGAACGGAGCGCAACGGAAGAGCGCAACGGAACGACACGGCCGGGCGGCTGGAACGGGCGATCAGACGATGACCGGACAGCCTGTGGAGTGGATGCGGCCGAAGTCGATGTGACGACGGCGGACGAGCACGGTCATGCGGGCACGGTACTGCCCGCCGGAGCGGCCCCGCCCGGGATTCGCCCATTCTCCACTCCGCCGGGTGACCGCCTCCGTGGACAGCCGAGCTGCGGCGATCCCACACGTTCCCTCACGTCACATGCCGCCCTCTCGGACCGCGCCGGTCGGCGCCGGGTTCTCGGGGAGCCGCCACCCGCCGCCGCGGTCCTCCTTCGAGAAGCGCGCGGCGAGATCGGGAACGTGGAGGAAGCAGGCCAGTGCGGTGGCGGCCTGGAAGGCGTCGATCGCACGCCGGCGAACCGCTTCCCTCACGGAAAACGGTGGCGAACCCAAGGATCGACACACCACCCTCGGATGACCACGTGATCGCGGAAACACAGGTGCGTGACGACGGATTCCCGCCCGCCCAGCAGGACGAAACTCCGCCGAAATACCCACCGACGTGCGCTAGTTGATGCGCCACCGCGCCCGGCCGTCGCCCTTTCTCCGGAACAGCGGCCGACGCACCGATCGACTCGGCCCCGGAAACCTTCAGCAACCTCGCGAGCTTCGGCGAACACCACGGTGGTGTTCGCTGCTCCCCGGTGGATCGGATGCTCACGCCCCCGGAGCGGCACTCTTCCTGTGTTCTTCCTGTGCCCTTCCTGTATTTTTCCTGGTTTGGCAAATCCCTATCCTGCCATCACTTTCAGTGACTGGCCGCCATACTGACGGTCAGTCACTCTGACATTCGGGGCGCAGGGGGGATGTACGTGAACCGGACGAGGGTGATGAACCGGTCCTTTGCCGCCGTTTGGGTGAATCCATTGCAGGCCTATGCGATCGGTGGCCGAAACCGACGGGGATTCAGCCAGTTGGCATGCGATCCAGACAAAATCATTCCGCCCCGTCGATCCGCCTTCTCCGGCATTAGGATTCCTGCGGCATCAGGACAACTGTCCTGGTGAACACTGGCCCTGACGGGCCAGGAGATTGGGGAAGAAGAGGGGGAAATGGCGAACTCGCCAATGAGGGCAGGGTCGGCACGGCGCTCACGCGCCAGGATCCTGTCCGCCACGGCCATGATGCTGGCCGCGACCGTCATGGGGACGACGGTCGCCCAAGCACTTCCGTCCGACACGGCCCCGGAGCCGCTGCCGGCCAACTACCGCGCGCAGGTGGTCGAAGCCTGGCAGGGCGGCGGCACTGCGGTGAAGGACGCGGCCGCACGGGCACTGGTCGGCTCGGACGCCGACATCACCACGTTCTTGACCAGCACGCTGAGCCGTGCTCAGGCGTCGGACGAGCGCTTCGCCGTCATCAAGATGCTGAGCAGCACCGGCAAGGGCGTGCGCGACGCCGCGACGAAGGCGCTGAGCGGGTCGGACGCCGACCTCCACGCGTTCGTCACCAGCGGCTGGCAGAACCCGATGATGGACGACCGCCGGGCGGCGATCGTCACCATCGTCGACGGCGCCGACGTCGCCGTCCGCACGGCCGGGACCAAGGCGCTCGGCGACGGCACCGCCGAGGCCATGGACGCCTTCCTGACCACCGGCCGGTTCAAGGCGCAGGAGGAGGACGACCGGGTCGCCGTCCTGCGGCTGATGGACGTCTACACCGGCCCGGAGTTCACCAAGCAGGCCGGCCGGGCGCTCAGCGGCACACCCGCCGACATCCGCGGGTTCCTGGAGAACGGCCAGCTCCTCGCCCAGGCGAGGGACCAGGAGACGCTCGACGTCAAGCAGCTCGCCCAGACCGCGAAGGACGCCACCAAGCGGGCCCTGGAGGAGACGGCCGCCGCCCAGGAGGCGGGCGCCCGGGCCGAGAAGGCCGCCGAGACGGCCAAGCAGGCCGCGCTGACGGCCGCGGACGAGGCTGCCAAGACCAAGGACGACGCCGAGAAGACGGGCGCCGCGGCCAACCGGGCCGCCGAGGCCGCCCAGGGTGCGGCGGAGGCCGCGAAGACCGCGATCGACGCCTCCAACACGGCGGTGGCGGCAGCCAAGACGGCTGCCACGGCGGCGCGTTCGGCCGCTTCGGCCGCCGCCGCCGCCGGCCAGGCCGCCAGCCGCGCGTACAACGCCGCTGCCGCCGCCGCGGGCGACCGGTCCCAGGCCAAGGCGGCGAGCGACGCCGCTGTGCTGGCGCGCAACGCCGCCGCCGGTGCGCGGGACGCGGCGTCGGCCGCCTCGTCCGCCGCCGACGCGAGTGCCCGGGCGGGCCAGGCCGGCTCCGCCGCGGCCCGCGCCGCCAACAACGCCGCCGCTGCCGCCGAGGCCAGCGCCCAGGCGGCCGGTTCCGCTGGCCAGGCCACCGAGCAGGCGGCCCGCGCCCGCAACGCGGCCACCACCGCCCGCAACGCGGCCAACGCGGCCAGCACGGCCGCGACCCGTGCCCAGAACCTCGCCACCGCGGCCGCCGCCGCGGCGGGCGAGGCCAAGGATCTGGCCAACCGGACCGCCGACCACGCGGAGAAGGCCGCTGCGGCAGCCGACGCCGCGGCCGCCGCAGCGGGCCAGGCCCAGGACTGGGCGAAGATCGCGGGGCAGCACGCGGACGCCGCCGCTGTCGCCGCCGAGACCGCGGCCTCGGCGGTGGCGAAGGCCCAGACGCTCGAGAAGCTGGCCCGTGACGCCGAGGCCGTGCAGCTGGAGTCGGACAAGCAGCTCGGTGTCACCCAGGCCGACCTGCTGCTGAAGGACGATCAGGCCACCCAGGCGGACTTCAACCAGCAGCAGACCGAGGCCGCCTCGCAGGACGCCGCGACGAAGGACCTGGTCAAGCAGGCCGCGGCGACCGGAACAGCCACCGCGACGGCCGCCCAGGCCGGCCGCAAGGCCGCGGTCAACCTGCTGAAGTCCACCGGCTCCTGGACCCGGGCGTCGGCGCAGGCCGCGCTCTCCGGCACCGACGAGGCCGTGGTCTCCTGGGCCAAGTCGGACTACCAGCGCAGCCTGCAGCTCGACGACCGGGAGAAGATCCTGGCCGTCACGAGCATCGCGAACGCCAAGCTGGCGACCGAGGCGCAGAAGACGCTGGAGAGCACCGACCCGACCGCGGTCGAGAGGTTCCTCAGCGGCGGGGCGCTCCAGGCCCAGGCCGAGGACCTGCGGGTGCGGACCGTCTCCCTGGTCTCGGACGGCGGCAAGGCCGTCCAGCGGGACGGCGGCGCGGCACTGGCCGACGGCCGGGTGTCGGTCCTGGCCGCCTTCCTGTCCAACGGCTACGCCAAGGCCCTGGCCGAGGACGACCGGGTGGCCGTGGTGGTCGCCACGGACGGCGGCGGGCCCAACGTGAAGGCCGCGGGCGCGGTCGCCCTGGCCGGACCGGCCTGGATGCAGCACGAGTTCGTCCGCAAGACCCAGTTCACGGCGGCGCAGAAGGACGCGGACACCGACGCGCACGTGTCGTCCGTGCTGAGCATGATCGCCAACGCCGCGAAGGACGCGGCCACCGCGAGCGAGAGCGCCCAGCGGGCGTACCAGATCGCCGCGGACGCGCGCCACGCGTCGGATGAGGCCGCGCACTGGGCGAGCCTGGCAGGGCAGTCGGCCCAGCAGGCGAAGGGGTACGCGGACGACGCCAAGGCCAAGTCCGCCGCCGCCGACGCCTCCGCGGCAGCCGCCGCCGCTTCGGCGCAGAAGGCCAAGAGTGCGGCGGCGACCGCGCAGACGGCCAACCGGCAGGCCAACTACTCGGCCACCCAGGCGACCACCTCCGCGAACCAGGCCGTGAACTCGGCGGCGAGCGCGAGGGCCTCGGCGGCGCAGGCCGCGGCCAGCGCGAGCGCGGCGGGCAAGGACGCCGCCACGGCGTCGCAGGCCGCGAGCGACGCCCACGCCATCGCCGCGCAGAAGCGGGCGCAGGAGCAGGCCGCCGCTGCCGCCGCCGCGGCGGCCCAGGCGAAGGCCAACGAGGCCAACCACGTCGACCCGGTGAACACGCCGGCCAACGACAAGGTGACCACTCCGGCTCCGGCTCCCGAGAAGCCCGCTCCGGGCTCTCCGCCGAAGGACGACAAGCAGCTGTTCAAGGACTACGGAGACTTCCTGGGCAGTGTCAGCACCTGGAGCGGGTTCGTCGCGGCCGGCCTGATGCTCATTCCGGGTGGCCAGCCCTTCGCGGCCGCCGTCGGCACGTTCTCGCTGGTGACGGGTGTGGCTTCGGCCCTGTACACCGGGATCGGCTACGGCTTCAGCAGCGACAAGTTCATCGGCTCGGTGGCATCCGTCGGCCTCTCCCTGATCGGTGGCCGAGTGGTCGGCGCGATCGAGAAGGGCGCGGCGGAAGCGGCCAAGTTCGGCGTGAAGGTGACCGAGAAGGTCGGCGAGAGGCTGGTGAAGGCCGGACACAGTGCTGTCTCGTCCGTCGTCAGCTGGTTCTCGAGCGACGACTGATCAGGTGATCGCTAGGCAGTGAGTGATCGGCCGTGTTCGAATGGCCGTGACAGAACAGTGGCTGTGGAGCCCGCGTCCGACGCGGGCTCCACAGCCGGAACGAGGGGGGTGTGCGGTGTATCCGTTGGGGCTTGGTGTCGTTTCGTGGTGGTGGCTCGCGATTCTGGCGACCGCGGTGTTCTGGGCGGTGCTGGTGCCGGGAATGCCCACGCGCACGCACCGGATCAGCATGGCGCTGGCGCCGGCCGCGATGGTGGTCTTCGGCCTCGGCAGCTACTACGCGAAGCACATGGACGCGGCCGCGGTACTCGCCATGTACTCGTTCGCGGTGGTGGCCTTCCCGGTGGGAATGGTCGGCCACCGCAGGAAGTTCGCGCAGCGCCTGATGGAGGCGAAGGAGAGGGGCGAGTCGGAGGACAACACGTGGCCGCCCGCCATGATGGCGCAGGTCTTCGTGTCCCTTGTCGTCTTCGGGACCGCGGCGATCTGGACCACCCGGTAGCGGCTCGGTCCACGGCTCACCCGCCCGCGACAACCTTTTCCCCGGGCATATAGGCCGTATACGAACATGGCGGAATTCCAGATGCTTCCGAAACGGGAAACGATCTTCCGGAAGTCGACCCGCTCGTGATAGCAATGGTGCCGGTCGGGGCCGGGGGTGGCCGGGGGTGGCCGGGAGCGCCATTCGACCAGGTCGCCGGTACGTGCACCGACTCGGCAGGTCCGCTGCGAACCAGCAGCAATTGACGGCTAATCAGGGGGTTTTATTCATGCGTTCCATCACCAAGATGGTCATCGTCGGCGCGGTCGCCGGCACGGTCGCGGTGTCCGGCGTCGTGGGCGCCGTCGCGGCTGACCGCAGCGCCGCCGCGCCCGGCGGCACCGCCGCCGCTCCGAAGGCGCTGACCGCCGACGACACTCCGCCGCCGGCCGTGGAGGACTTCGCCTACCCCGGCGCGGACCAGATCTTCGCGGACCGTGGCATCCGGCTGAAGAGCGGTGACGGCCACATCGTCCTCGTGCCCTGCGCCCCGGGTCTGCTGGAGGTCGACGCCCGGAACATGGCGGAGACCGACAAGGTCGGCGGCGGCCGCTTCTGCTTCACCACCACCGGCACGTCCGGTCGGCTCAGCCTGGAGCTGCCGTCGACCTACGCCGTCTCCACCTCCGACTACTCCGTCCACGTGGTCATGGTGAACGGCACCGAGACCAAGATCCACGACCTGAAGCCGAACACCTGGAACAAGGTCGGCGAGCTCACCGACCCGCAGCAGCGCCCGTTCACCCTGCTGGAGCTCACCACCTCCAAGTGAGGCTCCGATCAGGCGGTTTGACGCACGCCTGATCCCCCGGCCCCGGCCCCGCCGCGCGAGTGGCGGGACCGGGACCAGCGGGACCCGAACCATCCGAGCGGCCCGCATCGCCGCCGCCCGCGAGCGGTGCGAACGCCCTCCGCGCCCACCCCGCAGACGGCGGCCGACTCCACGAAGCCCGACGGGGCCGCACAGCGGGACTCCGACCGCCAGGATGCCGAACGGCCGGGCCTGCGCTGCGAGTTCCTCGGCAGCCGGCTGCCGTCGCTCGGCGATGGGCCACCGGCCGCACAGACCGGTGAGCCGGCTGCAGGCCTGCCGCTCGTACCGCTCCAGGCCGCCGAGCGAGTGCAGGGCGACGGCCTGGCGGCCCGTCAGAGGCCGCACGATCGCGGGCTCCGTCGGACGCGGGCGGCTCACTCGTCCCCGGCCTCGGCGACCACGGGCCCGAACTGCCGGGCCAGCCTCACCGCTGACCTGCCCCGCAGGCCCTGCGCGCTCCAGGACAGCGCTTCGCGATCGTCGGCGAGGACGCCGGCGGGAAACCCGCCGGACCACGTCGGACCGATCGCTACCCGAATTCACCTCTTATCGTTGGGAACCCTGTTCATGCCTCGCAACTCCTCGCTCCGCTCCCGACGAGCGGGCGTGCTGGTAGCGGCCGCCGCCGCGGCCGCCGGCACGATGACCTCCTTCACCCCGGCCGGCGCGGTGACCGGCGACGCCGCCGCCGACGGCTCGTACGCCTACACCGCCCGGATCGTCGTCGGCGACGCCCTGCGCGGCTGCACCGGCACGCTGGTGGACCACTACTGGGTGCTGACCGCCGCGTCCTGCTTCTCCGACGACCCCGCACAGCCGCAGACGCTGGCGGCCGGCGCGCCGAAGTGGAAGACGACCGTCACCGTGGGCGCCAAGTCCGCCGACGTGGCCGAGCTGGTGCCGCGGCAGGAGCGCGACCTGGTGATGGCCCGCCTGGCCACCGCCGTGGACGGCATCACCCCGCCGGCGTTCGCCACGACCGCCCCCACCTCGGGCGAGAACCTGCGGGTGGCCGGGTACGGCCGCACCAAGGACGAGTGGGCCCCGCTGAAGCCCCACACCGGCTCCTTCACCCTCGGTACCGTGAGCGCGACCGGCATCAGCGTCACCGGCACCGGCGGCGCGGCGGTCTGCAAGGGCGACACCGGCGCCCCCACGATCCGCGAGACGGGCGGCAAGTCCGAACTCGTCGCCGTCGCCTCCCGCTCCTGGCAGGGCGGCTGCCTCGACACCCCGGCCACCGAGACCCGCACCGGCGCGACCGCCACCCGCGTCGACGACCTCGGTGGATGGGTCTCCTCGACCGTGGCCGCCGGCGGCGTGTCGGTCAAGTCGGACACCAAGCTGACCTCCGGACAGTCGATCGTCGGCGCGGACCTGAAGCTGACCATGCGGCCGGACGGCGACCTGGTCGTCACCCACAAGCAGGTCGACAACGGGATCCTGTGGTCGAGCGGGACTTCGGGCAACAACGGCGCCTGGGCGTACATCCAGCCGGACGGCAACCTCGTCGTCTACAAGAGCGACGGCAACCCGGCCGCCGGCACCGGCGCCCTGTGGGCCTCCGGCACCTGGGGCCAGAACGGCGCGTTCCTCAAGCTCCGGAACGACGGCAACGTGGCCATGGTCAAGGCCGACGGCAGCTCCGTCCTGTGGTCCGCCGGCACCATCCGCCTGGACCAGAAGCTGAACAGCGACACCAAGATCAAGCCCGGTCAGTGGTTCCAGTCGCAGACCGCCGTGGTCGAGATGCAGGCGGACGGCAACCTGGTCCGCTACCGCCGCGCCGACGCCGAGCCCACCTGGAACACCAACACCTCCGGGAACAAGGGGGCGTGGGCGTACGTGCAGACGGACGGCAACTTCGTCCTGTACAAGAGCGACGGCAACCCGGCCGCCGGCACCGGCGCCCTGTGGGGCTCCAACACCTGGGGCCAGAACGGCGCGTTCCTCAAGCTCCAGGACGACGGCACCTTCGCGCTCTACAAGAAGAACGCCGCCGAGACGGTCGCCAACACCGTCTGGAGCGCCACCACCTTCCGCTCCGGCACCCAGCTCGTGGCCGGCCAGCAGGTGTACGCGAAGACCACCCGCCTGGCCATGCAGTGGGACGGTGACCTCGTCCTCTACCGCCTGAGCGACAACGCGGTCCTGTGGCACAGCAACACCGCCGGCAACGGCAACGCCTTCCTCCGGATCCAGCCCGACGGCAACGCCGTCGTCTACTCCGCGGACGGCAGCCGCAGCCTCTGGGCCTCCGGCACCTTCTGGTCGGCGGGCGCCTTCCTGAAGCTCCAGGACGACGGCAACCTCGTCGTCTACAAGGCCGACGGCGGCGAAGGCATCGGCAACGCCATCTGGTCCACCAACACCTTCGCCTGATCCCGGGCCCGCCTCACCGTCCGGGGCCCGCGCCGCGCACTGCGCGATGCGGGCCCCGGACGCCGGGCTGTGGTGCGGCGTCGATGCTACGCACTCTCCCGCCCAGGGCCTTCGAGCGGACCGTGACCGATCCGGTCGCGGTCCGCTCGAACCCGCACGACGCGCTGGTAGTCCGCCGACCCCGGCCCGTGCGCTGTCGCCCCCCTCACCAGGCGACCGGCAGGACGAGCGGGCGGGTGAACAGGTTGTCCTCGTCCCAGGGGAGTTCGTCCGCGTCGATCGCGAGGATGAGCCTCGGGAACCGGGTGAAGAGTGCTTCGAAAGCGATCCGCAGGTGCGCCCGGGCCAGTGAGGCGCCCAGGCAGAAGTGCGGGCCGGCGCCGAAGGTCCTCGATCCGTCCGTACGGCGGTGGATGTTGAACCGGTGGGGGTGCTTGTAGTGATCCGGGTCCCAGGTCGCCGCGATCATCGGCGTGACGACCGACTCCCCCGCGCGGATCGGCACGCCGCGGATCTCGGTGTCCTCCAACGCGACTCGCGGGTTGGACAGGTAGCCGTTGTGGTGGAACCGCAGGACCTCCTCCACGACGGCGGGCCACAGCCGCGGGTCTTCGAGGACGCACTGCAGCTCCTCGGGGTGCCTGAGCAGGGTGACGATGCCCGTGGACGCCGAGGAGACGAGCGGTTCGATCCCGGTGACGAGCAGGTAGCTGACGGTGCCGTGCAGCTCGTCGGAGGTGATCTCGTCGGCCTGACGGGCCGCGATCAGGGCGCCGATCGGTTCGGTCGGGTCGGGAGCGGACCACTTGTCCGCGACGATCTCGGCGGCCAGCGCGCCGATCTGCTCGGTGGCGGCCGAGACGTCCGTCCGGTCGGCGTTCTGGCTGGTCTGCTCACGGAAGCAGCCGTGCAGCGCCTGGCGCCGGTCCGCCGGGATGCGGAGCAGCCCGCAGCTGACCCGCAGGGCGAGGGGCGCCGTGTAGGCGCTGACCAGATCCGCGGGGTTGCTTCCCGCGGCCATCGCCGTCAGCAGGTCCTCGGCGTGCGCCGCGATGGCGGTGGAGTACCGTTCGGCGGCTCGCCGGTTGAACAGCGGGTTGAGGATCTGCCGCACCCGGGTGTGCCGGGGCGGGTCCAGGTTGAAGATGCCCCCGGGCACGGAGTTGAAGTCCTCGCCGATCAGTCGCGGCGCGCCCGGGTAGACCAGGTCCCTGGAGAAGCGCGGGTCGGTCAGGACTCCGGTGATGTCGTCGTGGCGGGTCAGCAGCCAGGTGGTCTGCCCACTGGGCATGCGCAGCGGGCAGACCGGGCGCTCCCGCCGCAGCGTGGCGTACAGCGGCGGCGGGGTCCCGTGCTCCCCCGCGGGCAGCGGCCACTGGAGGATGTCGGTGTCCGACAGGGTCACGACTGGGCTCCTCTGGTACCGGCGTTCGGCGGCGCGGCCTGCTCGACGGCCGGTGCCACGGCCGGCTCGACGGCCAGTGCGATGGTGGCGAAGCCGTGGCCCGGCGCCGGCGCCAGGGCCGGGACCTCGCCGTTCCACAGGGCGAGCTGCAAGGGCCAGGGACGGTTGTAGAGGAGGAGGGCGGTCCGGGTCCCCGTGATGCCGGGCAGGTCCAGGACGAGCGGGAGTTCGGCGAGGACGTAGCCGAGGTTGAGTTCGATCTGCGCCGGGGTCGGCTCGCCGCCGAGGACCGTCATGAGGTAGCCGCGGGATGCTTCCCGGCACAGTTCCCGTAACCGGCCGTCCGAGCGGAAGGCGTCGTCGACCTGGGCGCGCAGCTCGCGGTAGCGCTTCCGGTTGATGAGCCGGGTCCAGCTGTTGACCCGGTCGTGCGGGTTCGGGCCGGAGGCGTGGAGGGCGCGCCGTGCCGCCGCGCGCATCCTGCGCACGGCCCGGGTCGCGCTCTGTGCGGCCTCCCGGGGTGCCCGCCCGCAGGCGATGAGGCCGAAGGCCATCTCGTAGCCGGGCAGGACGGCTTCGACGTGCCGAAACCTTCCGGCGGCCCAGGCCAGCAGGGTCTCGACGGTCGCGGGCCGGTAGAACCCGTTGAACGGGCTCAGTCCGAACACCGCGGCCTCACCGGTGTCGAGGATCTCCCGCGACTGCTCGTTGAGCGGGTGGACCGTGACGGCTTCCGCCGGGACCGCGATCACAGGCTCCGCCGCCAGTACGCGCCGCAGACGTCGATCCGTCGGATCGGGTCGTCGATCCGCTGCTCCTCACGGAAGTCGTGCACAGCGGCCCGGCACGCCGGGATGACGTAGTCGTCGATGATCACGAACCCTCCGGTGGACAGCCTGGGGTACAGGTGGGTCAGGGCGTCCCAGGTGGATTCGTAGAGGTCGCCGTCGAGCCGGAGCAGCGCCAGCTTCTCGACCGGCGCCTGGGGCAGGCTGTCCCGGAACCGGCCCGGGAGGAAGGCGACGTGGTCGTCCAGCAGCCCGTAGCGGCGGAAGTTCTCCGCCACCTCCTCCTGGGGCACGCCGAGTACCCCGTTGGCCTCGTGCAGGGCCAGTTCGCGGTCCAGGGGGTGCCCGTCCGCACCCACCTCGGGGATGCCGGTGAAGGAGTCGGCCACCCACACGCGGCGGTCGGTGATGCCGTGCGCCTTCAGGAAGGCACGCATGAAGATGCAGGCCCCGCCGCGCCAGACGCCGGTCTCGATGAGATCGCCGTCGACGCCGTCCGCGACGACCCGCTCCAGGCAGTCGTGCAGGTTGTCCAGCCGCTCCCTTCCGATCATCGTGTGCGCGGCAGCGGGCCAGTCCAACCCTCCGTGCCGCTCCTCGGCCTGGTAGCCGGTCGGTCCGTCCGGAGTGAGCCCACCGTCCTGGTAGATGACATTGGTCAGGACCTTCTTCATGAGGTCCAGGTAGAGGTGCCCGTCACTGTCGCAGTCATCCACTGGCTGTCTCCCTGGCAGGTCGGTTCTGGTCCGGATCGGTCCAGATCGGTCAAGATCGGTCCGGAGGGCTTGGCGGACGTCACGCTGGTGGTGCGGACCACCCGCGGTCGATGAAGTCGGGAGCGCCCTCCTCGGAGTTGACGCCCTTCTCGACGAAGGCGAGGTTGTGGTAGATCGTCAGAGCCACGGCATGCCGGTCGGCGTAGGACGGTCCGGGCGCTGCCGCCGGTGGCACCCACTCCCGGTGGTGCAGGCCGTCGACGAGCTGCTTGAGCAGGCCGACCGAGGTTCCGGGCCCGGCGACGGGGCCGGCGGTGCCGCCGTAGCCGGGCCAGTAGGCGGTCTGGAGATCCTCGACGACGTACAGCCCGCCGGGCCGCACGTGCGGGAACAGGGCGGTGAAGGAGGCTCGCACATGGGCGTTGAGGTGGCTGCCGTCGTCGATGACGATGTCGAACGGCCCGAACCGACGGCCGAGGTCGTCCAGGAGTCCGGGGTCGCCCTGGTCCCCGACGGCGGTGGCGATGCGGGGGCCCCGAACACCGGGTTTGGGGACGATGTCGAGCCCGAGGACCAGTCCCGCCGGGAAGTAGCGCTGCCACATGCGCAGTGACGCGCCGCCCTGGTCGGGTGCGTCGTAGCCGCCGATCCCGATCTCCAGCACTCGGACCGGCGCGTTCCGGAAGCGGGCGAAGTGCCGCTCGTAGTGCTGGGTGTACCAGTGGAGGTCGGCCCACTTGTCCGAGCCGAACCGGGTCGAGAGCCCGCCGAGGTCGACCGGGTGCCGTTGGCAGGCGGCCACGACCGCCTGGACCGCGACCGCCAGCCGCTGGCGTTCGCGGACGATCGCGGTGAGCCCACCGGGGGCCGGGTTTGGAGCATTCAGCTCGGCGCAGGTGGTGACCCGTCGACTGGTCCGACGATCGGTGCCGGGGCCGTAGAGGCCGCGCAGGAGGTCGACGGCGTCATGGGTGATCCGCACCGGCGCCGCCTGCCAGCCGTCCCGCTTCGAGGTCAGCCCGTCGCGGTCGACGGTGAGGAGGCGACAGGCCCGTTCACCGCCCGACGTGAGCTCGAAGGCGAGGTGCGCGGCGCCGTCCACCGGCACCGGATCGCACCGCACGGCCAGTTCCTCGACGACGACCTCCGCGACCCGGTCGAGCCCGAGGTCGGCGACGGCCCGCGCCAGCCGGTGCTCGTCGGCCGCCGCGCGCAGCAGCGGTTCGATCGCGGGCCAGCCGGGGCCAGCCACCGCGCCCGTGGGGGCGCCGCCGACCGGTGCCGCGGTCGGGGCGCCGACCGGTCCAGGGCCGGTGCGGGTCATGACGCGGCCTCGACCAGCTGTCGGACGACCTGCTCGGGGCCGGGCATGGCCTTGATCTCCTCCCGGACCTGCCGGCAGGCCTCTCGGATCCGCCGGTCGGTCAGTGCGCGGTGGATCCCGTCGGCGAGTGCCGCGGGGTCGATGTCCCGGTCGGGGAACGCCACCCCCACCCCCCGCTCCACCACCGCTTGTGCGTTCACCGGCTGATCCGCCACCTGGGGCAGGACCAGCTGTGGCACCCCGTTGGCGAGTGCGGTGAAGGTGGTGCCCGACCCGCCGTGATGGACGACGGCGGCGCAGCTCGGCAGCAGAGCGCTGAGCGGCGCCCAGTCGACGGCACGGAGGTTCGGCGGGAGCGGCCCCAGGCCGGACAGGTCCGCCCCACCCGTGGTGAGGACGACCTCGGCGTCCGCGGCGGCCAGCGCGTCGACCACGTCCCGCAGGACCGGGGTTCCACCGACCGCGGGAAGCACCGATCCCCAGGTGACGCAGATGCGTGGGCGCCGCGGCGCAGCGCTCACCCAGTCGGGCAGCACGGCACCGCCGTTGTACGGCACGTAACGCATCGGCCATCCGGCCTTGGCGTCCGGAGGGCGCAGGCTCTCCGGGCACAGGTCGACCGTCGCCACCGGATCGGTGAGCGCACCGGTGATCCCGTGGCGTGCCCGCACGTCCTCCAGTGCGCTCAGCACCGCGGCGAAGGACGGGTAGGGCAGCCCGATCCCGTGCATCACGCAGGGGATTCCGGTGGCCTCGGCGGCGAGCTGACCGCCGGCCAGGAAGGTCGTGAAGACCAGGAGGTCCGCGCGCCACCGGCGGATCAGGTCCACGGTGCCGTCCACCATCCGGCCTCCCACCCCGAGGACCAGGGCGGCGACGTCCTCGCGCGCGGGGTCCAGCCGATCGGCGGCCGTCGGGCCCGGCCGGCCCGCCGCACCGGTGAACCGGCGCCAGGCGTCGGACAGGTCGTACCGGTCCGGCCGGTTCTTCGTGACCCGGACACCGAGCCGGTGGTAGGCGTCGGCGGCGTCGCCGTCGGATACGTCCACGGCGGCCAGGCCCGAACGCGCGGCCATGTCCAGGCTCGGTCCGGTCGCGGCCACGAGTACCTCGTGACCGGCCGACTGCGCCGCCCACATGGTGGGCACCGCAGGCATGAGGTGGCCGACCCCGGGTGCCACCACGAACAAGATGCGCACGAAGTGCTCCTAACCGGCTGGAGGCATCGAGGACCGCCGAATTCGGCGTGATTCGTTGGGATTGTCCAGCTCGGCCACACCGTATTCAAGTACGCCGGGCCGGGACCGTCACCCCGGGACCGATCGCACCGGATTGCCTGGCACGCGCATTCCGGGGGAGCTTGACCGGAAGCAACGGACACGAGACCGTGTCACGCGACGGTCATTCCAACAGAGTTCGGACAAAGGGATTTCATGTGATGAGCACATTCTCGGATCCCATGGCGGACAGGAAAGCCGATTCGGCCACACCCATCGAATGTCTCAGGCTGGCCGGAGACGACACCCGCTCCCTGCACTCCGTCGTCCACTCCTTCGAACTGGCCGACCTCACGGCCGTGTTGGTCGACGAGATCCTGTTCCGCTGCGATCCACCGGGCAACACCGATCCGGTCACCGTCGACCTGGACGTCACGCGCGGCGAGGAGCGGGTCAGCACCTCCTTTCTCGTCCAAGCCGGTCGACCGGTCGGCCTGAACGGTGCGGACGGCCCGGCCGCACTCTTCCGCATCGAATACGATGTGCTCGACCTGGTACGGGAGTTGTTCGGGCCGTCCGCGCCCGGCGGGCCGGCGAACCGACGGACCGAGCTGCGGTTCGTCCCGGAGTCCATGACAGTGGAGGGCGTTCGCCCGCTCGGCTCGATCATGGCGGCGGCCAGCACCATCCTCACCGGCTGCTCCTCCGACCACCCCGGACTCGCCCGGCTGGCCCTGCGCCACGACTCGGACAAGTGGGGCGGCCTGCACTGGTTCGCCGCCCTGTACGAACGCCACCTGCGCCAGCTGCGCGACCAACCCGTCCGAGTGCTCGAAATCGGAATCGGCGGATACGACCACCCCACCCTGGGCGGCGGGTCATTGAAGATGTGGAAACACTACTTCCCGCGCGGTCTGGTATTCGGCGTCGACCTGTACGACAAGAGCGGCCTCGACCAACAGCGCCTGCACACACTGAAGGCGGACCAGAGCGACCCCGCCCAGATGATCGAAATCGCCGAACGGCACGGTCCGTTCGATATCGTCATCGACGACGGAAGTCATATCAACGAACACGTCAGGACAACATTCCGGGCGCTGTTCCCCCACGTCCGCGCCGGAGGCCTCTACGTCATCGAGGACCTGTGGACCTCCTACGCCCCGGGCTTCGGCGGAAACGAGGACCCGGAGGCGTGCGACAGCACCACGCTCGGCCTCGTCAAACGGCTCGTCGACGACCTGCACTACGAGGAGCAGCCGTTGAAGACCACCGGCGGAGTCGGTCCGTCCCTGGCCGGAATGCACCTCTACCGCAACATCGCGTTCCTGGAGAAGGGCCGCAACGCCGAAGGGGGGATCCCGGGCTGGATCCGCCACTGAGTCCGCAACACCGCTCGTTCCACAGGCAGAGCCCGGCGAAGAGCCAGGCGGACCCCAGCACGGCGCGGGCCTCGTCGAGGGTGCGACAGTGCGTCCGACCGGGGTCGGCGATCATCACCTCGCAGTCCCGACCGGCGGTCAGGAAACGAACCGCCCGGGGCGGTCGGCGACCGACCGTCCCGGGCACCGGACCGCGCCCGGCGGCCCCGTCAGGACCACCCCCACTGCGGCTTGCCGTTGTCCTTGCGGCCGATGTCCCCGTACTGGTACTTGTTGTTGGGGAGGGCGAAGACGTACTCGTGCGGGTCGGCCGCTGCGCCCTCCAGCTTCTCCGGGACGCTGTGGTAGCCGAGCGCGTAGAGGTTCTTGGACGGATCCCAGCTGTTGTAGCAGGCGATGGCCTTGAGCTTGGTCTTCATGTGGGCGTCGGGGATGTTCAACACGTAGGCGGCGCCCCTGCTGCGGTCGGGGAGCTCGTGGTCGTAGGCGTAGACGAAGTTGAAGCGCACATCGGTGAGCTTGCCCTCCCTCGCCAGCTGCACGGCCGCGTCGGTGATCGCCTTGTGGGTCGCGCTGACCTCCAGCCAGCCCGCGGTGAACTTGTGCGAGGCGCCCGGGTACTGATCCGCGATGGACGCGATCTTCGACTTGACCGTGCTGGTGAACTTCTTGAAGGCGTCGTCCCCGCCCCACGCGGAGTCGGGGAGCTTGAGGTTGATCACCTTGTCGACGCCGAGGCGGGCCGCCGAGGCCATGAACTCGGCGGTCCGGGCGGGCACGATGACGCTGTCACTGGCGCTCGCAGGTATGGTCGGCCAGTTCAGCCCGTGGTGGCCGCGGGCCACGCACGGATGCCGGCGGTCCTCTGTGGTCATCGGACAGGGATCGGTGTTCATCCGCCTCGCCAGCCCGTCGTTCTCACCCCGTGTCACCAGCACCAGGTACACGGGCCGTCCGGCCGCCTTGTGCTCCAGGATCGACCCGGCCAGACCCAGCGCCTCGTCGTCCTGGTGCGGCGAGTAGAAGATCGCCGGAGCTGACGCGGCCGACGCCCTGCCCCCCGACAGACCGGTACCCAGGAGCGTGGCCCCGGCCAGCGCCCCCGCCGTCAGCACCCGTCGCCGGGACAGACCCGCCCCTCCGTTGTCCACCATTGCCGCCTCCTGCCGGCCCCACCGGGCCGGCCCGTACCCCGGCCCGCCGTCGCCGGTGGCAGCGGAGGAGTCGAAGCGGTGGAGGAAGTGACGATCGGCCATGGGCAGGCTCCTTGGACAGCGGCCCCACGGGGCGGCACGGGAAACGGGAGTCGACGGTGACGGCGGACGAACCACCAGGTCACGCCCCCGACGCTACAGAGCGCACCCGTCACCCGGCGTCACCCACCGGAACGGGGACCGCACTCCCGCTCCCACCCTCGCCCGGCACCGTGCTCCCGGGTCCCACCCCGCCCATCGGCGGGGGTGCTGGTACGCCGTACCGGCTCCACGGCCGCCGGATCCGCTCCGCCGGACGCCTCGCCCTGCCCGTTCGTGCGGGAGCACGGGAAGCGGCGGGCGCGTGCGGCGGCATCCGAGGCTCGTCCGGCCAGCAGCGGCGGGCCGGCGCCCGGCGCTGGCGCACAGCGCGGGGCTCGTCCTCACGGGGTCGGTGCCGGCCGGAGCACGAAGCCGCAGTTCAAAACATGCGAGGACCAAGCCCGGGTGCGGGTTGCATCGGCTGTGCTGAGGACGTCTTCACGACGGCGAGGGTTCTTCACCCCACGAGGGCATACCCCGCACGCGTTCTGCTCGGCCGAGCCGTGGACGGCCGCTCAGCGGTGCTCGGGGTTCCCAGTCTCCCTCCGCACTCGGACCGGGCACCCAACCTCGTGTACCGGTCACATTGCGGCGGTGGCACTTACCGGCGTGATTCGGCAGGATCCCCTTCATGAGGTCTCAGGACACAGGGTTGTCACCCGCGTGGGTTGCGCGGAAGGTCGTGGCGTACGACGAACTCCAGGCCGTGGCGGGCTCGCTGTGGTGGTTGCAGTCCGACCCCGATCACGGCGGCGTCCGGCGCGTGATGTGTTCGGAGGGCTCCGGCAACGCCTTCGCGGTGACACCGTCCGACTTCTCAGTCGGAGGTGAGCTCCACGCCTACGGCGGCGGCAGCTTCGCCGTGGTGGAGGGCGCGGTGTGGTTCGTCGGGGACGGCGGCTCCCTCTTCCGCCAACCGCTCGGCCGCGCGCCGGACAGGATCGTGTCCATCCATGGCTCCGAGCACTATGGCGACCTCACTCCGGGCCCGGACGGCAGCGTCTTCGCGGTCCGTGGTGACGGCGCTGCGGACGAGATCGTCGCGGTGACTCCGGCCGGAGACGTTCAGATCCTGGTTCGCTCCTCCGAGTTCCTCTCCTGCCCCCGGCTCGCCGGGGACGCCCTGGCGTACCTGGAGTGGAGCCGGGACCAGATGCCTTGGGACAGTTGCCGCCTCCTGCTGGCCGACATCCGTTCCGGCCGCCCCGGAGCGGGCCGGGTCGTCGCAGGCGGCTCCTCGGAGTCCGTGCTCCAGCCGTCCTGGGGGCCGGACGGACTGCTGTACTTCATGTCCGACCGAACGGGTTGGTGGAACCTCTACCGGCTTCGCGACGACACGGTGACGCCGGTCCTGCCCATCGATGCGGACTGCGCGCCGGCGCCCTGGGAAGCGGGCTACCAGTCCTACGGATTCGCCCCCGACGGCGCCGTCGTGCTGACCGTCCTGAACGGGTTCTCCGCCGAACTCGTCGCCGTCGATCCCACCGGCGGTCGGCGCCGGCTCGGCCCGAACCTCACCTCGGTGAAGCCGTACATCGCGGTCGACGAAGGCCGGCTCGCCGTGATCGGCTCCTCCCCCTCGTCCGCCCCCGGGCTCTGGTCGCTCGACCTCGCAGCACAAGCCGACGCCCCGGCCGTCCCGGTGGGCACCCGGTCAGGGGCGGTTCCGCCTTGGACGCCCGTCCCGCCGTCGCTCGACACAGCACCGGGTGCGGACGGTCCTGTCCGCTTCCTGCTGCACCGGCCTTCGGGAACAGCGGCGCCCGTACCGCTTCTGGTGCGGGCGCACCCCGGTCCGACGGACGATGTGCCCCTGCGGCTGGACTGGACGACCCAGTTCTTCGTCAGCCACGGCTTCGCCGTCGCCGAGGTCCTCTACCGGGGCAGCACCGGCCGTGGCCGCACCTTCCGGCAGATGCTGCACGGCCACTGGGGCGAGTACGACGTCGAGGACTGCGCCGCGGTGGCCGAGCACCTGCGCTCGACCGGCGTGGCACTGCCCGGGGCGATGTTCATCAGCGGCGCGAGCGCCGGCGGGTACACGGCGCTCCAGGCGGCAAGTCGTCCCGGGCCGTTCGCCGGTGCGACGGCCACCTCGGCGATCATCGACCCCGCACGGTGGGAGCTGTCCGTCCCGGAGTTCCAGCGCCCCCACGCGGCCGCCCTCCGCGGGCCTGCCGGAGCGGTGACGCCGGAACGGATCCGTTGTCCCGTACTCGTGATTCACGGCACCGCCGACACCATCACGTCCGCCGAGGAGGCCATGCGGTTCGCCCAGGATCTGGCCGCCCTCGGCGGTGACCACGACAGCCTGCTGCTGGAGGACGGCGACCACTACCTGTCGGCGCCCGCCGCCCGGGAACAGGCCCTCCGCGCCGAACTCGACTTCTACCGCCGCCTCATGAGCCGCCCAAGAGCTTGACGGCCATGTCATCGGCCTCGGGTAGCACGGCCCGGGCGAACTCGCGCAGCTCCCGGGCCGGGGCGCAGTCGGCATGGACCCGCAGCTCGGCCAGGACGCCGGCCACCCGCTCGACGCACCGGCCTGACCCCGTCCTGGCCGCGTAGGCGACGGCGTCCCGGCCGGCCGCGCACGCCCGGTCGAGGTCTCGAGTGCGCAGCCAGGTGGCGGCGAGCAGGGCGGCGTCGATCGCCCGCCGGCGGACCCTGTCCTCCCCCACTCCGCTGAGCGCCTCGGCGAGTTGACTCCTCGCAGCCGGGGCACGACCGAGGTCGTGGAGGCAGTGGGCCACCTCGTCCGCGAGGTAGGCGTGGTTGAAGTAGCGGATCCAGGTGGGCTCGTCCTGGTGGTCAACGGTGTCGAGCAGCTTCTCGGCCTGGATGATCAGCTCGGTCGCCTCGGCCTCCCGGCGCATCCTGGCGTTCGCGCGGGCCACGACAGCGGTGATCGCGGCCCGGGTTGCCGGGCTCGCGGCGGTTCCGGCCGCCGCTTGGGCCGAGGCTGCCCAGCGCAGGGCGGTCTCCGGCTCTCCACAGTGCAGCGCGAGGTGCCCGAGGTTCACCGCCACGAGGTAGGCGCTGTACGCCTGATCGTTGGTCACAGCTGTCAGGGTGAGCGCGCGCCGGTAGTAGGCCTGGGCCTGGTCGGGGTTTCCGGTGTCGACGGCCTGGTATCCGGCGAGCTCGCAGAATCCTGCTGTGAGCCCCGCCCGCCGACGAGCGACCGACTCGTCCGCGACCGGGCGACGGAGAAGCGCTTCGAGTTCGTTGTCGATGTAGGAGCTGACCTGCCGCTGGTACTGCCGGGCCCCGTGCGTGTGATCGAGCTGACGGAACAGGTCGAGCATTCCCTCGGCGGCGCCGAGGTCGGACTCGGTCACCGGCAGCACCAACGCGGTCGCTTCGGTCGGTGAGCTGATGGACAGCCAGTCGACGACCAGACCGCTCACCTGTGCCAGAGGCGACCGTACGGGCGTCACCTCCTGCTCGCCCCGGCTGAATTGGTTCGCCGCTTGCGCTCGTCCGTCACCCTTCTCCGGAACGGCGGCCGGCCCACCGACCGCATCCGATCCTCCGGGGAGCAGGGAACGCAACTCGGCCGCGGAAACCTTCAACAACCTCGCGAGCTTCGGCATCTGCCACGGTTGCGGCGTCGCCGTGCCTTTCTCCCAGCGGTGGACGGTTGTGCGGTCAACGTCCATCAGCGCGGCCAACTGCTCCTGGGTGTAGCCGGCGGCCCTGCGCTGCACGGCGAGCCGTCCCCATCGTGCCATCGCGCTCTCCCCAAGAGTTCCTGGTGCGCCAACCGCGCAGGTCATCAGCGCCTTTTCAACATCACTGCCGCACGTTGCCACAAGTCTGCACTGTTCCACCGTGCTTGGCAGGTGCTTCCGTATGAGCCCCCAAGGATTTCGCACCTTGGACCGGGCTCCTCCCTACGCACTGCCACGGAGCCGCACGCACCTGGGCGTCGGCACGCTGTCCGGCCGTGCTCGGGCGGCGCCCCCGTCAGGCTCCACAGCTTTCCAGGCAAGGAAACCGATAGCCACGACCGGTTCGAGTCCGTCCGTGAGTCGTCGGCCCGCCCGCCGGGCCCGTCACGGACGAACGGTGACAGCACTCACTCCGACCTCCGACAGCGGAGGACTACAAGGAAGACGTATGGAGATGACTGAACACGCTCCCCCGCAGCACGCGGTGGTGATCGCCTCCGGTGGGCTGGACAGCACCACCGTTGCCTACTGGCTCGCCGACAGCGGCAGCCGGCTCACGCTGCTCTCCTTCGACTACGGGCAGCGGCACCGGAAAGAACTCGATTTCGCCCGCCAGGCCGCTGGCCGCCTGAACGCCCGCCATGAGGTGGTGGACCTGAGCGGTCTCGGCCGCCTGCTGTCGGGCTCGGCACTGACGGACCCGGCTGTCGAAGTGCCCGACGGCCACTACACCGCCGAGAGCATGCGCAGCACCGTGGTGCCGAACCGGAACGCGATCATGCTCTCGGTCGCTGTGGGTGCGGCGGTCGCCGTGGGGGCGGACGCGGTGGCGTTCGGTGCCCACGCCGGCGACCACGCCGTCTACCCGGACTGCCGCACCGAGTTCTTCGACGTGTTCGGCGAAGTCGCCCGGGTCGGCAACGAGGGGTTCATCGCCGAGGGCTTCCGGCTGCTGGCGCCGTTCATCGACCAGACGAAGGCGGACATCGTGCGGGTCGCCGGTCAGGTCGGTGTGCCGTTCGCGGACACCTGGTCGTGCTACCGCGGCGGCGAGCTGCATTGCGGGACGTGCGGGACGTGCGCCGAGCGGATCGAGGCGTTCGCGCTCGCCGAGGTCGAGGACCCGACCGAGTACGCCACCGCGCCAACGGGGGTGGCCCGATGAACGGGGTCGTCGTGCCCGGCCGACACCGGATCGGGAAGACGTTCCGGTTCGAGGCGGCCCACTCCCTGCCCGATCTGCCGGAGGGGCACCAGTGCGCGCGGATGCACGGTCACTCCTACGCGGTGGAGTTCGTTCTCACCGCCGACCGGCTGGTGCCGCCCGGGTTCGTCACGGACTTCGGCGAGCTCGCCCCGGTGAAGAAGCTGATCGACAGCACGCTCGACCACCGGGTGCTGAACGACGTCCTGTCGGTCGCGCCGACGTCGGAGAACCTCGCCGCCTGGCTGGCCAGCTGGTTCGTGGAGCACGTGGAGCCGCCGTTGCCGGGCCGGCTGGTGTCGGTGCGGGTTTCGGAAACGGCGAGCAGCTGGGCCGAGTTCGTACTGGAGGAGCGGTGAGCGTGTCCGGGGGTGAGGTCGTCGGCGGCAGGGGTCTGCTGGTGGCGGAGTGCTTCGGGCCGACGTTCCAGGGCGAGGGTCCGAGCGTCGGGCAGCAGTCGCTGTTCGTCCGGTTGTCGCGGTGCAACCTCCACTGTCCGGGGTGCGACACCCCGGAAACGTGGGACTGGTCCCGGTTCGACCCGCGGGAGGTGTCCACGCGGCACGGCGTCGAGGATCTGGCGGCGTGGGTGATGGCCCGCTCTCCCCGGCTGGTGGTGGTCACCGGCGGTGAGCCGCTGCTCCAGCAGCCCCAGCTCGTCGACCTGATGCAGTTGCTGTCGGGCCGCCGGGTGGAGGTGGAGACGAACGGCACCATCGTCCCGCGGCCGGAGCTGGTCGAGTCGGTCGCGGCGTTCAACGTGTCGCCGAAGCTGGCGGCCTTCGCCGCGCCTGGAGACCGGCGGATCGTCCCGGAGGCGCTGGAGGCATTGGCCGCCTGCGGGAAGGCCCGGTTCAAGTTCGTCGTCCACGAGGCCGGCCAGCTCGACGAAGTCACCTCCCTGGTAGAGGAGTTCTCGCTTCCCGAGGTGTGGGTCATGCCGGAGGGGGCGAACAGCGCGGTGGTCCTGCGCACGATGCGGGAGCTGGCGGACGAGGTTCTGGGGCGGGGCTGGAACCTGACGCCGCGGCTGCACACGCTGCTCTGGGAGGCCGAACGTGGCCGGTGAGAGCAGCGAAGCACCTGGACGGCGCGGTCGTTCCGGCTCCCCGAGGCCGCGCGTGTTGGGTAGCGGCCAAGTATGTGGTGCAGAGGGGAGCGGGATCCTGCATGCCGTCCAGGCACAGACCACTATAGCCAACTCCCGTACTCCGCGCGCCCATTCGCTGATGCCGTTCCTCGTCGATCCACGGCATCTGAAGGCCGCCGCACGGGCCTGCATGCGCCGGGCCGGAGCACCGGGTGCCGACGGGACGAGCTGGGCGCAGTTCCGGCAGGGCATGGACAGCCGGCTGGAGGTCCTGGCCGAGGAGCTGCGGACGGGCTCCTGGAGGCCCGGCCCGCTGCGCGAAGTGGCGATAACCACGTACACCGGCAAGGCGATGCCCTCGGTGATCCCAACGGTGGTGGACCGGGTCGTCCAGCGGGCGATGCGGTCTGCGGTCGAGCCTGTGTTGGAGCAGCGGGCGTTCGCCGACTGGGTCTCGGGCTACCGGGCCGGGCGGAACCGGATCACGGCGCTGCGCGACTCCGACCGGCACCTGCAGGAGGGCTTCCGGTGGGTGGCGGACGTGGACGTGCGGCGGGTGTCGGAGGGGTCGTGCGCGGCCGAGGTCACCGACTGGCTGGCCGAGCACGTGGCGGACGGCTCGTTCCTGCGGCTGTTCGAGCGGGTGCTGGAGCCGTTGCCGTGTCCGCTCGTCCCGGGCACGGCGCTCGCGCCGCTGCTGATCAACCTGCGGCTGTCGCGGGCGGACGCGCGGCTTGCGGGGCTGCGCACGGTGCGGTTCGCGGACAACTACTGCGTCTTCTGCGGCGGCGCCGAGCAGGCCGGAGAGGCCCTCGAAGCCATCACCGGCGCGCTGGCGCGCTGTGGGCTGCGGCCCAACCTCGCCAAGTCCAAGGTCTGGGCCGGCGTGAACGCCGAAGACCTGTTCCTGATCGCCGGATGAAGGGGGCAGCCATGACGATGAACTTCGTCGGCCACAGGCTCGCCTGGGTGCCGGTGCCGGGCGGTGTGTGCCTGTTCGGTGACCGGCAGAAGCCGTTGCGTGTGGTCGACCTGGAGTGGACGGCGACCCCGGTCACCCCGGCCCAGCTCGGCCTCGATCCGGACCACCGGCCGCTGGTCGGGGTAGCCCAGGCGCAGGCGGCCCGGATCGCGGCAGACCTGGGCGGCCGGCTGCCGCTGTCGAAGGAGTGGGAGTGGGCGGCCTCCGGGCCCGAGCGCCGCCGGTACCCGTGGGGAGACGAGGAGCCGGCGGAGGGACGAGCGAACCTGCGCGACCTCTGTGGAAGGCTCACCCCGGTCAACTCCCACCCCCGGGGCCGGACCCCGACCGGGCTGTGGGACATGGCGGGCAACTGCTGGGAGTGGACCGCCTCGAAGACGATCGGCGACGGTTTCGTGATCCGCGGCGGTTCCTACAACTCCCTGCCGCTGTACGCCCGGTGCACGTTCCTGAACGCCGCGCCGGCCGAGCTCAGCTCGCCTGGCATCGGCTTCCGGGTGGTGAGGGCGGCGTGATCGGCGACCTCGTGATCGCGGGCTGCTCACGCCGCAAGACACCGGACATCGGCCTCCTGCCAGCCCTGGAGCGCTACACCGGGGGCATCGCCCCTCAGCTGCACGCCCGCTTCGCCGATCACCCGCACGCCCGCAGCCGGATCCGCTTCCTGTCCGCGGCCTTCGGCCTGCTGCGTGCGGACGACCTGATCGCCTCGTACGACCAGCGCCTCGGCTCCGACCGGGCCGAAGGACTGCGCCTGATCGTGAACGGGCAACTGCGGCGCGACTTCACCGCCAACGGCGTCCCGCAACGAGTACTGCTGGTCCTCGAACCCGACTACCTGGTCCTGCTCGCCGACCTCCTGGCCCTGCCGGAGCGCCCGGTCCTGCACTGGATCCCCGACCCCCGCGGCTGGCCCCAGGCCGCCGCCGTGCTCGACGAATGGAGGTGGCCGTGACGCACATCAGCCTCACGGACGCACTCAAGACCCAGGCCAACGCCCACCGGTACTTCACCACCGGGTTCACCGAGCGCACCGGCCTGAACTGGCACCAGCCCACCCCTGCGCAAGCCGCCGCCGGCCGGACGATGTCGGTCGTGATCCCGGCACGCAACACCGCCTACGCCCTGCCGACGGTGCTGAACGCGCTCGGCGCGCAGCAACACGCGGCCGACGTGGAGGTGATCCTCGTGGACGATGCCTCCACGGACGCGACGTTCGAGATCGCCCGCCGGCACCCGGTGGTCACCACCGCGGTGCGCCTGGCCGAGCGACGCGGCTCGGCAGCGGCGCGCAACGCCGGTACCCGCCTCGCCCAGGCAGCGACCGTCCTGTTCGTCGACGCGGACATGGTGCTGCCCCCGCACGTGTTCGCCGATGTCGCCGTGCGCGCCGCGGCCGACACCGTGCTGACCGGGTTCCGGCACAACGTCGCCTACCGGGCGTCGCCCTGCGGTGAGCCGCTGCTGCCCAAGGCGCCCCCGCTCCTCAGTGCCGACCACCGCGTCACCTGGAAACCCCCGGTGGGTCAGGTCCTGCCATACTCCGGCCTCACGCTCGCCGACGCACTGGACGGGCGCCCGCTGGACGCCACCAACGACTTCCAGACCCTCGGGTACGGCCGGTCCTACTACGACTGGGACCTGCCGCGGATGGTCGTCACCGCGCTGCTGGCCGTTCCGCGCAAGCAGCTGGTCGACGTCGGCGGCTTCGACGAGGAGTTCGGGGCGCTGGGCTGGGGCATGGGGGACACCCACCTCGGCGCGGCCCTGATCGCCTCCGGCTGCCTCGTGGTCCCGCTGCGTCAGGCCGTGGGCTTCCACCTCGACCCGCCGGACGCCGCCGCCCAGTGGCAGGCCAAGCTCGCCTCCTGGCCCGCGACGCTCGCCCACTACCGCCACCTGCTGTCCCTCCCCGCCCCCACCGACCGCGGCGACGCTTTTGTCGCCGCCGCCGGAAAGCACCTGACCGACGCCGAGGTGATCACCCGATGATCCGCGCCTTCGCTGCCGCTACGTTCGACGGCACCACCGTCGTGCACGATCCCGCGGTGGGCACCAACCACCTGCCGCCCGAGCCGCTGCCCGCCGGCTGCGTCGCCTTGGACGACCAGCAGGTGGCCGCCTGGCCCGAGGCGGATCCCTCGACGCTCGCGCTCGAATACCCGCTGAGCATGTGCTGGTCCCCGATCGTGCGCTGCAACCTGGACTGCCCGCAGTGCCTCGACGACAAGAGCGTGCGCGAGTCCACCGCGGCGGAGCGGCGCGTCCTCGCCGGCCACATCGCCGCCTCGGGGGTGCTGGGCGTGGACATCTCCGGCGGCGAGCCGCTGCTCCTCCGTGACCTGCCCGAACTCGCCTGCGCGATCCGCCGCCAGGGCACCAGCGTGGTCAGCTGCACCACCAACGGCTGGCACCTCGCCCGCCGCGCCGAGGAACTCGCCGACTCCCTCGACGCGATCCGCGTCTCCCTCGACGGCGCCACCGAGACCACCCACGACGCCTGGCGCGGCCAGGACAGCTACCGGCACGCCGTCGCGGGCATCCGCGCCGCCGTCGACGAAGGCCTGTTCGTTCAGCTCCAGATGGTCCTCATGCAGTCCAACCAGCACGAGGCCCAGGAACTGCTGGACCGCGCCGCCCAACTCGGCGCCGGCGGGGTGACCTTCCTCCAGATGCTCCCCATCGGCGACGGCGCCGCCCTCGCCGCCGAACAGATGCTCACCGACGAGCAAGCCCAGGACATCGTCAGCCCGCTCACTGTCCCCGACGGCGTCCGGGTCCGGCTGCGCACCCGCACCAGCGCAGGCGGCTTCACCGTCCTGCGCGCCGACGGCTACGCCTGGCGCAACACCCGGGGCGCCACCGGCATCTCCGCCCTCGTCCCCGTCACCGGCCCGTCCGACCTGCGCCTGCCCACGTCCGAGGGTTCCTCATGACCAGCTCCTCGCGCGCCGGAAGGCGGGTCTTCGCCCAGCGCGTCCCGTTCGCACCGACGCACTACCAGTGCTTCGACGCGGCCCGCCTGATCGCCGAGTCCGTCGTCGGGATCGACCCGGACGTGACCTACGTGATCGGCATCGCCTCCGGCGGGATCAAACCGGCCCGCCTCATGGCCGACTACCTCAAGGTGCCGCTTCACACGGTCACCGCGAAACACAACAAGAGCGACGCCCCCTTCCAGCAGGCCACCGGCGACGTCGAGGTCCAGCTCGCCAACTCCCTGCCCGGACGCCTGTCCGGGACAGTGCTCCTCGTGGACGACATCGTCGGCACCGGAGCGACGTTCACCGCCGTCAGCAATGCGCTGAACGACCGGCTCGACTACTCCGCCGAGATCATGACGGCGGCACTCTTCCGCAACCGCGGGTGCACGCAGACCCCCGACCGGTGGGCCTGGAGCGTCGACGACTGGGTCGTCTTCCCCTGGGAGACGCCGCACAGCGGCCAGACCCAGCCCGTCCCCGCCCTGAAGTGGGTGAGCGCCCGGTGATCACCCACCCCGCCTCCCGCGGCGTTCTGCTGGTCCTCGTCTCCTGGACCCCGAACGCCCCGGCCGGCATCGAACGCGCGACGGCCGCACTGGCCCTCGGCCTCGCCCGCAACGGCCACCGGCCCGTCATCGCCACCGCCGCACCTCAGCCCGAAGGCCCCGGCCTCCCCGGCGTCACCATCGCCAGATTGCGCCTCGACGACGTCCAGTTCCCGTGCGACGACGACGTACTGCGCCGCGCCGTCACCTACCAGGACACCAGGCTGACCCGCCAGATCCGGGACCTGATCACCGAACACCGCATCGACACCGTCCTGTTCACCGACGCGCTGTGGGGCCTCGGCCGCCTTCGCGGCGACATCCCCGGCCACGTCCGTCGGGCCCTCGCCGCCCACGTCAAACCGCACACCCTCGACGCCGGACCCGCACTCGCCCGCGCCACCCGCGTCCTCGTGCCCTCCGCGGTCATGCGCGACGAGCTGGCCGGCTGGGGCCCTTGCAACCTCCGCGTCGTCCCCAACGCACTCATGCCCGACCCCACCGTGACCCCACCAGCCCCGAAGCTCCGCGAGCAACTGCGCCGCAGCGGCCCGGTACGCGTCCTCGCACGGCTCGGGCCGGAGAAGGGCGTACTCGACCTGCTGGAGGCCGCCTCCGGCTGGGACCGGCCCCTCGAAGTAGCTCTCGCCGAAGCGGGGTTCGAGGACAGCACGGGATCCCAGTCCGCACTCCTCCACGCCTGCAGGAAAGCAGCCGCCCGGACCCCGAACGTCCGTCTGCGTGGGACGCTGGCCTGGGATGAGGTGCTTCCCTGGCTCGCCGGCGCGGCGGTGGTCATCGTTCCCAGCCACAAGGAGACCTTCGGCCTGGTCGCGCTGGAGACGATGAGCGTCGGCACCCCAGTCGTCGCCTACCGGGTCGGCAACCTGCCCGCCCTGATCAGCCCGACCGGCGACGGCGACCACCTCCTCGTCGACCACGACGACGGCCCGACCGCTCTCTACAAAGCGGCACGAACCCTGCTGGAAGATGACATACTGTACGCCGCGACTACACAGACCGTGTATCGGAGAGCGGCCGAGTTCGAGCCGCGCCGAATCGCTGACTTCTTCCTGGAGGCGGTGTCGTGATGTCCGAAACCCCAGCAACCCCTGCGCCGTTGCTGCTCGTCGACGGATTCAACCTTCTGTGGGCCGGCACCTTCGGCTTCCCCGCCCCGATCTTCTCCCGCGACAAGACCCGCGAACTGACCGGCCTGTTCGCCTTCTTCGCCCTGCTTCGCGCCTCGGTCCGCGACGACCTCGACGTCGCGCAGCCCGAGGTCCTGGTCGTCTTCGACGGCGAGCACGGCACAGCCGAGCGCGTGGCCACTGATCAGGAGTACAAGGCGAACCGGGAGGCAACACCGGAGGCGCTCAAGCCGCTGCAGTTCCTCGCCCCGGTGAAGGACGGCCTGGACGCGTACGGGATCCGGTGGGTTGAGATCGAGAACGCCGAGGCCGACGACGTCATCGCCACCCTCGCCACCCGGGCCGCCGCATCCCGGCCGGTTCTGGTGATGTCTCGGGACATGGACTTCTACCAGCTCCTCGACGACCGCGTGCGCGTCCTCAACCGCTCCCGGAAGTCCTCCCGGCGGATCATCACCGCCGACGAGGTCCTCGCCCGGTTCGGTGTCACCCCCGCCCAGTGGCCAGCGTTTCGCGCCTTGACCGGCGACAAGTCCGACAACATCCCCGGCGTCCGCGGCATCGGGCCGAAGGTCGCCGCCACCCTGCTGCGCGATGGCATGCCACTGCGCGACCTGCCCGGCTCCGGTCGGCTTACCGGTGCCAAGGGCGCCGCGATCACCACCGCCTGGGCCGACGTGCTGCGCTGGGAGGCGATGATCACGGTGCGCCGCGACCTGGACGTTCCCGTCGTCCTCCGCGGCGAGTCCAGCCCCCAGCTGCCGAAGCCCGCCGACGTCGTCGAGAAGCTGGAGCTGTGGTGAGCAGTGCCGTGCCCGGCTCGCTCCTGGCCGCCTTCGCACACCCCGACGACGCCGAACTGTGGGCCGGTGCCACCCTTGCCCTCCACGCCCGGTGCGCCGCCGTCACCATCGTCGTCCCGCACCGCGACGACCTCCGCGACGCCGAGGCCTGCAAAGGCGCCACCGTCCTCGGCGCCGAACTACGCCAAGTGCCCCGGCTCGACCACGCCACCATGCAGCAAGTGCTGCTGGAGGCAGAGCCGGACGTCGTCATCACCCACCCGCTCAACGACGTCCACCCTGAGCACCGGGCCGTCGCCGCCACCGTGCTCGCGGCCGTGCCCGAGCCGCGGATCGCCACCGGCCGGCCGAGCCGCTTCTACACCTGCGACACCTACAACTCGCTCACTCTCGACGGCCCGGTGCGCGCCGACGTCATCGTGGACGCCACCGCGACCTTCGACACCAAGATGGCCGCGCTGCGCGAGCACGTGAGCCAGCCGATCGAGCAGCACTTCGGGCCCATGGCCGAGAACCTCGGCCGGCTCTGGGGCGCCCGCATCGGAACCCGGTACGCCGAGGCGTTCACCGCTGTACCGATCCTCGGCTGTCTGCCGAGCGCCGCCCACCTCTGACACGCCGCACTTCGCGGCCCACCTACCGTCAACTCACCTTAAGGGATGACCATGACGTCCATACCCGTGCAAGCCCAGCGCCGCCGCCCGGTCGACCGCCCGCGCGTCGAAGAGCTGACCCGCGAGTTGCTGCTCGCCCTCGGCGAAGACCCCGACCGCGACGGTCTCCAGGACACGCCCCGCCGGTTCGCCGACTGGTGGGGCGAGTTCCTCGACCACGACGCCGGCAGGCTCGACACCAGCTTCGCCCAGGAGGGCCGGTACGGCGACTTCGTCCTGCTGACCGACATCGCGGCCTGGAGCGTCTGCGAGCACCACCTGCTCCCCTTCCGCCTCGACGTCTCCATCGCCTACGTGCCGACCACCGCCGTCCTCGGCCTTTCCAAGCTCGTACGGCACCTGGAGGCCCACACCCACGCCCTCCAGCTCCAGGAACGCATCACGCACGACGTCGCCCACGACCTCGCCAAGGCCGCCGCCACCGACGACGTCGCCGTCTTCACCACCGGCGAGCACCTGTGCATGAGCATGCGCGGCGTCAAGGCCACTGCGGTACGCACCACCACCATGTGCCGCCTCGGCCGCACCGAGAGCGACCCCGACCTCGCCGCCCGCATCGAACGCCTCGCACTGCCCGTCCGCCTGTAGCCGCTGCTGACCTGCGGATCCTGCGTCGGCCAGGCACGAGTTCAGCGGTGCTCGGGGTTCTCGAAGTCGAAGCGGCAGCCGGCGTCCCACTCGGAGCGCTGGTTGCCGTGGGCCGGGATGCCGCCGGCGTCCTTGAGCATGCGGGCCAGGTGGAGCTGGTTCCAGGTCATGAAGGTGGTGTTGCGGTTGGTGAAGTCGTTCTCCGGACCGCCGGAGCCGGGGTCCAGGTAGGACGGGCCGGGGCCGGCCTCCCCCACCCAGCCGGCGTCGGCTTGGGGCGGGATGGTGTAGCCGAGGTGCTGGAGGCTGTAGAGGACGTTCATCGCGCAGTGCTTGGCGCCGTCCTCGTTGCCGGTGATCAGGCAGCCGCCGACCCGGCCGTAGTAGGCGTACTGGCCTTCGGAGTTGAGGATCGAGGAGCAGGCGTAGAGCCGCTCGATGACCTTCTTCATGACGGAGGAGTTGTCGCCGAGCCAGACCGGCCCCGCCAGGGTGAGGATGTCGGCGGCCATCACCTGGGAGTAGATGACGGGCCACTCGTCGGTCTCCCAGCCGTGTTCCGTCATGTCCGGCCAGACGCCCGTCGCGATGTCGATGTCCACCGCCCGTAGGACGTCGACCGTAACGCCCTGGCGTTCCAGGATGCCGGTGCTGACGTCGATCAGGCCCTGGGTGTGGCTGCGCTCCGGGGAGCGCTTCAGGGTGCAGTTGATCACCAGGGCGCGCAGGTCGGCGTAGGACGTCGTCGGGTCCGGCACGGATTCCTCCTCCAGGAGCGGCAGGAGACCGGTCGGGCCGCGGACTCCCGGTACAGCTCACCAGTCCGGCTTCGTGGGCGCTCGCGGAACTGGGCCGGTCGCCTGACCGCACACCACCTGATCGAGCGTTCGGGGCCGGCGGCCCGGTCCCGATTCCGGCCCGTCCCCCTACTGGCCCGTACGCACGCCCTCGACGAGGATGGCCGTCGAGCGCAGGAGGACGGCAGCACCGGCGGAGGCGCCGGCCGGGCTTGGGGAGAGGGCGACGACGTGCCGTTACGCATCCACTTCACCATGGAGGACCTCGCGCGGACCCGCGTCGCCGACGGACCGGCGCCCTGCATCGAGCTGAGCACCGCGGCGCGGCAGCTGCAGGAGCGCACCCAGCCGGTACGGCTCGGGGCCTGGCGCCACCGCACCCTGTCCGCCCTGCAGCCCGCCTCGCGCATGGTCCTCGCCCTCATGCCCTCGCGCGGGCGGATCACCGACTTCCTGAGCGGCGCGAACGCCGCGACGCCCGCCGAGCTGATCGAACAGGTCCGTGCCACGCCCCGCAGCCGCGTACGGGCCAGCCTGGAGAACACAGCCCGGCACCAGCCCCTGCCCTCGTGGGCCCGCCGGCTGCCCGACGACCCGCTGCTGCTGCGGCAGTTGTGCGACAGCCTGGAGCACGTGGCCGGCCATGCCCTCGTCCCGCACTGGCGGGAGGTCGAGGCCTTGACGGCGGCCGACGCGGCGGTGCGGTCCCGCCAGCTGCTCGGCGGCGGCGTCGAGGCGCTGCTCGCGCGCCTCAACCCGCGGCGGGTCCGCTGGCAGGCGCCCGTGCTGGAGATCGCGACGGTCTCCGGTCTGGACGCCGACGTGCACCTGGCCGGGCAGGGGATGCTGCTCCAGCCGTCGGTGTTCGCCGTCGAGGCCCCGATCGTCAACCTCGACGCGGTGCCCCAGCCCGTCCTCACCTATCCGGTGGCCCGGCTCCAGGAGGGCGCGGCCACGCCGCTGTTCCCGGCCATCCCGTCCGGCGGCCGTCGGGAGACGCCGCCGGCGGTCGGCGCCGTCGGAGCCCTGCTGGGCCACACCCGGGCGGCGGTGCTCGGCGCCATCGCCGGTCACCCGGGCTGCTCGACCCGGCAGCTCGCCGCGCTCGTCGGCATCTCCATGGCCAGCGCCAGCGAGCACGCCACGACGCTGCGCAACGCGGGCCTGATCGCCACCCGCCGGGACCGCCAGACGGCCGCCCACGTCGCCACCCCGACGGGCATCGCGGTGCTCGACGCGCCCTCCGGACGGCCCTGAGCGGCCCACTACCACCCCACCGATCAGTCGGCGCCGGACCGACGCCCAGCGTCCTCCCAGAGGTCCAGCCCGGCTCGCAGGAGTCCACGTACGGCCGCGGTCTCCTCGTCCGTCAGGGCTTCCTCGTCGGCGGCCGGTTCGAGGGTGTCGCCGCCGAAGACCTTCTCGTAGGCGCTGTCGTGGACCGGCCCCTGGGAGGGAAGGGGCGGGCCGACCGTCACGCTGTGGGCGAGGTCTTCGAAGAAGTTCCACGCCTCCAGCAGCAGTCCTGCCGACACCGGGCCGGGGTCGGGGCCGGGCTCGGGGTGCTCGACCCATCGCCGTACGGCGGCCAGGTCGAGCGTGCCCTCGCCCTCCCAGACGAGCTGCCGACCGTTGCGATCACAGTGGTCCCGCAGCGTTTCAATGTCCCGGAAGACGAGGAGTCCTCCGAGGTCGTCGACGAGGAGCTCATCGGGTGCGTCGCCCTCGCCGGGCCGCCAGATCACCGTCAGGTCCCCGCTCCTGGTCGCGATGCGGTACGGATAGTGGTCGGCCATGCGGGGTCTCCCGTGGTGTCGCGGCGCCACCCGCCGCGCGGGTCGTCCTGCCCGCAGTGATCGTCACACACGAGGGCTGCCGGGAGGGGGCGAGGGCCGGGGGCGACTCAGGCCCGGTCGGCCCGGCGGATGACGAGCATGTCCTGGGTGTGGCCGATGCCGTAGCCGCCGCCGGGGAGGGCGAAGTGCTCCTGGACGTAGGCGGCCAGGGCCGCGCGGGAGGGGCGGGGGTCGAGGGTGGCCAGGTCGGCGACGTTGACCATGAACTCGGCGACGTCCACCGCCTCGGCGAGGTCGGGCGCGCGGTAGTGGAGGTCGAGGGTTTCGAGGGCGTAGTCGTGCTCCGGGTGCCGCTCGTGCAGGCGGTCGGCGAGCGGGGCGAGGTCGTAGCGGACGCCGGTGAAGTGCGCGGCCATCCGCATGCACGGGCTCTCCGGGTTCTGGAGCACGACCAGGAGGGTGCCGCCGGGTGCCGTCCAGTCCAGGGCGCGGCTGACGGTGCCGAACCAGTCCGCCTCGGGCACGTAGTAGAGCACGTGGGAGAGGTGGACGAGGTCGGCCTGCTCGGGCGGGTGGACCCGGTCGAGCGGTTCCGGGAGGACGAGGGCGTCGGGGCAGGCCACCCCGAGCTTCTCGCGCATCGCGGCGCTGGGTTCCACCGCGATCGTGCGGTCGAAGGAGCGGCTCAGGTGGGCGGTGGTGCGGCCGTCGCCCGCGCCGAGGTCGAGCAGGACCCGGCGGTGCGGCAGGGTGGCCACGATCTCGCTCAGCCGGGCGTGGGTGATCGGCTTCTCGTCCGTCCCGGCCAGGAACAGTTCGAACGCCCGGCGGTAGTCGGCGCTCGTCACGTCCAGGACTCGGACCGGGTCCGCGTCCCTCGTCGTCGTCTCCACCTGTCGGCCTCCCCTGTTGACGGTGTGCCAGGTGGCGCCCATTGCACCCCGTGGCGGCTGCGCGGGGGTGCAGGGACGTTCCTGCCCGCGTGTCGGCCACGCCGCTCCGCGACCGCCAGGCCCCGTTTAATCGGTGGCCCGGCGTCCGTGGCGGCTCCTACAGTGTCCGCCTGATCAAGAACGCCCAGGGAGCCGGACATGCGTGTGCACTACCCCCGGACGCCGCATCTGCCCTGGTCACCGGGCACCGCGGCGGACGACGTACGGACCGGGGACCTGTCCGCGCTGGCCGGCGCCGAGGTCGTCGTCACCGAGAAGCTCGACGGCGAGAACACCACGCTCTACCGCGACGGCCTGCACGCCCGCTCGCTGGACTCCGCCCACCACCCCTCCCGCGCCTGGGTGAAGGGCCTCCAGAGCCGGATCGCCCCGCGCGTCCCGGACGGCTGGCGGATCTGCGGCGAGAACCTGTTCGCCCGGCACTCGATCCCGTACACCGACCTGGAGAGCTGGTTCTACGGCTTCTCGGTCTGGACGGGCGGCACCGACGGCGGGGACCTCGACGGCGACCACTGCCTGGACTGGGACGACACCGTCCGCTTCCTGCGCCGCCTCGGCGTGCCCGTCCCCCGGGTGCTGTGGCGCGGCCGCTACGACGAACGGGCCCTGCGCGCCCTGCGGTTGGACCTCGACCGGCAGGAGGGGTACGTGGTGCGGACGGTCCGGGGCTTCTCCCGGGCCGAGTTCGGCGAGCGGGTCGCCAAGTGGGTCCGTCCGCGGCACGTGCGTACCGACACCCACTGGATGCACGCCGCGGTGGTGGAGAACGGGCTCGCCCTGGGCTCCGCGCTCTGGGCCGTACGCTCCGGTGCGCTGCCCGAGCCCGCCGCCCTCGCGGCGGCCTTGGGCATACCCGAACTCTCCTGCTCTCCCGATGAGTTGGCCGAGGTGTCGGCCCGGCTGGACGAGCTGGGCCGGGGCGGGGACGCCCGGCTGGCCGGCGTGCTCGCCACCGCGCTGCGCACCGCCCACCGCCAGTCGCTGGCACCGCTGCTGGCCGGGCCGCTCGGGCTGCCGCTGGCCCGACGGGTCGCCGACCTGGTCGGGCTGCACCCCGCCCTCCAGCACCCGTACCCGGACGAGGAGCGCCGCGCCGGGCTGGTCCGGCTCTCGGCGGCCGCCGACCTCGGAGTGCTGCACGCCGTCGCGGCGACCGCCGCCCCCGGACGGGCGGAGCGCGAGCAGGTCGCCTGGTCGGCGCTGTACGCCGAGGACGCCGGGCTGCTCGCCGAAGCTCCGCTCGCCCGGCTGCGGGCCGAGCTGCGGACGGCGCTGGCCGGTCTGGACCGCGACGCCGCCGACCGCTGCTGGGCCCAGGCCCGCGAGGCGTACGCCCTCGGCCGGATCGCCACCGCCGACGAGGCCGTCGCGGCCACCTGGCGCTGGCGCGACGGCCGGTTCCCCCGACTGGTCCACCTGTGCGGCCCCTCCGGCAGCGGAAAGAGCAGCTTCGCCGCCGGGCTCGGCGGCGTGACCGCCCGGATCAGCCTGGACGACCTGCGCGCCGCCCGAGGCTCGCGCGCCGACCAGCGCGACAACGCCGATGTGCTGCGCGAGGGCCTGGCCCGGCTGGACGCCGCCCTGGCCGCCGCACCGGCCCCCGGCCCTGGAGAATCCACCGGTGACCCTGCGGGATCCACCGGCGCCACCGCCGTCTGGGACGCCACCTCGCTCAACCACCAGCAGCGCTCCCACGTCCACGCCGTCGCCCAGCGCCGCGACGCCCTGGTCACCCAGGTGGTCCTGGTGGTCGGCGAGGAGGAGCTGCTGCGCCGCAACGCCGTCCGCCCGCACCCCGTGCCCGACCAGGTGCTCACCGCGCAGCTGCACCGCTTCGGCCCGCCCTACCCCGGCCAGGCGCACCGCACCTGGTACGTCGGCCCCGGTGGCACCGTGGAGGACACCGCGGGCACGCTCGACGAGCAGGAGGACTGATGCGCCCCATCGAACAGATCTGCCAGCGCATCCGCTGGGACGCCCGCTTCGACCCGGCGCGGTTCTCCCTGGGCGTGCGCCACCGCGACGACCGCACCGAGCGCGTCCCGCTGGAGGCCTTCACCGCCTCCGGCGAGATCCCCTGGCACCGGGTGCACTGGGTCGAGGCGGACGGCGTACGGGTCTGGGACCGCGCCTCGGGCGTGGACCTGCTCGACCGCACCGAGGCCGGGCGCCGCACCGACCCGCCGCTCCTGCCCGCGCCCTTCTTCACCGCGACCACCCCGTACGCCTGGCACCCGGACGGCGGCTGGCGGCCGGCCCGGACCGGCGAGACCGCCGGGACCGCCGCCACGGCCACCGGCCTGCGCGTGGTCACCTGGAACACCCTGTGGGACCGCTACGACGCCGAGCGGATCGCCACCGCCCGGCGCCGCCCGCTGCTGCTCGCCGCGCTGGCGGCCGCCGACGCCGACGTCATCGCCCTCCAGGAGGTCGAGCCGCAGCTGATCGCCCTGCTGCTGACGGCGCCCTGGGTCCGCGCCGGGTACACCCTCGGCGCCGACCCGCTCGGGCCGGAGGTCGACGACCACGGCCTGCTGCTGCTCAGCCGGCTGCCGGTGCTGGCGGCCGGGCGGCACGCGCTGGGCCCGCACAAGGCCGTCACCGCCCTCGCGGTACGGGCCTCCGGCGCTCCGCTGACCGTCGCCGCAGTCCACCTCAGCAGCGACCACTCCCCGGACGGCGCCGACCGCCGCCGCTCCGAACTCGCCCGGCTCGCCGAGGGATTGGCGGGCGTGGAGGGCGAGCTGCTGCTGCTCGGGGACTTCAACGACGGCCGCTCCGGCCCGGCCGGCCCGGCCGCCGCGCTCGGCCTGCGGGACGCCTGGGCCGAGGTGCACGGGCCGGGCGACGACACCCCCACCTTCGACCCGACGGCCAACCCGCTCGCCGCGGTCTCCTCGCTGACCGGCCGACCGGGCCGGCTGGACCGCGTCCTGCACCGCGCCGACGGCACCCGCGCCACCGCGGCCGTCCTGCTCGGCGACCGCCCGGACGAGGACGGGCTCCTGCCCTCCGACCACTACGGCGTGGCCGTCGATCTCCTCCTCGAAAGCGGCGACACCGACGGCGCCATGGTCCTCGACGCCGCGCCCACCGCCCGCACCGCCGTCGCCTGGCTGCCGCCCGAGGAGCTCTGGCCGCCGATCCAGCGCCTGCGCGAGGCGTACGACCCGCAGGTGCGCCGCTGGCCCCCGCACGTCAACCTGCTGTTCGGCTTCGTCCCGGAGGCCGAGTTCGACCGCGCCCTGCCGCTGCTGGGCGCGGCCGCCGCCGAGGTGGCGCCGTTCACCGCCCGGCTGGAGGGCGTGCACACCTTCGGGCACCGCGAGGACGCCACCGTCTGGCTGGACCCGGCCGCCGCCTCCGCCGCGCCCTGGTCGGCGCTGCGGCACGCGCTGGAACGGCGCTTCCCGCGCTGCCGCGGCCGGGCGGAGGGCTTCACCCCGCACCTGAGCCTCGGGCGCAGCGCCGACCCGCAGCGGGTGGCCGCCGACTGCGCGGCCCGGCTGACCGGGGCCTCGGCCCGGGTCGGCGAGCTGGTGGTGCTCTCCCGCCGGGGCGCCGAGCCGATGCGGCCGCGCGCCGTGGTCTCGCTGGGGACCGGCGAGGTTCGGCCGGTGCCCGAGCAGCCGCTCGCCTCACCGGCCCCGGAGCCGCCCGAACACGCCTTGGCAGCAATGGAGTTGGCCAGCCGGATCGCGGCGGCCCTGCCCGAGGGCGTGGTGCACACCGTCGGCTCCCGACGGCTCGGCTGCCAGTTGGACGGAGGCGACCTGGACCTGGTGGTGGCGCTGCCCGGCGCCGCCGATCTGCCCGCCGTCCGCGCCCGAGTGGCGGCCGCGCTGCCGGAGGCCCGGCGGCTGCGCGAGGTGCGCGGTGCCCGGGTGCCGGGGCTCCGGCTGACCGCCGACGGCCTGTCGGTCGACCTCGTGGTGGTCTTCACCGGCGCCCTCGATCCGGCCCAAGCCGTAGACCGCCGTGCGGAGTTGGGCGAGGCGGAGGCCGTCGCGCTGAGCGCCGTGACGGACGCCGAGGCGGTCCTAGCGGCGCTCGGCGACCGCCACGCCCGCTTCGTCCGGCTGGCCCGCCAGGTCAAGGCATGGGCGCGGGCGCGCGGCCTGGACTCCGCACCCTTCGGCCAACTGCCCTCGCTCGCCTGGTCGGTGCTGGCCGCCCGAACGGTCCTGGAGGCGCCCGACGGCCCCGAGGGCGACCTCTTCCAGCGCTTCACCGAGACCTGGGCGGGCTGGGACTGGCGCCGGCCCGTCGCCCTCACAGGTGGTCCGACGCCGCCCGCCTCCGGCCCGCTCACCGTCCTCACCCCCTCCGCCCCGGTCCGCAGCTGCACCACCCAGGTCAGCGCCGACACCCGCGACCTGCTCACCGAGGAGCTCTACCGCGCCTGGGAACTCACCACCGAGGCCGCCGACTCCTCCAAGGCTCCCAACGCGCCCGAGGCACCCGAGAGGCCCGAGAGGCCCGGTGCCGCCGAACCCCCGTGGCCCGCCCTGCTCGCCGCTCCCCCGCTGCACCGCCGGCACGCCGCCTGGGCCGTGGTCAGCGCCGACGAGGAGTCGCTCGGCCTCGCCCGGGGCCGCGTCCGCGCCCTGCTGGCCGCCCTGGAAGACGCCGGAGCCACCCGGCTGCACGCCTGGCCCCACCCGTACCGGACCGCCGACGGCCGCTTCCACCTCCCGATCGGCCTCGGCCCCGCCCCGCTCTCCGCCGCCCGGCTCGCCCCGCTCGCCAAGGCCTGGTCCCGGGCCCTGCCCGGCGTCCGGGTCGAGCACGTCGACGGCGGCGGCGCTCCCACCCCGACCCGCTGAACCGCCCCTCCCGCCTGGACCATCCCCACCTGCTGGACCGACCCGACCACCCCGATGGGCCGAACCACCCCTGCCCATCGGTCTCTTCTGGACAATCGCCCCCGAAATTTGCCACGGTGAGGACCAGCGGCCCAGTCATCGATCATGCGGCCGAAGCCCCATGGGAGTTCCCCGTGCCCTCCGCCGACTTCCCCGCCTTCTACCTCGGGCAGAGCACCTTCTCCGACCCCGGCGCCCACCTCCCCCGCTACGCCGACCTCCCCAAGGATCCGCGCCGCCTCGCCCGGATCGCCCGCGACCTGATCATCCACCGCCTCGAAGGCTGGCTGTTCCACCACCCCATTCCGGCGAACCGGCTCCACCACGACGCCGAGACCCGCTACCTCGACGACATCCTGCACCTGATCACCGACCGCGACCCGGCCCCGCTCAACCACCCGCGCGCGCCCGCCGACCGCTTCGTCGGCGTCTGCCGGGACCTGGCGCTGCTGCTCTGCTCCTTCCTCCGCCACGTCGGCGTGCCGGCCCGGTTGCGCTGCGGCTTCGCCGGCTACCTCGGCCCGGACGGCTTCCACTGCGACCACGTGGCCACCGAGTACTGGGACGACCGGCGCGGCTGGCTGCTCGCCGACCCGCAGCTGGCCGACCCGAAGGTCGCCGCCGCCTGGCGGGTGGACTTCGACCCGATGGACGTCCCGCGCGACCGCTTCCTGGTCGCCGGCCGGGCCTGGCGCACGATCCGCGCCGACCGGTCCACCGCCGGCTCCTTCGGCGTCCACCCGCCCGAGGAGGGCCCGCTCAACGGCGAGTGGTTCGTCGCCCACTCCACCCGGCTCGACCTCGCGGCCCTGAACAAGGTCGAGACCCTCCTCTGGGACACCTGGGGCACCGGCTCCACCAACACCCCCCACGCCCCGTACGACGAGGTCGCCCACCTGACCGTCGGCCCGGTCGACCTCCCCGCCGTCCGCCGGCTCTTCTCCGAGCACGACGCGCTGCGCACCCCGAAGACCGTCCTGTCCCTGGCCCCCTTCAACGGCCCCCGCGAGGTCACCCTGCGCTGACGCCCCCGGCCCCCTCGCCCCCTCGCCCCCTCCTGGCGGAGCAGCCCGCCCCTACGCCCCGGCCTGCTGGTAGAGCGTCACCAGGAGGCCGTACACGGGCTCGCCCTCCGCGTCCTCCTCCGTCTCGTCGACCAGTCCGGCCAGCGCCTCGACGAGCCTCGCCGCCTTGGCCGGGCTGAGTCGGAGGTGGCGCAGCGCCAGGAGGTGGTCGACGGGCGAGCGGTCCAACTCCTGGGCGACGGCACCGAACAGCGCGGCCGTGCCCTCGACCTGCGGCTCGGCGACGAAGAAGCGATCGGCGGTCCGCCGGTAGTACTTCTCGGTGCCGCCGCGCACCCGTCGCGTTCCCGCGTCCTGGACCAGCCCCGCCTCGCCCAGCACCCTGAGGTGGTGCGAGACGCTGCCCTTGTTCGCCCCGAGCTGCGCGGCGAGCCGGCTGATCGTCGACGGACGGCTGCTCAGGGCGAAGAGCAGGCGTTGGCGCAGGGGGTGGGCGAGCGCGGCGTGCTGCAGCGGCGCGCTGATCTGCTGGACGGTCTCGTCCGGTCGGTGACTCATCTGATCAAGCGTTAAGTACGGTTGACGCTTTGGCAAGTCGCTGGTCTACTGCCTCTCCATGACCTCCACCACAACGCCGTCCGCCCTGGACACCGTCACCCTCGTCGAGTCGATAGCCGACCTGGTCCGTGAGAACTACGTCTTCCCCGACGTCGCCGGGCAGCTGGCGGACCTGCTGAGGCGCCGGAGCGCCGAGGGCGCCTACCGGACCGAATCCGCCGAGGAGCTGTCCGAAGCGGTCACCGCGGACCTGCGGTCCGTCAACGGCGACCTGCACCTGGGCCTCAAGTACCACGCCGTGGCGGTGCCGCCGGAGCCGGGTGCGGCGGTACTCGCCATGGTTCGAAGGGAGTTCGACACCTTCCTGAACGGCGTTCCCCGCGTGGAACTCCTCGACCACGGCGTCGCGGTCCTGGAGATCGGACCCAAGCTGTTCCCGCTGGACTGGGCGGCACCGCCGCTGACCGCGGCGCTCTCCCTGGTGGCCCCCGCCCGCGCCCTCATCCTGGACCTGCGCCGCAACACCGGTGGCGACCCGAACACGGTCGCCTTCGTCTGCGCCTACCTGCTCGACGGCCGCACCCACCTGAACACCATGTTCTCGCGGAAGGACGAGGTGGGCGCGCAGTCCTGGACGCCCCCGTTCGTCCCCGGCGCCCGCTTCGGCGGCACCAAGCCGATCTACGTGCTGACGAGCGCGGACACCTTCTCCGGGGGCGAGGAGCTCGCCTACGACCTGCAGCAGCTCGGCCGCGCCGAGGTCGTCGGGGAGGTCACCCGCGGCGGCGCCCACCCGCGCGAGGGCTTTACGGTGCACCCGCACCTGGAGCTCAGCGTGCCCTTCGCCCGCGCGGTCAACCCGGTCTCGGGCACCAACTGGGAGGGCGTCGGCGTCCAGCCCGACGTCCCCTGCGACGCCGACACGGCACTCGACCGCGCCCTGTCCCTGGCCGCGGCGCGCCTGGCGTAGGGCCTGTCCTCGGACTCGCCTCTGCGGGACGACGCCGGGGCATGGTCGAGACGGCGAAGGAGTCCGGGGCCCCGATGACCGCGGCCCCGTTCACCTGACGGGCTCGCGGTTGATGCTCAGCAGGGCCTGGACCAGGCCGCCGGGCACCCGGCCGGTGAGCACCGGGACCCGGGCGACGGCCCCCGGTCGCGGTCCAGGCAACCTGCGGCAGTGATGTCGCTGTCACTTGGCATGATGCCCGGCATGGTGAGAACACAGCGCATCAAGGGTTTCTCCGCGACCGGCCGGCCGATCTCCACGCCGACCACCAAGTTCGGCGGCCAGCCCGTGTGGCTGGCAGGCCCGCAGTGGCCGATCAGCGCGGCGTGGGACCGGCCGATGCGCTTCGCCGGCCAGATCGAGCTGGGCCCGGTGATCGGAGCGGCCGGCGACGGAAAGGTCGCCTACGTGTTCGTCACCCACGCCGATCACGAGGAGCACTTCTTCGACCCCGACATCATCGACCCCGACGGCGGCGAGAACGCGGTGATCGTGCAGCCGGGCGGCGGCCATGCCGGCCCGGTGCGCCCGCTGCGGACCGGCCCCGGGCTGTACGGAGTCGACGGGTCGGAGGTGGAGTTCACCGTCGACCTCCGCCCCGCCGACGAGCCCGATTCCATGACGGACGAGGAACTCGACTCCCTGCCCTCCGCCGACCGGGACCGCTGCATCGAGCTGATGGACGGCGACAAGATCGGCGGAACACCGCTGTTCTTCCAGGGCGACGAGTGGCCGGAGGGCGGCCCTTGGCGGCTGCTGCTGCAGCTGGACTCGAACTGGGTGCCTTTCCACCTCAACCTCGGCTCGTCGCCGAGGTTGTTCGCCTTCGTGTCCGAGGACGGCGCCCAGGGCAGGCTGCTCGTCCAGGACTCCTGACCCGATCGGGGCTCGCCCGTCGGAACCGGCTTCGAAAACGGCAGGCGGGTACAGGACCGTTGACGCCCATCACTGACAGCCGCAGCCGTCTCGTGCCCGACGCGGATATCTGAAATATTTATTGCGCAATTTTTCCTTCAGATCTATCGTCGACGCATGCCCGAGAAGCCCCGGCCCGACCGGATCACCGACCTGTCCCGTCTGAAGGCGTTCACCAACCCGCTGCGGATGCAGCTCTACCGCCTGCTCTTCGCCGCCGGGAGCGCGACCGCCTCGCAGCTCGCCGAGCAGGTCGACCAGGCTCCGTCGCTGGTCAGCTACCACCTGCGCAAGCTCGCCGAGCAGGGCTTCGTCACCGAGGCGAGCGGCCGGAGCACCGACGGGCGGGAGCGGTGGTGGCAGGTCGCCTCCGAGGAGGGCTGGGGCTTCCGGGAGTCCGACCTCGCCGGCACGCCCGAGGGCGCGGCCGCCGTCAGTACCGTGACCAGGGGCCTGGTCGACTCCCGGGTCGCCCAGTACCGCGCCTACCTCGACCAGACCGCCGCCTGGGGCGGGGAGTGGACCGACGCGGCCTTCAGCTCCGAGTGGCTGCTCGACCTCAAGCCCGCCGAACTCGCCGAGCTGGGCGAGGAGTTGCAGGCCCTCGCCCGACGATGGCGGGAGCGCGGCAACGCCGCCAAGGCCGCCGGGGACACCGCGGGCCGTGAGCACGTGTCCGTCCACCTGTACGGGTTCCCCTTCCGCTCCTGACGCCGGCACAGGCCGGCCCCGAGCACCGGCGCAGGCCGGTCCCCGGCCGCCGGCGCCGCCGTGTCCCGACCTCCGGAGTCCGCCCCATGGTCCTCACGGAACCGCCCCTCTCCCGCCGGGCCGCCGCGCCGCCCGCCCACCGCGACGGCAACGTGCTGCGCTGGCTCACCGCCTACACCGCCTCGCTGATCGGCGACAGCGTGTACTTCGCCGCCCTCGGCTGGTCCGCCCAGCGGTCCGCCGGCCCCGCCGAGGTCGGCCTGGTCATGGCCGCCGGCGCCGCCCCACGCGCCCTGCTCATGCTCGGCGGCGGCGTCCTGGCCGACCGGCTCGACCCCCGCCGGGTGGTGCTGGGCAGCGACGCCGTGCGCTGTCTGCTCATCCTCTCGGTGGCCGCCGCCATCGCGCTGACCACGCCCGCGCTCTGGCTGCTGGTCGCGGTGGCGCTCGTCTTCGGCGCCGTGGACGCCCTGTTCGTCCCCGCCGTCGGTGCCCTCCCGCCCCGGATCACCAGCCCCGACCAGCTGGCCCGGGTCACCGGCCTGCGCTCGCTCGCGGTGCGCCTCGGCCAGATCGCCGGACCGCCGCTCGGCGGCCTGGCCATGGGCCTGGGCGGCCCGGCCGCCGCCTTCGCCGTCGCCGGGCTGCTCTTCGCGCTCTCCCTGCCGCTCCTGCTCTCTGTCCGGATCAGTCCGCTCGAAGCCCCTCCGGGTGACGCCCCGTCCGGGGCCGACACCCCGCCCCGGCCCGGCACCGCGCGCGCCGAACTCCTCGACGGGCTGCGCTACATCCGCCGCCACCCGCTGATCGGACCGCTGGTCGCCGTCGGGGCCGTCTGCGAACTCGGCCTCACCGGCACCCTCAACGTCGGCCTGGTCCTCCTCAACGCCGAACGCGGCTGGGGTCCGTCCGGCTACGGCTGGATCGTCGGCTGCTTCGGCGCCGGGGCCGCCGCGAGTGCCGCGCTGCTCGCCGTCGTCGGGCGGATTCCCCGGGCCGGTCTGACCATGGCCGTCACCCTGCTGGCGGGCAGCACCGGCGCGGCGGCCATGGCGCTGGTGCCGCAGCTGTGGACCGCCGCCGTCCTGGCAGCCCTGACCGGCCTGGGCGCGGGCGTCTTCGGCAGCCTGGACGGCACCCTGATCCAGACCACCGCCGACCCCGCCTACCTGGGCCGGGTCACCTCCGTCGTGATGCTCACCATGGTCGGCCTCGCCCCGCTCAGCTACCCGGTGGTCGGCGCCGCCATCGGCGTCTGGGGCACCGCCCCGGTCTTCGTCGGCTGCGGCGCCCTCTCCTGCCTCGGCGCCGCCCTCGCCCTCGCCTCCCCCGCCGTCCGCCGCGCGGAACTCCCCCGCGCGGCCTCCCGCTGAGCCCCCAGCACCGGGCGCGGACACCGGCCCGGCAGACCCCGCCGACCCGTCACCAGGTGACCGGGAGCGCCTCGACGCCGTAGACCGTCGACCCCTCGCGGAAGCGGAGCCCGGCCTCGGGAACGGCGAGGCGCAGGGTCGGGAAGCGCCGCAGCAGGGCCGGCAGGGCCACCTTCAGTTCCAGCCGGGCCAGCTGCTGGCCGAGGCACTGGTGGGCGCCGAAGCCGAAGGCCAGCTGGGCGACCGGACGGCGGCGCAGGTCGAGGTCGTCCGGTCGTTCGGGGACGAGCTCGGGGTCGCGGTTCGCGGTCAGCGGGGAGAGCAGGACGTGCTCGCCCTCCGCGATCCGGTGGCCGTTGACCTCGACGTCGGCCACGGCGGTGCGCAGGAGCGGTGCGGGGATGGCGAGATGGCGCAGCAGTTCCTCCACCGCCGTGCCGGTGACCGCGGGGTCGTCGCGCAGGGCGGCGAGCTGGTCGGGGTGGCGGAGCAGCGCCAGCACGCTCAGGGCGAGCTGGGTCGCGGTGGTCTCGTGGCCCCCGACCAGGAGGGTGGTGCCGAAGCCGACGAGCTCCGCGTCGGTGAGCTCCGCGCCGTGCTGCCGCACCACCGCGCCCAGTACGCCGCCCCCGGGGGCAGCCCGGTTGCGGGCGACGATGTCCGCCATGGCGGCGTTCAACTCGTCGGAAGCGGCGACCAGTTGGCCGGCGTCGGCAGTCCCGTCCATGATCACCTGGGAGCAGCGCTGGAACATCGTCCTGGTCCCGTACGGGACGTCGAGCAGTTCGCAGATCGCCGCCGAGGGGATCGGCAGGGCGAAGGCCTCGACCAGGTCGACGACCGGCCCCTGCTCCGCCATGGCGTCGAGGTGCTCGGCGACGATCGCCTCGATCGCGGGCCGCAGCCGGTCGACCTGACGGACGGTGAAGCTGCCGGTGAGCATCCGGCGCAGCCGGGCGTGCTCCGGGCCGCTGTACGCGGGCAGGAAGCCCGGGTGGTTGAACAGGGTGCGCGGCAGTGCCGGGTCGATGCCGTTGCCCGTCACCAGTCGCTCCTCCGCGAAGGCGGCCCGGACGTCGCCGTACCGGGTGATGACGACGGCGTCGATCTCGCCGCGCACCGGATGGGTCACGCGCAGCCGCGGCAGGCCGCCCTCCTCGCGCATCCGGCGGAGGTCCGGCGACGGGTCGAACGGGCAGGTCCGGTCCCGTTCGGAGGCGACGAAGGACGCCGAGCGGTGATCGGGCATGGTGCGGGCTCCTCGGTGGGATCGGTCCGGGGGCGCGGTCGCGCGACAGGGAAGGGGAAGGGGAGGCGTCGGACTAGCCGTGGTACCGGGTGGAGGCGTGGTGCCAGTCGTGGGCGCCGCGGATGGTGGTCTGCAGCGCCTCGGTGCAGTAGCGCCGCAGCAGGTCGCGTTCGGCCGGGGTGAGGTGGTCCGCCGCCGTGCCGGCGAGCAGGGCCCGGTGGGCGCCGGTGAACAGTTCCAGGGCTTCGGCGCGGCGGCGCAGGGCCCGGTCGAGCGCCTCCGCCCGGGAGAGCCCGTGCTCCCGTTCCAGGCAGAGCACCAGGTTGTTCCGCTCCCCCTGGGCCGCGTCCTTCTCCAGGGAGACGATGTCGTTGTCGCAGATGATGAAGGTCTTCGTCATCTCGCGCATGACGGACAGGTGCGGCAGCGCGTACAGGTGGTCGGGCAGGACGCAGGAGGACAGCCGCTCGGCGAGGTCGACGACCGGTGCCACCCCGATGGTGTGGCGCCGGACCCGCAGGTAGGTGCTCAACGGCATGGGCGCACCGGACTGCCGGCTGCGCGCCTCGTGGACGTGGTGGTCGAGGTACGAGGACCAGTGGGCCGCCGAGCGCCGGATCCAGTCCTCGGGCATGCCGTAGCAGCTGCGCCTCCGCATGTCGGCGAAGGCGGCGGCCAGCGGCAGCGGGGACGCCTGCCCGGTGACGCCCTCCCGGACGAGTCCGACGAGGTGGCGGACCCGCTCGGGCGTGCCGCCCCACTGTTCGTCGAGCGCGTCGTCGAACAGGAAGTACCAGCTCTGCTGGTCGACGCCGATGTCCAGTTCGGCCCCGGTCGCGTTCGGGTAGAACATGGCCGCGATCAGCGGGAACTGGCCCTTGAGGTGGTGGTCCCGCTCCGCGTCCGTGGCCAGGAAGCCGAAGGACCGCGGCCAGTCGAGGTGGCGGTCGTGGGCGGCCCGGAAGTCCGGGCTGGTCCGGCTCGGGAAGGGCAGCGGGTCGGGGGCCGGGGCCTGCGGGCCCGGGGAGAGGGTCTCCGCCGTGGCTGTCATGGTGAGGTGCACCTCCGGGAACGGGAACAGGAACGGGGCCGGGCCAGGGTCCGGGCAGCGCGGAACGAAGCCGTACGGATCAGAGCCGTACGGAACGGAGCCGCGCGGAGCCGGGCCGTACGGATCGGAGCCGTACGGAACGGGGCTGGTTCAGTCGCCCGGCCAGGGAGAGACGCGCATGGGCAGCGCGTTGGGCCGGATCAGCGCGTGGGCCACCGGCCGGACCCGGTGGCCCGCCACCGGTCGCGGCCGCCACCGGGAGACGACCGCGCGCAGGACGACCAGCATCTCGGTCATCGCGAAGTGGTCCCCGATGCACCTCCGATTGCCCAGGGCGAACGGGACGTAGGCGCCCGGCGGCAGGTCCTTCTCGGGGCGGTCGAGCCACCGGTCCGGGTGGAACCGCAGCGGGTCCGGGTAGTGGGCCGGGTCCCGGTGCATCGTCAGCGCGCTGTAGATCAGCTCGGCCCCCCGCGGGAGGTCGACCCCGCAGACCCGCACGGGCTCCAGGGCGCGCCGCATCAGCAGCCAGCTGGGCTGGTGCAGCCGGAGCACCTCGCGGAGGAACCGCTCGGTGAACGGGAGCGTCGCCGCGCCGGGCGGGGCGCCGGCGGACAGGGCGTCGCACTCCGCCTTGATCCGCTCGGTGAGTTCGGGGCGACGTCCGATCTCGTGGAGCGCCCAGGCCAGGGTGGTGGCCGTGGTCTCGGCGCCGGCCATGAGCAGGGACAGCAGCTCGTCGCGGGCCTCCACGTCGGTCATCCCCCGCGGGTTGCCCGGGGTGCCGACGAACATGATCGACAGCAGGTCGCCGCGGTCGGCCGGGTCCTGACGGGCCTGCCGGACGGCGGTGTCCGCGAGTTCGCGCAGCGCCGTGGCCGCGGCCAGGTACCGGCGGTGCCCCAGTGCGGCTGAGGACGCGAGGGGAGCGGGCAGCAGGGTGCCGACGAGGACCCCGCGCATCACCGTGTTCAGGTGCTCAGCGACGCGCTCCCCCAGTTCGGCGACGGCCCGGGCGCCGTCCGGGCGTTCGGCGCTGAACAGGGTGGCCACGAGCATGGCCGTGACCATCCGCCGCAGCACCACGTCCATGGCGATCACCTCGCCGGGGCGCCAGGAGGACACCTGTTCCTCGGCGATGCCGGTCATCGTGGCGACGCCGCCGGCGATGGTGTCCCGGCGGAACGCGGGCTGGAGCGCGCGCCGTTGACGGAGGTGGACGTCGTGCTCGGAGGTGATGATGCCGTTGCCGATGAAAGGCCGTGCGACGTCGAACAGCAGGCCTTTGCCGAACTTCCGGCTCTGCGTCAGGAGAACCTCGTGGACGGCCTCGGGCGAGTTCAGGACGAACACCGGTCGATTGCCCAGGAATATCCTGACGATGCCGCCCTGCGCCCGGATCGACTGGAGGAACTCCACGCGTTTGACGGCGAGTTGCGGCAGGTGGCCGAGCAGTGGAACCCGCCCCCGTGCCGCGGGCGCCGCCGCGGAAGCGCTGATGGAACGCACGGCCCCGCACCTCCCTGAAGTCTCGGACCGGAAATCAGCCCGGTATTGGAACGTTCATTCGCTCGCGGTGCACGGTGATCATCGTCCGACGGATCGGGAGAGGTCAAGGGACCGGCTGGAATTGCACCACCGGGGTGATTTTGAGCCGCACGGCGTGAATTCCCCACCGCCCGCTCATTCCGGCCTCGGGGAACACCACCCTGTTCCCCGAGGCCGCGTTCCAGGCCACCAGGACCGGATTGGACCGGGACGCCGTCCGCCCCGGCGGCTAGCCTCGGCCGCACCGCACAGTCGATCAACGGAGAGCCCCCATGCACCCCGAACTCGCCGACGACCTCGGCCGGTTGCCCGAGATCCTGGAGGAGACCCGGCAGCACGCGCTCGCCTTCCTGGCGGGCCTCGACGAACGGCCCGTGGTCGAGCGGGCCGGGCCGCCCGCCGTCGCCCCGCTCACCGAGGAGGGCGGCGGGACGCGCGCCGCTCTCACGGAGTTCGCGGAGCGCTGGGAGCCCCGGCTTTCGGCGAGCGCCGGGCCGCGCTACTTCGGGTTCGTGACCGGCGGGGCGACGCCGGCGGCGCTCGCGGGCGACTGGCTGACCTCGGCCGTGGACCAGAACTCCAACTCCTCGCTGGACCCGGCCGGTCAGCAGCTGGAGCGGGAGACGGTCGGCTGGCTGGGCGAGCTGTTCGGGCTCTCGACGGCGCACCGCGGCACCTTCGTGAGCGGCGCGACGATGTCGAACACGGTGGGGCTGGCGATCGCCCGCGAGTGGCTGGGTGAGCGGCTCGGTGTGGACGTCGCCGAGGACGGGGTCGGCGCGCTGGGGCCGGTCCGGGTGCTGTCGGGCAGTGCGCACTCCAGCGTCGCCAAGGCGCTGTCGGTGCTCGGCCTGGGCCGTACGGCGCTGCGGACGGTGCCCGTCCTGCCGGGCCGGGAGGCGGTGGACGTGGCCGCGCTGGAGCGGGCGCTGGCAGAGGCCCCGGGGCCGTGCGTGGTGGTGGCCAACGCCGGGACGGTCAACACCGTCGACTTCGACGACCTGCGCGCGATCGCGGCGCTGCGCGAACGGTACGGGTTCTGGCTGCACGTGGACGCCGCGTTCGGCGCCTTCGCCGCGCTGTCCCCGGAGCACGCGGAGCTGGTCGCGGGGCTGGACCTCGCCGACTCGGTCTGCGTCGACCTGCACAAGTGGCTCAACGTGCCGTACGACAGCGCCGTGCAGTTCACCCGCCGCCCGGACCTCCAGGCGCGGGTCTTCCAGAACGCCGCCGCCTACCTCGGCCCGCTGAGCGAGCACCCGGACCTCGTCCACCTCACGCCGGAGAACTCCCACCGGCTGCGCGCCCTCGCCGCCTGGTTCACCCTGCGGGCGTACGGCCGTGCCGGGCACCGGGAGATCGTGGAGCGCTGCGTCGCCGGCGCCCGGGCGCTCGGCACGGAGGTGGCGCGGATCGACGGGCTGGAGCTGCTCGCCCCGGTCCGGCTGAACGTCGTCTGCTTCTCGCTGACGGCGGACCCGACCCCGGAGCGGCTGGCCGCGCTCGCCGCCGAGCTGGCCGATGAGGCCTTCCTGACGCCCACCCGCTACGCGGGACGGCCCGCCCTGCGCGCGGCGTTCAGCAACTGGCGCACCACCGGGGCGGACGTCCGGCGGACGGCGGAGGCCCTGGACCGGGCCGTCCGGAAGCTGACGGCCTGAGCGGACGCACCGGTCGGAACCGGCACCGGCCAGTGTCAGTTCCGGCCGGTACCGGCTCCGGGTCGGCCTCAGCTCCGCTTGTGGTCCCCCGTCCCGCCGTCGATCAGCTCGCGCAGGATGTCCATGTGCCCGGCGTGCCGCGCCGTCTCCGTGGTCATGTGGATCAGCACCCAGCGCAACGAGACGGAGTTGCCGAACCAGGAGGTGCCGAGGTCGTCCAGCGCGAGCTCCCCGATCGTCTCGTCGGCGTCGGCCCGGGCCCGGGCGTAGAACGCCAGGACGTCCGCCGTCGACTCGCCGGGCTCCACCCGCATGTCGGAGTCGTCGTCGGCCTCGATGTCGAATGGCAGCGGGCCCATATCCCGGCCGAACGTCCCCCGGAACCAGCCGAGTTCGGCACCGCCGAGGTGCTTCACCATCCCCAGCAGGTTGGTCCCGGAGGGCGTCATCGGACGACGCAGCTGCTCGTCGTCCAGCCCCTCCAGCTTCCACAGCACGGCCTCGCGGTGCCGGTCCAGCGCCGCCCGGAGGCTTTCCTTCTCCCCACCCGTGAAGGGCACACGATTGCTCATGCGCGGGACCGTACCAGCCGCCACCGACACAACCGCGGGGGTGGCGGGACAGCCCTACGGCCACTGCCCCCAGCCGTCCGGGATCACGGGTGCGCCCCGTCCCCGTACACGCCGCCCGCCTCGTCGGTGAGCTCCGCGATGAGCTCCGCGTGCGCGAGGTTCATGTACCGCAGCGGGCGCCAGCGGGAGCGGTGGTCGGGGTGGTCGCCGAACATCTCCGCCGTCACGCACAGCCGCCTCCACCACAGCATGGCGTCCTGGCGCATCCGCTGCGTCCAGCCGGGCTCGTCCTTGCGGCCCTCCAGGACCACCTCCTCCCAGGCCACCAGGACGTCCGAGAGGAAGATGCAGTCGCTGGCGGTGACCTCCGCCAGTCGCGCGGCGGCCAACCGGGCGCTGGTGCCCTCGGGTTGGGCCTCGACCAGCTCACTCATGCGGGCGGCCAGGAAGGCCCGCAGCGGGGAGACGTCGTCGGTGTGGAGGTCATCGGCGAACTCCAGCAGTTCCACCTGCTTGCGTACCCGTGCCATCGTGCGGCGCTTCCCCTCGGCTCGGACGGTGCAAGCACACTGACACACCGTCACCGTTCTCGCCACCGACCTTATCGGCTCGCACCGGACACCACGGCCGATTTCCGAACATCCCGTACCGACTCGCCGGCCCGTGCCACCATGCGCGGCCTCCTCGCCCAACACGCGTGGCGGACCTTGCCCTCACACCGGTGTGAAGGCCGATGATGCTCCCATGACCGCCACTCCTTTCGACCCGTACGAGCTGCTCGCGCAGAGCCGCCTCGGCATCCTCGCCACCATCAAGGCGGACGGCCGGCCGCAGCTCTCCCCCGTCATGCCGTTCTACGACCGGGAGGCGAACGCCATCCTGGTCTCCACCCGGGACGGGCTGGCCAAGACCGCCAACCTGCGCCGGGACCCGCGGGTCAGCCTGGAGGTGACCGGGCCGGACGGCCGCTCCTGGACCACCGCCGAGGGCGTGGCCACCCTGACCGGGCCGGGCACCGACCCCGAGGGGCCGGAGGTGGAGGCCCTGGTGGACTACTACCGCCGCGCCGCCGGGGAGCACCCGGACTGGACGGAGTACCGCGAGACGATGGTCGCCGACCGCCGGGTGCTCCTCACCATCCCGGTCGACCACGTGTACGGCACCCGCATCTGACCGGCCCCGCCCGGCCCGGCCACCGTCACGGGGGAACGGTGGCCGGGCCGCAAACCCCTTCCTGAGCCGGGGAGTTCAGCGCGTCGCGTCGACGCCGCCGGTCAGCGCAGCGTCGCCGTGACCACGGTGGCGTCCAGGTCCTCCTGCCGGCTCTCCACCGCCGCCAGCCCGGCCGCCCCGGTCACCGCGAGGGCCGCCGCCACCTGCCGCTCGCTGGTCTCGAACAGCAGCGACCCGCCGGGCGCCAGCCACCGCGGCGCCTCGGCGGCCACCCGCCGCAGCACGTCCAGCCCGTCCGCCCCGCCGTCCAGCGCCGGCCGCGCCTCGTGCAGCCGCGCCTCGGGCGGCAGCAGGCCGAGGTCGCCGGTCGGGACGTACGGGACGTTGGCGATCAGCACCTCCACCCGGCCGCGCAGTTCAGCCGGGACGGCATCGAACAGGTCGCCCTCGAAGACCCGCCCCGCGACGCCGGCCAGGTTGCGGCGGGCGCAGCGGACCGCGCCCGGGTCGATGTCCGCCGCGTACAGCTCGACCGGGTGCGCGGCCGCGGCCGCCACGGCGGCGCCCAGCGCGCCGCTGCCGCAGCACAGGTCGAGCACCACCGCGCCCGGGGCGGTCAGCGCGGTGGCGGCGGCGGCCAGGAACTCGCTGCGGCGGCGCGGGACGAAGACGCCCGGGTCGACGGCGATCCGCAGACCGGCGAACTCCGCCCAGCCGACGACGTGTTCGAGCGGCCGCCCGTCGGCGCGGAGGCGGACCATGGCGGCCAGGTCGGCGGGCGAGGCGGCGGCGGAGAGCAGGATCCGCGCCTCGTCCTCGGCGAACACGCACCCGGCGGCGCGCAGCCGGGAGACCACCGAGGAACGGAGGGAGGCGGAGGAGAAGACCGACAAGAGAAACCCCTTGGGGGAAGACGGGAGAGCTGACGACTCCGTCAGGGCTCCCGCGGGGGCCGACACCGCGTCGGCGCGCCGTTCGCGCTATGCGCGCGAGGCGCCCACGCGGCCGCGCTCCGGGAGCACCCGCTCGGACATTCCGTAGATGGGGCTCACCTCCCTGAGTCGCGGTCATACTCGGCGTCGGCCACCCTACCGCACCGTCAGTCGGGAACGGTCGAACAATGTCCACCGGCCCCGCCGAACCCGCCTTGGCGCGCGCCGTGCCTCACGCTCGTTCATCCGAGCTATTCGATAGCTCCACTGACAGTACACAGCTTGTAGCGGATCGTGACGGCCACCCATAGTGACGCTATGACGAGACAATCCCGCGGAGCGTCACGGCTTCGCGCCCGAACGGCCCGCTTCATCAGCGCCGCGGCCACGCTGGGTTTGCTCGGCGCAGGCCTCGCCGCCCCACTCGCCCCACTCGCCCAGGCCGTCACCCCCGCGCACCACCCCGCCGCGCCGCTGCCTGAGCGGGTCCGGGCCACCGGCACCCCCCTGCTCCAGGAGGCCTTCACCGGTGCCACCGCCGACTCGCGCTTCATCGCCGTCGGCTCCGCCTGCCTCACCGGCGCGGCCCCCGCCCAGCCCGGGCCGGGCGACCACCCGCTCGGCGGCTGCCCCGCCGCCGAGACCGGCCCGGTGCCGCCGCTGGACTCCGCGCCGCTCGGCTACCTGCGGATCACCGACGCCGGCAACGACCAGAGCGGCGCGGTGCTCTTCGACCAGGCCCTGCCCGCCGGCAACGGCCTGGACGTGACGTTCGACCAGTGGCAGTACGGCAGCACCACGCCGAACACCCCGGCCGACGGCATCTCGTTCTTCCTGGTGAACGGGGACGTCTCGCTCACCCACCCCGGCGCGTTCGGCGGCAGCCTCGGCTACGCCCAGAAGCTGCCCGACGACAACCCGAACCTCGGCTTCCTGCCCGGCGTCGACCGCGGCTACCTCGGCGTCGGGCTCGACGTGCTCGGCAACTACTTCGGCGACTGGGAGCAGCGCGGCAACGGCTGCTCCCAGCGGTCCCCCGCCGGTACGTCCTTCCGCGTGCCCGCGCCCGGCGCCAACATGGTCACCGTCCGCGGCCCCGGCGACGGCACCACCGGCTACTGCTTCCTCACCGCGACGACCGGCAACTTCACCACCAACGGCCCGTGGCCCTCCACCCTGCCCGGCAAGCTCCAGGGCCCGCTCACCACGCTGCCGGCCGGGGTGACCCCGGCCGAGGCCCAGACCTTGCTGGAGCCCTCGCGCCGCCGGGTGAACGTGCACCTGACGCCGGCGCCCTCCCCGGTGCTGACGGTCTCCGTCGACTTCAACGACGGCACCGGCTCGCACCAGGTGCTCCACACCCCGGTACCGGAACCGGTGCCCTCGACCTACAAGTTCGGCTTCGCCGGCTCCACCGGCCTGTTCACCGACGTCCACCTGATCCGCAACGTGGTGATCTACACCGACCAGCCGCTGCCCGAGCTGAACCTGGTCAAGCAGCCGCACGAGCCGCTGCCCGGGCTGCTGACGGTGGGCACCCCGATCCCGTACGACTTCGTGGTCACCAACTCGGGGAACGTGCCGATCGCCAACCTGGCCGTCAACGACCCGAAGGTCGGGCCGGTCACCTGCCCGGTGAGCACCCTGGCGCCCGGTGAGACGGTGACGTGTACGGCGACGTACCTGGTCACCGCCGCGGACGCCGCCCAGGGCCACGTGACCAACACCGCCCAGGCCACCGGAACCACCGACGTCGGCCCGGTCACCTCGCCGCCCGACACGGTCACCCTGCCGGTGGTGGCGCCGCCGGGCATCTCGCTGACCAAGCACGTCGACGCGCCCGAGCCCTTCCACGTCGGCGACACCGTGCCGTACAGCTACGTGGTCACCAACACCGGCGGCAGCCCGGTGACGGCGCTCTCGGTGACGGACGACAAGGCCACCGGGATCACCTGCGACTCCACCGTCCTGGCACCGGCCGGCAGCCCCGGGGACAGCACGGTCTGCCACGGCACCTACGTCGTGACGGCGGCCGACGCCCAGGACGGGAAAGTGCTCAACCACGCCACGGCCGACGGGACCTCGGACGGCCGGCCGGTCACTGCGGAGGCCCAGGCCACCGTCACGGTGATCGGCCCGTCCTCGATCTCCCTGACGAAGCAGGCCGGCACCCCCGGTCCGGTCCACGCCGGGGACACCGTCACCTACACCTACACGGTGACCAACACCGGCACGACCACGCTGACCGACGTGAGCGTGGCCGACGACCACGTCCAGAACGTGACCTGCGACCACACCACCCTGCTCGCGGGGCAGGTCGCCACCTGCCAGGGCACCTACACGGTGACCGCCGCCGACGATCAGCTCGGCCACGTCACCAACACCGCCCAGGCGGACAGCACCGGGCCACTGGGCGAGCTGGTGCAGAGCCCGATCGCCCAGGTGACGCTGCCGGTGGCGGGCGTCCCGAAGCTCGACCTGACGAAGCGGGCCGACAGCGCCGGTCCGTTCCACGTCGGGGACACCGTCGCGTACACCTACACGGTGACCAACTCCGGGACGACGGTAGTCGACGACCTGACCGTGGCCGACGACCACGTCTCGTCCGTGAGCTGCGACCGGACGACCCTGGAGCCCGGCCGGACGGCCACCTGCCACGGGACGTACACCGTGACGGCGGCCGACGGGCAGGCCGGGCACATCACCAACACCGCCCACGCCGACGGCACCGACCCCCAGGGCCAGCCGGTACAGAGCCCGCCCGTCGAGGCCACCGTCGACGTCGTCACCCCGGTGTCCGCGCTCACCATCGCCAAGCAGGCCGACAGCGCGGGCCCGTTCCAGGTCGGTGACACGGTGCACTACACCTACACGGTGACCAACTCCGGGATGACGGTGATCAACAGCATCACCGTCAGCGACGACCACGTGTCGTCCGTGACCTGCGACCAGACGACCCTCACCTCCGGCCAGAGCACCACCTGCCACGGCACCTACACCGTCACGGCGGCCGACGCGCAGGCCGGGCACATCACCAACACCGCCCACGCCAACGGCACCGACCCCCAGGGCCAACCCGTACAGAGCGCGCCGGTCCAGGCCACGGTGACGGTCGGTACCGCCACCTCCTCGCTGGCCGTCACCAAGCGGTCCGACGCCGCCGGGACGGTGTACCCGGGCGACACCGTCACCTACACGTACACCGTCACCAACACCGGGAGCACCACGCTGACCGGCCTCACCGTCGGCGACGACCGCGTCCGGCAGGTGACCTGCGAGCAGACCACCCTCGACCCGGGGCAGAGCACCACCTGCCACGGCACGTACACGGTGACGGAGGCGGACGCGCAGGCGGGCAGCGTCACCAACACCGCCCAGGCCTCCGCCCGCGACCCGCAGGGGCAGACCGTGCAGAGCCCGCCGGTCGAGCTCTGCATCTCCGTCGCGCCCTGCCCGCCGAAGGGGCACGACCACAAGGGCGGCGGGGGCAAGGGCTGCCCGAGCCGTCCGGGCCACCATCCGATTCCGCCGCAGAAGGGCGGCCCCGGCGGCGAGCTGCCCTCAGCCGGGGCGCCGGTCGCCGTCGTCGGCTTGGCCGGGGGCGGGCTGGTGACCCTCGGTGGGGCGCTGTTCTACCGGGCCCGGCGGCGCGCGGCCGCCGGTCGGTTCGTGGCGTAGCAGCCCCGATCACCGCCTGATCCCCGCCGTCCACCGGTCGACGGACCGCCCTCGGTGCCTGCGGGCACCGAGGGCGGTTCCGTGTCCGGACCGGGGCTGCCACCCTGGTCGGACCGGGTTCAGGCGGGCTGCGGGGCCGGCGGCCTGGTGCGGTAGCCGCCGCCCCGGCCCGGGGGCACCAGGCAGGGCAGCAGCCAGTCCCAGAGGGCGCCGACCCGGCGGGCGCGCTCCCCGGCGGGGCAGCCGTCGGCGAACACCACCTCCAGGCCGCAGGCGGCGGCCACCACCAGGGTCTCCGGGCCGAGGCCGCCCGAGCGGTCGCGCAGCTCGCCCGCGCGGCGGGCGCCGGCCAGCAGGTCGCGGACGACGCCGGCCCAGACGCTGTGGAAGCCGCGGATGTCGGCGAAGGCCTGCTGCCCGGGGTCGGCCGCGGCGGGCCTGGCAGTCGCGGGTACGGGCGCAACCGTGGCGGGCGCAGCCGTGGTCGGCGCAACCTGCCAGCCGCCGTCCTCACGGCCCAGGCGGAAGGCCGCCCGGATCACCGGGTCCGTCCCGAGGGCCTCGACCAGCCAGTAGCCCGCGTCGATCAGCCCCTGGAGCGGGGACGACGCGGCGCGCAGCTCCGCGCAGGCCGACCGCAGCGAGCGTTCGGCCTGCGCGGACACCGCTCTGGCCAGCTCCTCCTTGGAGGCGAAGTGGAAGTACAGCGCCCCCTTCGTCACCCCGGCGGCCGCGGCGATCTCGCCGAGGGTGGCACCGGCGTAGCCGCGGCGGTCGAACAGTGCCGCCCCCGCCTCCACCAGCCGCCCGCGCGTCCGTTCCGACCTCTCCTGGACCACCCGTCCCACAACCCCTCACAACGACAAGCAGGTTCCGACCAGACCGCGGCCGCCCCACGACGGACGCCGCGGCCTCCGACGGCCGTCCGCGGCCGGTGTCGCCGATGCGACACCGACCGGGACGACCCGGCCCACGACCCGGACAACCGCCCGGTTCAGCCGGCCCGGCTGAACCGGGCCGCCGCCTCCGGCCCGGCGGCCGCACCGACGGCCACACCGGCGGGCTCGCGCTCCGCCGCACGCTCCGGCCCGCGCTCCGGCCCGCGCTCGGACACACGCTCGGGACCGGCGAGCAGGATGGAGCGCTGGAGCCGCCGCAGTCCGACCGAGGGCTCCATGCCCAACTCCCTTACCAGGGTGTTCCGCAGGCGCTGGTAGGCCTCCAACGCCTCGCCCCGGCGGCCGGAGCGGTGCAGCGCGACCATGTACTGGCCGTGCAGGCTCTCGTGGGTGCGGTAGCGGTCGACCAGGACGGTGAGTTCGGCGAGCAGCACCCGGTGCCGGCCGAGGCGCAGGTCGGCCTCGATCCGCTGGTCCAGCGCGCAGAGCCGGGTCTCCTCCAACCGCCGAGCCTCGACGGCGAGTTGGCCGCCGACCGGGACGTCCGCGAAGGCCGGCCCGCGCCACAGCGCGAGCGCCTCGCCGAGCAGCCGGGCCGCCCCCGGGTAGTCCTCGCCGTCCATCGCCCGGTAGCCGGTGCCGGCCAGGCGCTCGAACTCCCGGAGGTCCGTCAGTCCGCCGCCGCTGTTGAGCATGTAGCCGCCCGGCGAGGTCACCAGGACATCCTTGGCGCAGGACACCCCCCGCGCCGTACCGGCCGTCGCGAGCGCCCGGTCGATGAGGTCGCGCAGCTGGAGCACGTACGTCTGCACGGTGGTGCGCGCACTGCGCGGCGGACGGCCGGACCACAGCTCGTCGGCCAGCACCCCGGCCGACACCACCTGGTCCGCACGCAGCGCCAGCAGTCCCAGCACCTGCCGCGGCTTCGGCGCCGACGGCACCACCGATATCCCGCACACCCGGACGTCCAGCGCCCCGAGCACCCGAATTTCCACGATGACCACCCCAATCACACGGAACGCCGCAGCCTCCACGGCCACGGCCGGCACCCGGGTCGACACCCTGGGTCAACTGCTACCAGTGAAAAACAGGACGCGCGGTTTGTCAATACAAAACCGAACGTGCTGTTTGTTTTGCGCGGACGTTGCGGCCCGCCACCCTCGGCAGTGCCACCGCCGCGCCGCGTGACCGAGCCCGGGCAAAACAAAGGCGGCGCCGGACCCCCGTGGTCCCGTCGCCGCCGATTCGCCCGCCCCCGCCGCCCTCGCCCACCCGGATTCCCGCAGGTGGGTCGGGCGGTGAGCCGCCGTCAGCCCACCCCGACCTCCGTCTGCACCTCGGCGCGCACGGCGCCGCCCGCACCATCCGGACCGCCGTCGAGGTCTCCGCCCTCCGAGTCGCCCTCCGCCGCCGCACGGGCCGCCGCCGCCTCGGCCACCACCTGGGCACCGCGGTTCGGCCCCATCTGCAGCGAGCCGAGCACGCCCGGCACCGCGATGCTCGGCATCAGGTGCTGGTACAGCGCGGACACCCGCAGCTCCAGGTCGGCCCGGCCGCAGAGCTTCTGGGACTGGATCTGCACCCCCGTCCACGCGGCGACGAGCAGCCACGCGGTGTCCGCCGGCACGACGTGCGGGAGCAACTCGCCGCGCTCGCCGGCCGCGACCAGCAGCGCCTCGAACCGGCTGATCCAGCCGGGGATGGCACCGCCGCCCAGATCGTCGAAGAGGTCCTGCCCGAGCGACAGCCGGGCACCCGCGCTGAGCAGCGGGTCGCGCGGCATCAGGTACGCCACCACCATCCCGGTGTCCACGAACTCCTGGAGCTTGCAGCTCCGTTCGGGAACTCCGTCCTGGACGAACTGCTCCTCCACCACGCCCTGCGCCAGATCGCGCTTCGAGGCGAAATGGAAATACACCGCACCGCGCGTCACACCGGCCCGGGAGACCACCTCGCCGATGGTCGCGCCCTCGTACCCGAACTCGTCGAAGACCGAGGCCGCCGCCTCCAGGATCAGCCGACGTGTCCGGAGCGCCCGTTCCTGCCGTACCACCGAAACCACCCCGCCCTGAGCTCCCGGAAAACAAAACCAAACACCCCGTATCTTAGCTTCGCCCCACCCACGACCGACAAGACGATGCCGAGGAATCCCGCCAACCACTCCCCCTCCCCACACCCCGTCAGGCCCCACCGCCCCGTGGGTGACCGCACGCCTCGGCCGCCCCGGTGGATCGGCCTCCGGCGCACCGCCTCCCGCGCCCGAAAAACCGAACGAACGGTTTCTTCCAGGCGTTCGCCTCCGTACCAACATTCGCTCCCATCCGTACGTGACCTCCGAGCCGGGCCGGTCGTTGCACCGGATCTGCGGGATTCCTCGACGGAAGCGGGTGCGGATGGGCCTCAGGCTGGGCGTGGTGGTACTGACGATGGGCGACCGGCCCCGGGAGCTGGGCGCGCTCCTCGACTCGGTGGCCGCCCAGGAGGGCGAGGCCGCCCGGGTCGTGGTGATCGGGCAGGGCGTGCGGCTGCCGCCCCTCCCGGACTGGGTCGACGCGGTGGAACTGCCGGAGAACCTCGGCATCCCCGGCGGCCGCAACCTCGGCGCCCGGCGACTGCGCGAACTCGGCGGCGTGGACGTGGTGGTGAACCTGGACGACGACGGCCTGCTCCCCCGCACCGACACCTTCCGGCTGGTCCGGGAGGCCTTCGAGCGGGAGCAGTTCCTCGGCGTCGTCGGCTTCCGGGTCGCCGACGGGACGGGGCACACCCAGCGCCGCCACGTCCCGCGCCCGGGCTCCTCCGGCGCCCTGCGCTCCGGCAAGGTGACCACCTTCCTGGGCGGCGGCCACGCGATCCGGATGAGCGCCATCGACCGGGTCGGCGGCTTCCCCTCGCGGTTCTTCTACGCCCACGAGGAGACGGACTTCGCCTGGCGCGTCCTCGACGCCGGCTGGTCGATCCGCTACCGGGCCGACCTCCTGCTCCAGCACCCCCCGACCGAGCCCGCCCGGCACGCCGCCTACTACCGGCTGACGGCCCGCAACCGCGTCTGGCCGGCCAAACGCCGACTGCCCGCCGTCCTGGTCCCGCCGTACCTCGCCTCCCGGTCGGTCTACACCCTCTCCCGCCGCCCGCCCGCGGCCGGACTGCGCGCCTGGTACTCCGGCTTCCTGGAGGGCGTCCGCACCCCGTGCCCACCCCGCCGCCCGATGCGCTGGGCCACGGTCTGGCGGATGACCCGGCTGGGGCGGCCCCCGGTGTTCTGACACCCGGGCGCGGGGGCCCGCTGTCGGCGCTGCTCTTGTAGCACCCCCTACCAGTCGCTACGCTCGCCGGTATGAAGCAGTTGAACGTCCGACTGGACGACACCGTGCACGAGGCCCTGGAGCAGCGCGCGGAGGCCGCCGGGATGAGCCTGCCGGACTACGCGCGCAAGGTGCTGGCCGAGGAGGCGGACGAGCGGAGGGAACGGTTCCTGACCGCCGCGGCGCACTTCGCCCAGACCTGGGGGCCCGCCTTCGAGGAGAAGTTCGGGCCTTATCCCCTGAGCACCCGCGCCGCCGAGGCGGACGCCGCGTGATCCTCCGGATCGACCGGGCCTGGCTGCTCGACATCGCCCACCAGTTCCTGCCGAGCGACCCGGACGTCACCGACTACGGCACCCTCGCCGCCGCCGTCGCCCGGCACGCCGACACCGTCATGGAGGTACCGGTGTACGGGGCCGCGCACCAGCGCGCGGCAGCCCTGATGCACCAGCTGATCCGCGTCCCGGCGCTGGACTCCGCCAACGAGCACTTCGCCGCCGTGGTCGCCGCCTCCTACCTCAGCGCCTCCGGCGTCATCGTCACCGCCGAGCCCAAGCAGGCCGTCGAGCTGGCCGCCCGAATCCGGGCCGGCGACGCCGACGTCCGGGAGACCGCGGCCGCGATCCGTACCTGGTACCGCTGAGCGTTCCGGGGCAGCGCGAGAAGTCGGCCGATCGACTCTGCTGGCGAAGTCGATTTGCCGGGTATCTGGAAGCACCCATCCCGTGGTCTCATATGGTGAGACAAACCTGTCGCCATACCACAGAACCAGCCCTCGACTTTGCCAGCAGAGTCGCCGATCCGACTTCTCGCGCGCCCGCACGTCCGTCTCCTCCCCGCAGGTGCCGGGCTCAGCCGGCGGGGCCGTCGAGGGGCCAGGTGGCGCGGTCGCGGACGTGGTCGTAGGCGGGGACTTCGGCGGCCAGGACGTCGAAGTGGAGCAGCGGGGCCCACAGGGCGCGGTCGCCGATGACGTAGAGGCGGCGTTTGGCGCGGCTGGCGGCGACGTTCAGGAGGTGCGGGGTGCCGGCGGCCCAGTTGCGGGCGCCGGGGCGGCCGGCGCCGAGGAGCAGGATCACGACGTCGGCCTCCTTGCCCTGGGCCTTGTGGACGGTGGCGCAGCGCTCGTCGAGCAGTTCGGCCGTCCAGCCGGGGAGCGTGCGGCAGGTTTCGCGGGCCTCGGCGACGAGGGCGCGGAAGGGAGCGATGATCCGCAGGCGTTCGACGGTGACGCCGTGGTGGTCGAGGCGGCCCAGGAGGAAGGTGAGGGCGCGGCGGTCGCGTTCGCCCCAGGGGGCGTCGGCGGGGCGGTCGGGGTCGGGGGTGTCGAGCCAGCGGCTGGGGAGGAGGCCGTCGTGGTCGGGGTCGGGGAAGGGCTGGGGGTGGGTGCCGTGGACCATGAGGCCGCCGTACGCGACCTCGTTGCTGACGGTGAACATGGGCTCCTCGCAGCGGCGGTGGACGCGCAGCGGTGAGCCGACCCAGACGGTGTCCTCCTCCGCGCCGGTGGGCGCGGGCAGGTAGGTGCCGTAGCGGTTGACGCGGTCGGCGACGGCCTGGGCGGAGGTCGCCGAGGGCAGCCATTCCTCGTCGACGCCGTAGGCGAGCAGGAGTCGGCGCTGCAGGGCGGTCGGCATGGTGACGACGGGTTCGAGCTGGAGCGGGTCGCCGACGAGGACGGCGCGGCGGGCCCGCCAGAGGGCGCCGACGGCGGCCTGCGGGGTGGCCTGGCCGGCCTCGTCGACGAGGATCCAGCCGATGGAGCCCTGGCCGAGGCGGGCGAACATGCTGCCGATGGAGGAGAAGGTGGTGGAGACGACGGGGACGAGGAGGAAGAGGGTCTGCCAGGCGTGCAGGACCTGCTCCTCGGGGACGGGCCCGCTGTTGCCGGCCATGAGCTCCACCAGGACCTGGAGGTTGCCGCGGATCCGCTTCGCGGTGTTGGCGACGAGGGCGCGGTGCAGGTCGAGGGCGCGCAGGAACAGGTCGCTGCGGGCGGTGCTCCAGGCCTCGTCGGCCCAGGGGGCGCCGAGCTCCTGCTCGTGGTCGGGGAGCCGCGGCCAGTCGAGGGGCAGGGACGGGAGGTCGGCGGCGGCCGCGCGCAGGGCCCGGTGGGCGGCGTCGAGTTCGGCGGTGGCGCCCTCCAGCTCGCGCCGGGCGGCCCACGCCTCCTGCCGGGCCCGCTCGGCGTCCGTACGGGCCGTGGACTCGGCGGCGCGGGCGGCGGCCTCCTGGACGCGGGCGCGGCCGACGGCCGCCTCGGCCTCCATGACGGCCGAGGTGGAGCGGGTGTCCAGGCCGGCCGCGGCGTCCTCCGCCTGGGCGCAGCGGGCGATGTGGGCGTGGGCGGCCTCCAACACGGTGCGCTGCTGGACGAGTTGGGCGAGGAGTTCGCCCCGGCTCTGTTCGCGGTGCTGCTCGGCGGCCTCGCGTTCGGCGCCGCTCCGGAGCAGTCGGCGCAGCCCGGCGCGCAGGCCCGGCTGGGCGCCGGGCGGCTCGTCGTGCAGGGCCGTCAGCACGTCGACCTGCCGGCGGTGCCCGTCGGCGTGTTCGCGGGCGGCGGCCAGCGCGGCCCGGGCGTCGGCGAGGGCCTCGCGGGCCCGGGGGACGTGCTCGACCGCGGTCCGGTGGGCGGCCTCGGCGGCACGGGTGGCGGTGCGGGCCGTCTCGACGGCCGTGCCGGCGGCGGCCTGACGGGCCTCGGCGGCCGCCGCGCGGTCGTCGGCGCGGGCGATGGCGGCGCGCAGGGCGTCGAGGCGGTGCTGGGCCTCGCCCGAGGCCGTCTCCGCCAGGGCGGCGGCGAGGCGGACGCGTTCGGCGCGCAGGCGCTCGACCTCGGCCTGGGCGGCCTTGAAGGCGGCGACGGCCTCGGGCCAGGAGGGGACGGGCTGGGCGGAGGCGGCGGGCGTGGCGGGGACGGTGGGTGTGGCGGTGGGTGCGGTCGTGGCCTCGGCCGTACCGGTGCCCGGGGCGGCGCGGCGGTCGCTCGGGGTGCGGGCCGGTCTGGGCACGCTGGGCGGGACCCAGTCGCCGAGGACGGCGTTCATGCCGCGCAGCGGCGGGAGCCCGGCGGCGTCGCGGGCGTCGCTCTCGTCCTCGGGCAGCCGGCCCCACCAGAAGCGCTCGGTGAACCTCGTCCGGTTGGACTTGTTGCCGAGCACGGCGGCGACCAGCCCCCAGGCGGGGGCGCCGCCGAGCAGGGCGGAGGCGAGGTCGGAGAAGTGGTCGGGGCCGTCGTGCCAGTGCTCGTCCAGGGCGTCGGCGCCGGGCAGTTCGGCGGTGATGTTCTCCACGGCGCCGTTGTTCGAGGAGGTCACCACGATCTCGCGGCCGGTCAGCCGCGGGTCGAGGGCGGAGACGAAGCGCGCGTGGACGCCCTGGCGGTCCTTGCCCCGCCAGGGGCGGCCGACGAGCGCCTCCTCGGGCCGCCGGTAGCCGGCCATCACGGCGGCGCGTTCGACCACGAGGGCGGCGACGAGGTCGCGCAGCATGGTGGTCTTGCCAGTGCCGGGCGGGCCGTTGACGGAGAACAGGCCGCCGGCGTCGGCGTCCGCGGCGGTGCGGTCGGCGAGCATGCGGTCGACCGCGAACTGCTGGCTCAGCGCGAGCGGGTACCGCGCCTTGGCGGGCCATCGCCCGGCGGGGACGAGGGCCGGGTGGACGCCGTCGAGGACGGTGAGCCGGTCCTCGCGCAGATCGGTGCGGGCGCCGACCGGGATGTCCCGGCGGCCGGTCAGGTAGGCCTCCAGGGCCGGGCCGAGGCCGTCGTCGAGCGCGGCGCGGACCCGGGCCAGGTCGGGCGGCAGCAGGCTGTTGAGGAACGGCTGCGCGGCGGCGGGCTTGGCCTTCGGGTCGCGCGGGCGGTGGACCAGCCGGCTGCGGACCCGGATCACCCGCGGGTCCAGGTGCTCCTCGACGCCGCAGAGGTGGGCGATCTGGGCGGTCAGGGCGACCAGGTCGGCGAGCCCGACCGGGCGCGGGCCGGTGTCCTGCGCCACTTCGTCAGCGGGCGGCTCCGGCGGCACGGGCGCGGGCTCCCCCGCCGCGCTCTCCTCGTCCGGACGGCGGGCCGCCGACCAGTCGGCGACACGCCGCACCAGCGGTTCCGTCGCCCCGCGCACCGCCGCCCCGGCGACCTCGCCGAACAGCGCACCGACCGCCGCCACCGCCGCGCCGCCCAGGATCTCCGCGATCAGCTGCCGCCAGCCGCGGACGGCTTCCTCCCCCACGGTCACCGGGTTCGGGAGCGGCGAGGGCCCCGGCGCGTACGGAATCGGCGTGGCGGTCAGCCGCCCCACCGCGACCTCGAACGCCTCCCCCAGCTCCTCGAACCCGTCCAGCCACCCGGCCACCGACGGCCCCGGGTCGAACAGCCGACCCGCCGCCCAGCCGCACGCGGAGACCACCGAGGTGTCCTCGACCGGACGCCCGTGCTCGTCCAGGACCAGCGCGAACATCGCGCTCCGCCCCGACAGCACCAACTCCTCGTCCGGCACCCCCGGGTCCGGGTCGGTCCCCTCCGGCAGCACGGCGATCATCGCCTGGCGCAGCAGCTCCAGGTCGTACACCCCGCCGTACACCTCGTGCCGCCACACCATCCCCCGCGGCGCCCGCCGCGCCGCCGTCTCCGGGTGCTCCGGCGCCCACGGCAACAGCACCGCCGCCTGCCCGGCCGCCGGCGTCACATCGACGACGACCGCGTCCGACGCCCGAGGACGGCCAGACCGACGCTTCCGCGGCACCTCCGGAATCGGCGGCGGACTGAACAACTCAACGGCCCGCCAGCACTCCAGCAGACCCCCCACACGCCCGTCCCCGCTCCGCACCCGTCGCCCCCCTGCGTCGAACCCACGGCACCCGGCCACTTCGTGTGCCGATCAACCGGGCGCAGAATCTACCGGACACCGGGCGGGTAGGCCGAGTCCCAGCGCACGCGCACGCCTCCCCACGCCGCACGGCAGGATGCCCCGTGGCACCCCGGCACGGGCGTCGGCAGTGGATCGAGGTCTAGGCTCACGGGAGTTGACGTTCCTCGGCTTCGGGAGGATGCCCCATGGCAGCCGTGCACGTGACCGTCTGGGATGACCGCGACCGGGTCGGCGGAGGCCGCGCCCCGACAGCTTCGGAGGCCCCGGCGGCCCCGACGGCCGTCCCCGCCCTCTTCGTCCACAACATCTTCACCTGGGGCAGCGACCCCGCGTACGGGTTCGCCGGGCAGCGGCCCCTCGCGGACAGCCGGCGGCTCCTCCTGATGGACCGCCGGGGCTACGGCGACAGCCCGGACACCGCGCGCAGCGACTTCGACGTCGACGCCCAGGACATCGAGGGGCTTCTCGGCGACGGGGCCTCCGCCGCGGGGTTCGGCGGCGCCCACCTCGTGGGGCACGGCAACGGCGCCGTCGCCGCGCTCATCGCCGCCGCGCGCCGACCCGACCTCGTCCGCTCCCTCGCCCTCATCCAGCCCTCCGCCTTCACCGCCGCCGCGCACCACCCGGTCGTCGCCGAACTCCTCGACCGGGTGCGCGACGGCGCCCCGGGCATCCCGGACGACGTCACGCCGGAGCAGTACCTGCGGGCGTCCACCGAGGGGCTGGGGATGGCCATGCCCGAGCCCACGCCGCGCCGGCTCCGTGCCGTCGCCACCTCCATGGGGGAACGGCCCGTCTGGGAGGCGCGGATCCCGCTGGAGCCGATCCGGCGCGCCGCCCTGCCGGTCCTGGTGATCTGCGGAACCTGGGAGCACGCGCCGGCCGCGTACCGCGAACACGTGGGGCTCCCGCTCATGGCCGTGGCCGAGTCCCTCACGGACTCCCTCGACGGCCGCCTCCTGCGGGTGCCCGGCTACTACCCGCACACCCAGGAGCCCGCCGCCGTCAACGCCGCCCTGCGGGAGTTCTGGGGCTGAGCCTGTTCCGCGAGGGGAGCCGTCACGCAGCTACCAGCTTGTCGATCAACTGGTTTGTTTCGTCGTGGAGATGGCCGGCCCCGGGGCCGGGGGGGGGGGGGGGGCGGCGCGCGGGCCCCGGGCGGGGGGCGC